>JBAXXH010000037.1:0-30482 GCA_037127995.1 Methylococcaceae bacterium | reverse complement strand
TCTGAAAGGTTGCTCATTATTTTTAGTGTCGCCTTTTAGGCTTGTTATTTTAAGGTGCTAATAATAAAGCATTTGCTGCGGTATGGGGGGATTTGAATGTGATTTTTTATAAAACGGACGGGTTTTGCAGGTTGATAGCAGAGTAGGGGCGATTTTCTTGGGGTGGGGTGAGTTCATGAGTCCGTAAGTGGGGCAGTCCCTTGAGGCTGCCCACTTTTTTAACAAGCCTATTTTCAATAGGGCAACCGCAAGGGATATCTCCTACGGCTTGTTATAGTATCGTAGGGTTCGCATCGCGCACGTTTTAGATGTTTGGCCCAGTTAACCGCCATCGCCAATATTTTCCCAAGCACTGCTGTTGGAGTCTTCCAAATCGTGAAGTTTGTTGGTGGTTATTTGCTGTTGGGTGCGTAACGCTTCGAGTTCTTTATTAACGTTAGTACCTGCCTGTCGGGATTTTATCACCAATGCGTCAATTTGGGCGCTGTGTTCAATAAGTTCAGTTAGCAGTCTTTGTCGGTATGCATCGGTCGTTTTCATGCGTTAATCCTTAGGGCTTCTGGTAATCGTCGATAACAGGTAAATCTTAAAAACTTTTCACCACGAAGACACCAAGGACACGAAGAAAACAATGTGTCTTGGTAGCGTAAATAACTGCTTTGCAAATCACGTCATGCTTCAGGCACGAGGGGCATGAAGAAAGAAAACTTCGTGCTCTTCGTACCTTCGTGGTGAATAAAAAATAGCTTAAACCTGATCAAGTTTGGTTATTGCGGTTCTGGCCAGTTCACTTAAAGCTGATCCATCTTCTTTACAATAAGTAATAATATCACGACGCATTCTGGGATCCCATGATCTTAAAATGTGTTTTGTTATGCCTTCAGCAGCGATTTCTTTATTACTTTCTGCGTTAAAAAAATTACCAATGTCATTGGCCATTTTGACAAGTGTTTCAATTTTCATGGTTAATTAAATAAGAGGGTTGCTGTGAGTTAAGCGCTGTGGATGAGTATAGATAACATGCTGATCATCACGGGCAAAACCGATTAAAGTAAGTCCTGTTTCATCTGCCAGTCTTATGGCCAGGCCGGTAGGTGCAGAAATAGCCGCGAGCAGGGTAATGCCAACCCACGCGGTTTTTTGTACCATTTCATAACTGGCTCGACTGGTCACGATGACAAAGCCGGCCGATAAATCTTTGCCCGTACGCAATAATAAACCAATTAACTTATCCAGTGCATTATGCCGGCCTACATCTTCCCTGAGATCGACAATGCCCAGGCCGGGAATAACCCAGGCGGCGGCATGCACGGCTCCGGTTAACCGGTTTAATGTTTGGTGTTGTTTAATATCGGTTAACGCAGAGCGCAACTGGGTACCTGACAGAGACAAGTCGCCATTAACCTGATTGGGTTGGCGAATGGCCTGTTTTAAGGTACTGGCTCCACACAGACCGCAACCGGTTCGGCCCGTTAAATTACGACCTTTATCGGCCATGCCTTGAAAGCGGTTGTCGGGAATTTTTAATTGTACCTCAATACCGTTGGAGCGATTATAAACCCGCGCTGACAGTAACTCTTGCGGATTTTTAATAATACCTTCGGTGATGCTAAAGCCCAAGGCAAAATCTTCCAGATTAGTCGGGGTTGCCAGCATGACGACATGCGGCGTGCCGTTATAAATCAGGGAAATAGGGACTTCTTCGGCAATATAGTCTTGCTTTTTTTCATGCACATCACCTTGCCAGCGATCAACGGATCTTTGTTGATAGCTGGGCCAGCCCAAATCCAATAGTAACGATTGCATGCGTTAATCTTCTCTCAGGGTATCGGTATCTACACAAGCGAACGCCTCACCCTCAAGGGAAAGAGGGTTATGAGGCGTTGATTTTATGCTTTTGTACACACCGCTACGCTGTTCCTGCATTATTTTCAATCGCTGTTCCGTACGCGCTTCTACCTTCCTCGCTCCATGGCTGGGTACTTTCTGCATGCGTGCAGTCGTTACCTCAACCCTTTTTAGCAGGAGAATGCGTTTGTATCTTCCATAACTCATTGTTTCATTGGCTATAAAATTGGTTTTAATGCCTCTCTCAGTGGTTGTCCTTGAGAGAGCTGTCTGGTTGCCGGATGGTTAGGTAACTCGCAATAAATAACCCCCACCCTGTCGTTCCCACGCTGGAGCGTCAGTGCCATTAAGTTAAGCCGTTCGCTGAGCGGAGTCGAAGCGATATTGCTGGCTTCGGCTCCGCTCAGTCAACGGTTTATCGTGCTGCCTTAGCTATTATTGATGCCTTGCTCAAGCAAATCCAGTTGTGTTTCTGAAAATGCACGGTACTTTTCTTGCCATTCAGAGGGTTGATTAACTTTACTGATTTGCACGGCGGTCACTTTATATTCCGGGCAATTGGTTGCCCAATCAGAGTTATCGGTGGTGATTACATTGGCACCGGATTCAGGGAAATGGAAAGTGGTGTAGACCACGCCAGGCTGAACACGCTCGGTAATGGTTGCTCGTAATACGGTTTCACCGGCACGACTTTTAATACCGACCCAGTCATCCATTTTTACGCCACGATCTTCGGCATCATGTGGATGAATTTCAAGACGGTCTTCTGCATGCCAGGCGTTATTTTCTGTGCGACGTGTTTGGGCACCGACATTGTATTGCGACAGGATGCGTCCGGTGGTTAACAGTAACGGAAATTTGCGACTGCTACGTTCTATGGTGGGTACGTATTCGGTCAACATAAACAAGCCTTTGCCGTTATCGCGCATAAAGCTGTCTTCATGCATGATAGGGGTGCCGACCGAGGCTTCATCATAGCAGGGCCATTGGATGCTGCCCAGTTCGTCAATTTTGTCATAACTGACGCCGGCAAAAGTCGGTGTCAGGCTGGCAATTTCATCCATAATTTCTGACGGATGGTTGTAGTTCATCGGGTAACCCATGGCATTTGACAGCATTTGGGTAACTTCCCAATCCTGATAGCCTGCCAATGGCGTCATGACTTTACGGACGGGGGAAATACGTCGTTCTGCGTTGGTAAAGGTACCGTTTTTTTCTAAAAATGACGAGCCAGGCAAGAAGACGTGTGCAAATTTTGCAGTTTCATTGAGGAAGATATCCTGCACAATGACACATTCCATGGCGCGTAAGGCGGCATGTACATGCTGAATGTCAGGATCGGACTGGGCAATGTCTTCACCTTCGCAGTACAGTCCCATAAAGCTTTTATCAAAGGCGGCATCAAACATATTGGGGATACGCAAGCCAGGTTCATTGCTTAATTCAGCTTGCCATGCGGCTTCAAACAGTTGGTGAGTAGCAGGATCAGAAACATGGCGATAGCCGGGGAATTCATGTGGAAATGAACCCATATCGCAAGAACCCTGGACGTTATTTTGTCCGCGTAGCGGGTTAACGCCAACACCGTCACGCCCTAAATTACCGGTGGCCATGGCGATGTTGGCAATGCCGATAACCATGGTAGAGCCTTGGCTGTGTTCAGTAACGCCCAGGCCGTAATAAATGGCACCATTGTTGCCGGTGGCATAAAGCCTTGCTGCTGCTCTGAGTTCGGCTGCCGGAACGCCGGTTACCGATTCTGTGGCTTCTGGAGAGTTGTGTTCTTGGGCAATAAAGGTTTCCCATTTTGTAAAGGAGGCAATATCGCAACGCTCTTTGACAAAGGCTTCGTCCATTAACTTTTCAGTGATGATGACGTGGCCGATGGCATTAATCAAGGCGACATTGGTTCCTGGACGTAGTTTTAAATGGTGATTGGCTTGTACATGCGGTGAATTTCTAACCAGATCAATTTCACGAGGATCAACGACAATCAATTTTGCGCCCTGACGCAGGCGCTTTTTCATTTGTGAACCAAATACCGGATGGCCATCGGTGGGATTGGCACCAATAACCATAATGACATCCGCTTTCATCACGGAATCAAAATCTTGCGTGCCTGATGATTCACCAAAGGTTTGTTTCAGTCCGTAACCGGTTGGAGAATGGCAAACCCGCGCACAGGTATCGACATTGTTATTGCCAAAACCCGCACGAATGAGTTTTTGCATGATATAGACTTCTTCGTTGGTACAGCGTGAAGAAGTAATGCCGCCGATAGCATCTTTGCCGTATTTTGTCTGGATGCGTCTTAATTCAGAAGCGGCATGATTAATGGCTTCTTCCCAGCTGACTTCTTGCCAGGCATCTTTAATGCTGGCACGAATCATGGGTTTGGTCATGCGGTCTTTATGGGTGGCATAACCAAAGGCAAAACGACCTTTGACACAGGAATGACCATGATTGGCTTGGCCATTTTTGTTGGGTACCATGCGAATCACTTGTTCGCCTTTCATTTCTGCCCTAAATGAACAGCCGACGCCACAGTAGGCACAGGTAGTAATAATAGCGTGTTCGGGCTGGCCGTGGTCAATCACCGATTTTTCCATTAAGGTCGCTGTTGGGCAGGCCTGGACGCAGGCACCACAAGAGACGCATTCGGAATCCATGAACGCTTCATTTTGGCCGGGCGATACTTTGGAATCAAAGCCGCGACCATCAATGGTTAAGGCAAACGTGCCCTGGGTTTCTTCGCAAGCCCTGACGCAACGGGAACAGACAATACATTTGCTGGGGTCAAAACTAAAGTAAGGATTGCTTTCATCTTTGACGGCATCCAGATGGGTTTCAATCGGGTTGTAACGGACTTCACGTAAACCTACCGCACCGGCCATATCTTGCAGTTCGCAATCGCCGTTGGCTGAGCAGGTCAGGCAATCCAGAGGGTGATCGGAAATATACAATTCCATCACGCCACGGCGGACATCGGCCAGGCTTTTGTTTTGGGTAACAACTTTTAAGCCTTCTGCAACAGGCGTGGTACAAGATGCCGGCATTCCCTTACCACCTATAATCTGGACAACGCAAAGCCGACACGAACCAAAGGGTTCAATGCTATCGGTTGCACACAACTTGGGAATATCAATGCCGATACTAGCTGCCGCCCGCATGATGGAAGTTCCTGCGGGTACAGTCACCTTAAAGCCATCAATTTCCAGAGTGACCCATTGACTTGCTGTGCTGGCAGGTGTACCAAAATCTTGTTCTTTATTGATGCTCATGATTGATTCCTCTTGTCGTTATCAGGCGGCGTTAGCTTTTTTATCGATCCCGAAGTCTTCCGGAAAATGATTTAAAGCACTTAAGACTGGGTAGGGGGTCATACCGCCCAATGCACAAAGCGAGCCGTTAAGTAAGGTATTGCATAGATCGCGTAATAAAGGGACATTTTTACCCAGTTCCCGGCCCGCAATAATTTCATCTAAAACTTCATAGCCACGGGTAGAGCCAATGCGGCAGGGTGTGCATTTACCGCAAGATTCAATAGCGCAAAATTCCAAGTTGTAGCGGGCCATTTGTGCCATGTCGGCCGTGTCATCAAAAACGACCACGCCGCCATGACCCAATACCGTCCAGTTTGCAGCAAAAGCTTCATAATCCAGTGGGGTGTCAAATTGCGATTCAGGCAAATAAGCGCCTAAAGGGCCACCGACTTGTACTGCTTTTATGGGGCGTCCTGACGCTGAACCGCCACCAAAATCATAGAGTAGTTCACGTAAGGTCATACCAAAAGCCAGTTCAATCAAACCGGCGTGTTTAATATTGCCTGCCAGTTGAAGAGGCAACGTGCCGCGCGAGCGTCCCATGCCAAAATCACGGTAATAATCACCGCCTTTGTCCAGAATAATGGGTACGGATGCCAGGGAAATGACGTTATTAACAACGGTGGGTTTGCCAAACAAACCGCTGATGGCAGGCAGTGGCGGTTTAAAACGCACCAGTCCGCGTTTGCCTTCCAGACTTTCCATTAAAGAGGTTTCTTCGCCACAGATATAAGCGCCAGCACCCAAGCGAACTTCAAGATGAAAGGTTTTGCCGCTGCCTTGAATGTTATCGCCCAGGTAACCGGCTTGATAAGCTTTTTCAATGGCGGTATTGAGTGCAATATGGGCGTGAGGGTATTCTACCCGTAAGTAGATATAGCCTTGGTTTGCACCAACGGCTATGCCGGCGATAGTCATGCCTTCAATTAAGACAAACGGGTCGCCTTCCATGACCATGCGGTCAGAAAACGTACCGGAATCGCCTTCATCGGCATTACAGATAATGTATTTTTGTTCTGAGGGGGTTCCCAGTACGGTATTCCATTTAATGCCCGTAGGGAAAGCCGCGCCACCGCGACCCCGTAAACCTGAATCGGTCACGGTTTTAACAATATCGGCCTGTGATTGGTTTAAGGCATTGCTTAAACCGCGATAGCCGTCATTATTGAGGTAATCGTCCAGGCTGACAGGATCTGTTATACCAATGCGGGCAAAGGTTAAACGCTGTTGTTTTTTTAGGTACCCCAGTTCTTCTGTTAAACCTAAAAGCAGGGAATGGGTGCCGCCCTGTACAAAATTGGCATCAAACAGGCTGGCTACATCGCTTACCTGAACGGGGCCGTAAGCCAGACGACCGGCTTCGGTGAGTACTTCAACCAGTGTTTCCAGCCAGAACAGGCCTCTTGAACCGTTACGGATTAACTGAATATCAATGCTGCGCTTTTCAGCTTCTTTGGCGATAGCCGCAGCGACGCGGTTAGCACCCAAGGAAATGGCGCTGGAATCGCAGGGTACAAAAATAGTGATACTCATGCCAATGCCTCTGTTTCGTTGATGGTCGTGTCAAAACTGTTTGCCGTCACTCTGCCATAAATTTCGTTGCCGATTTGCATGGCAGGAGAACAGGCACAGTTACCCAAACAATATACGGGTTCCAGAGAAAACTGGCCATTTGCGGTGGTTTCGTGGAAATCAATACCCAGCCGGGTTTTTATATGATTTTCCAGGTCTTTACCCCCCATGGCTTGGCAGGATTCGGCACGGCAAAGATGAATCGTGTGTTTGCCTGGCGGAGTGTCGCGGAAATAATGGTAAAAACTGATGACACCATGCACTTCAGCGCGAGAAAGATGTAAAGCATTGGCAATGGCGGGGACGCTTTCTGCAGGAACATAACCCAAGGCATCTTGAATGGCATGCAAAATAGGTAAAAGTGCACCCGGTTTATCTTTGAGTGCAGTGGTTATAGTTTGCACGGTCACTTGGATATTGCTTGATTCGGTCATGGTCAACTCTTAATGGCGATTCTCTTCGTTAAAACAACACGCATCCTTGATGCTGCCTTTATATGTGACGGGTAGCATAGCACAAGAAATTTTATGTGTAAAAGAGACATAAAAAGGACACAAGCTGTAGGTTTATATTGATTTGATCAAGGCGTTGATCAAGGGCTTGGGTAGTTATGACTTGGCTGATTTAATCGCCATTAAACAATATCAATTTTAAGGTAGAAAAAACCAATAATGACAGGATTTGTTGATAGTGTATGGCGGTATTGGCTGTTAATAAAGCGCTGTAAAGTGCGGTGTAAAAAGGGGCGGTAATATAACGGGGGAGAGATAAAGTAAGTGAGCTGTTGAAAGCCTGGTAAATCAAACTGTAGCCTGCCGATAAGCAGGCTACAGTTTAATTGCAATTAGATGATGGTTACTTCTTCTGCTTGCGGGCCTTTTTGACCTTGAGTTACAGTAAACTGTACTTTTTGGCCTTCATCAAGAGATTTAAAGCCGGAGCTGTTGATGTTACGAAAATGAACAAAAACGTCTTCGCCGTTTTCTTGTTGAATAAAACCGAAACCTTTTTCAGCGTTAAACCATTTAACTGTACCAGTGGCCATTGTGTAGTCCTATATATAATATGTAATTGAAGCCTCAAGAGGCCGGTAGCGCTGAGAAATTTAAGAATTACTTATGATAAACAGGACGAGCAATATAGTAAAAACTTCGTAAAGATAAGCATAACGGTAAAACAAACTCAAGCTGGGTGAGATTTTATAGTGGCGGTTTGTTAATGTCAATGTTTATGGCACCTAATAACCCTGTAGAGTATGCACCGTGCACTTTAAAATGCTTATACTCGTTGTTCCGGTTTTTTTTAGCTTGAGTGAGGTAATCCCGGATAAATCAAGATGTTTTCGTTAGTCGCGACGTGGGCGTCGCTCCCACGGTTGGAGCGACGCCCACGTCGCGACTATAGTTCATCATTAGGTTAGACGCTATTGAAACAATACCGCAGCACTAATAATAGAGGCGCTAATAATCATGGCCCATACGGTGGTTTTATGATTTTTATCCATAAGCTGTCGCATCAGTGCAAGTTCTTGTTGCTGCATCTCGGCATGTTGCTGTGCGTGAGCGGCATGATCCAGTGCTTTGTAAAGCAAAGACGGGATTTCCGGAAACTGTTCGGCAAATTCGGGGAACTGTTTGATTATTTTATTGATTTTGGCTTTAGGGCCCAAACGCTCATGGAACCATTTTTCAAGAAAAGGTTTGGCGGTTTGCCATAAATCCAGCTCAGGGTAAAGTTGTCGCCCCAAACCTTCAATATTGAGCAGTGTTTTTTGTAGCAATACCAGTTGCGGTTGAACGTGCATGTCAAAGCGCCGAGCCGTCTGGAATAAACGCAATAATAATTGGCCAAAGGAAATGTCTTTTAGCGGTTTTTCAAAGATGGGTTCGCAAACGCTGCGAATGGCAGATTCAAATTCTTCTATCCGGGTTGAACGGGGCACCCAACCCGATTCAACGTGCATTTCTGCGACTTTTCGATAATCACTGTTAAAAAAAGCCAGAAAATTTTCTGCCAGGTAGCGTTGATCAGACAGTGACAAAGACCCGACGATACCAAAATCAACGGCAATGTATTTATCCGGCAGTTCGACAAAAATATTGCCGGGATGCATGTCGGCATGAAAAAAGTTATCTCTAAATACCTGGGTAAAAAATATTTCTACACCGCGTTCGGCCAATGCTTTAAAGTTTGCGCCAGCGGCTTTGAGTTGTTCTATTTCTCCAACGGGTATGCCGTAGATTCTTTCCATCACCATGACTTTCTGGCGCGTAAAAGCCCAGTAGATTTCGGGTATGTAGATCAATTCCGAGTTTTCAAAATTGCGGCGTAATTTGGCGGCATTAGCGGCTTCCCTAACCAGATCCAGTTCGTCCAGGGTGGATCTTTCAAATTCTGCAACCACGTCCATGGCACGTAATCTTCTGGCATCTGACCAGAACCGTTCCGCAAAACGAGCCAATTCATAAAGCAGGCCGATGTCGGAACGAATCCGTTCTTCAATGTCGGGACGTAATACTTTAACGATAACTTTTTCGCCGGTATGTAACGTCGCGGTATGCACCTGGGCAACAGAAGCGGAGGCCAAAGGTGTCGGGTCAAACTCGGCAAAAGCTTCGTCAATGGACATGCCCAGTTCTTTTTCAATAATGCTGCGGGCAATTTCATTGGCAAAGGGTGGTACCCGGTCTTGCAGTTTGACCAGCTCATCTGAAATATCATCAGGCAATATATCTTTGCGAGTCGATAAAGCTTGCCCGAATTTGACATAGATAGGCCCCAGATCTTCAAGGGCACGTCTGATTCTTATGCCACGCGAATCCGCTTTGGGTTTGAGCCAATAGCTGGGTGTAATAAAAGCCAAGTAACGAACAGGGCGGAATAAATGGGTTTTTAAAACGATTTCGTCCAGGCCATGAACGACGAGAACCCAGTTAATATGGATCAGGCGTAATACTAATTTAGGTCGGATCACGTGTTACCTTTGTTGGTAGTGGGGGCTCTGCTTTTTTGCCCAACTAAATTTACCACGAAGAGCACGAAGTTTTTACCTTGGCTGTTCTTCGTGTCATCGTGTCATCGTGGTAAAAAATTAAAATTAATTCAGCAGCGCGTTTTCAAGTCGTTCAACACGGCTTTGCAAGCGGTCAAAGTCGGTGCGTAGTTCATCGACCTGGGCGAAAAATAGATCAGCTTCAGGCACCGCCGGTAAATCGCGGGTTTCTTCCTGAAGAAATTCCGAGGCATTAAGTCTAAAGGTTTCAATGGACTCTTTGCTCCAGTTTTGACCTGCCCGAAAAAACTGACTGATGTTATGCGCTATTGTGTCGCCCGTGTAACGCGCCAATTGTTGTTCCAGATTAATGTCCAGTTTAGCGAACAGTTCCTGAAATTTTCGACCTGTCTGCATGTCGCCTTCTATTTTAACTTCACCGGAGAAAATTGAACGCATGGGTTTTGAGCTGAGCCCCATTAAGCCAAAGGCGAAAACCGAACCGGTTAATTGCGTATCGGGTTGATCCGGACTGTAATCAAGGAACTGAATGGAATCAGAAGTCGGACACAGGTAAATGGTTTCATTGAATGGCAAAAGGGTCATGGCAATGATTTTGCCGGACAGGGGTGCTAAAAAAACAGCGCTGTTCTGATCCATCTCAAGAAATTTGTTGAATGCGGCTTCCAATGCACTCATTAACAAAGGTTTGATGACCATGCTAAATTTTATAACCTCTGTGAACGGCAACAATTCCTTGGGTCATATTAAAGTATTCGCAACGTTCGAGTCCGGCATTCTCCATCATTTTTTTCAGCTCATCCTGTTTGGGATGCATACGAATGGATTCAGCCAGGTAGCGATAACTTTCTTCATCCTTGGCCACAAACTTGCCAATCTTGGGCAGTAGCTTAAAGGAATAAAAATCGTATACTTTTTCGGTGATTTTATCGACAGGATGTGAAAACTCAAGAACGATAACGCGACCGCCCGGTTTTAGTACCCGGTACATGGAGCGCAATGCGGCATCTTTATCGGTGACGTTGCGCAGACCAAAAGCGATGCAGACACAATCAAAGGAATTGTCTTCAAAAGGCAGGCATTCGGCATTGACTTGCGCATAGCGGATGTTGCCCACCAAGCCTTTGTCGATCAGTCGATTGCGCCCGGTGCGCAACATTTCGGAATTAATATCGGCCAGAACAACCTGTCCTTCCATGCCGACACGTTGCTCAAACAGTACCGTCAAGTCGCCGGTTCCGCCTGCCAGATCAAGCACTTGTTCGCCTTTGCGGACATTACTTAGTTGCACTGCAACGCGTTTCCAGATGCGGTGAATACCCATTGACATCAAATCATTCATGATGTCATATTGACCTGCAACCGAATCAAATACGCCGCGAACCAGATTTACCTTGTCTTCAGTGGCGACTTGTTTAAAACCGAAATGGGTGGTGTTGTCGTTTGTCATTAGTTATACCGTGTGTTTAGTGATGCTTTACGCTTATGTCCGGCAGCTTCCAGCTTGTTGAGATAATTGGTCCATAATGTCTGATATTCAGAACCTAATTTATAGAGTAAATCCCAGGTATAAATGCCACTGTTATGACCGTCGCTAAATACCGGACTAATGGCATAATTGCCAATGGGTTTAATCTCTTTAATTGTGACATCTTCTTTATCAATCTGAAGAATCTCCTGTCCAGGTGCATGCCCGACAGCTTCTGCCGACGGTGTGTACACCCGCAGATATTCATACGGCAGTTGATAGACACTGCCATCATCAAAGCTGACTTCAAGAATACTGGAAACCTGATGCAGTTTGATTTCAGTAGGCCAGGTATTGCTGGATTTTACAGTTAAGCGCATACGATTTATAAATATTGCTCAGTTATGTTGTCATGTAGGTCGGGTTAGCGATAGCGTAACCAGACATTTTGCTAAAAAACCACCATAAACCCAACTACAGCTACAAAATATAACGACTTAAATCTTCGTCTTCAGCAAACTCGGTCAAGTGTTGATCAACATAAGCGGCATCAATAACGATCGCTTTTTCAATAAGGTCGGGTGCATTATAGGAAATTTCTTCCAGTAATCGTTCCAGCATGGTATGCAGTCGCCGCGCACCAATGTTTTCGGTTCTTTCATTCACTTGCCAGCCCAGTTCGGCAATGCGCTGAATACCATCGGTGGCAAAGCTTAATGACACGCCTTCGGTGGCCAGCAAGGCTTCATATTGTTCGGTTAAGGAGGCATTGGGTTCCGTCAAAATGCGTACGAAATCATCCGCAGACAAGGCGCTTAATTCAACGCGAATAGGAAAACGGCCTTGTAGTTCGGGAATCAGGTCGGAGGGTTTGGCAACATGAAATGCACCCGAAGCGATAAACAAAATGTGATCTGTTTTGATAGTACCATATTTAGTGCTGACCGTGCTGCCTTCAACTAACGGCAACAAATCCCGTTGGACGCCTTCACGCGAGACTTCACCGCCACCGCCGCCCAATTCAGAGCGCTTGCATATTTTGTCTATTTCATCCAGAAACACAATGCCGTTTTGTTCTACGGATTCTACCGCTCGCAGCCTAATATCATCTTCATTAACCAATTTGGCGGCTTCATCTTCCTTTATGGATGCCAAGGCTTTTTTAATGGACATTTTTCGTGATCTGGTTTTATCCGAGCCCATGCTTTGGAACATGCCTTGCAATTGACTGGTCATTTCTTCCATGCCGGGAGGAGCCATAATTTCTACGCCCATAGGCGCAACATGCACATCAATTTCAATTTCCTTATCATCCAGATCGCCTTCACGTAATTTCTTACGCATTTTTTGACGGGTAGATTCTTCCGAGTCAGACAACATGCCGGCATCTGCTCTGGGTAATAGAATATCCAACACTTTATCTTCGGCTGCATCGTAGGCTTTAGATTCAACCTTTTCCATTTCTGCTGTCCGCGTCATTTTGACGGCAGTATCGACCAAATCCCGAATAATGGATTCAACATCCCGACCGACATAGCCCACTTCAGTAAATTTGGTGGCTTCTATTTTAATAAAGGGGGCATTTGCCAAACGTGCCAAACGGCGGGCGATTTCGGTTTTGCCAACGCCGGTAGGGCCAATCATTAAGATGTTTTTGGGCGTAATTTCATCGCGTAAAGCAGGATCAACCTGCTGACGGCGCCAACGGTTTCTTAGCGCGATAGCGACAGATTTTTTGGCACTGGCTTGACCAACAATGTGTTTGTCCAGCTCACTTACAATTTCTTTTGGAGTCATGTGTGTCATGCTTTTACTCGTTAGGTTCGGCGTCTAGTTCTTCTATGCGCAGATTGTGGTTGGTATAAATACAGATATCAGCGGCTATATTTAATGACCTTTCAACAATTTCGCGTGCACTCAGGTTGGTGTTTTCCAGTAGGGCACGTGCTGCCGCTTGGGCAAAAGCACCGCCTGAACCAATCGCCATCAAGTCAAATTCGGGTTCGATAACATCACCCGTACCGGAAATAATTAACGAAGTTCTGGCATCGGCAATAGTCAGCAATGCTTCCAGTTTGCGTAAGGCGCGGTCTGTACGCCAATCTTTAGCCATTTCAACGGCTGCTCTGGTTAGATTGCCGCGATGTTTTTCAAGCTTGCCTTCAAAGTGCTCAAATAAGGTGAATGCATCGGCCGTTGCACCGGCAAAACCGGCAATGACTTTGTCATGATACAGGCGGCGAACTTTACGCGCGTTGCCTTTCATGACGGTATTGCCCAAGGTGACTTGGCCATCGCCGCCAATCACAACTTTGTCGCCCCGACGAACTGAAAGTATGGTTGTTCCTCTAAACACTTTTATATCCTAAAATTACGAAATACATGATTTTAATTTTACATGGTATCAATTTAAAATGTGTGAAAAAATTCAGGAATAGCTATTTTGGCTTGATGGATGACTTGCATTTTTGGGCTACCCACTTTAGGCGGGACAAGCAAAAAGGCTTAACCGTTAATACGGTTAAGGCAGCATGCAGAAAATACCCCCTCAGTATCCGCCTGGTTCCACGCTCCAGCGTTGCGTGACGCAGGAGCGGTACTGGTAGCATTCCTGCGCCGGAGCGTGAGAATGATAGGGTGGGTTATTTGCGAGTTATCTAAAGGCTGGAGTACAAACCTAGGTTTGCACTCCAAATTGTCAAGGTGTCGGGCACGTCACTACCATTAAGTTAAGTATGTGGAGACTATAAATTGTGGGCTTATTTATTGCGAGTTGCCTTAATTGAAAAAACCAGTCGGATAATGACCTGTTTATATCTATAAAATAACATGTCAAAAATAAAGCATGACAAACGCCCCGTGTAAGCCCTATCATTTTCGTTTTTTCCAGCTTGATTCGCCGTATAACTTGCGGCATAAGGTTTAAAGCATGTCGATTCGTTCTGTTTCATCTTTTAAATTCAGTTTGGTTGTGAGTGTTATGTTGGCTGGATGCGCACCCACACGGCAAATTGCCATTGATTATCCTTCGACTCAGGCAAATGATCCCCAGTCTGCACAATTAACCCAGCCCCATCAATTCCAACCGTTACCCGGATTTCAGGTCATTGATGGCGATGATTACTACGTGCGCTTGATTTCGGATTTTGATTTTAAAGGTGATAATGCCTCAAAAAGTGGTTGCAGTAATATGACGCCTTCTTACGAGAAGGGTGATTTGTCTTCTGCGCTTATTTTTACGGTACGCAATGAGGGGCTCAAATTTAATAATGAAGCGCCAGGTTTTTCTTATCAGGCGACATCAGGTAAATGTAATTTTAAATTTGATGCCAAAAAAATCACTCTGACCCCTTGGATGCGTCTGGATTTGGGCAAGGAAACGCTCGTTGATTATAGTTTTATTTCCAGTGCCAACAGTGATGTGGATGTGTCAGGTTTGGTCGGTGATGTGACAACGGCCAGCAATTTATTGGCGTTAACCGGCGTGGGTATGGGAGTTGCCGTAGTGGGGCAGTTTGCGGGGCAATGGGCGAAAAGCAATCCGGCCACGCCAGCACCTACGTCAGTAAAGCACAGTTCAGAGTCGCATTCATTACCGCCTATTGTTACTTTTTCGGGTAAAACCGGTGCGCTTAATTACACTATTTTTAAAGTTTATGCCGTGGCGGAAGGCGGTATTAATCTACTGGGTTCAGATACCCGGCCGCTAGGCGAGCTAAAAATTTATCCGGAAATTATTCCGTCCTTGTTGTTAAAGACAACGCCGGAGGGTATTCCTGATGCGCGGGATTTATCTCTGGAAGAAATAGGCTACTCACCCATTAAATCGGGCACGGGTGAAGTGAAGTTGTTACAACTGATTGAGGAATCAAAGCATCCTGCCAAACCCAATTTAAAGCCCAACTGGAATAACTACGAAGAAGTAGAGGGTAACTGCCGAAAAATAAAGCTGGTTATGAAAGATTTGGGTTTTAATAAATTTGATCGTAATGCCTTTATTTATTACTTTTTAGCCAATAGCAGTGATTGGCAAAATTACAATACGCCGCCGCAAAAAGCGATGAGTGGAGAGATTCAGCTCAAGGTTATGGAAGGCTATCGCACCAAGGATTTTGGTTTGTGTCTGATTGCGGATGATTATGCGGTTATGAAAGCCATGGGACTGCCGGTCAATTTACCGGCAGACTGGAAACAGATTGAAGAGTCGGGACAGAAAAAGGAACAGTTTTTTACACCGCTTAAATCGATTGAGCGGCAACTGATTTCGGTACTTAAAAATCCCAACAAGAGCGAAATGGAGCAACAGTTGTTTCCTTTGTTGGCCACGGCCACAAATGGCGATGGTAGTGTTTTGATGCAAAATCATTTGGGTGATTTTGGTTTGGAGAAACTATTGGCTCCGCCGTCGGTGGAACCGGTTGCCGCACCAGCGACAGTTTCTGCTCCTGTAACTGCAACAATCCCAACCCCCACTGGGGCAATCACGCCAGCACCAGCGGTGTCTGCGCCTGTAGCTACGCCTGTACCAGCCCCTCTTCCAGGTGGTGGCGTTATTGTTAGTGCACGCCAGTTGGTACAAGTGTTTGCCGGATTATCGATTAACGAACTCAGTTGTGCCCGTATTCTTTCTGATCAACAGGGTAAGGCGGCTGCTAATGGGGGTATTTTGTTATTTACCACAAAAGAGGGCAGTCCACGTGCCAAAGGCGGAGCCATGGAATTTGAATTCTCTGGCGGAAAAATTAACCGCATTGCCTTTCAGTTACCCACTTACCGGGATTTTGAGCAGGATGTATTGGATCATCCAGAAGTGGGCGGGTGCCGAATTGATCCAGCTTTTTTGAGTAAATTACACTAGACTTGCCTTTATGAGGCTATCAATTTAAACCTTAAACCGGGACAGATAACATCCCTTGAAGGGATGGTATTTGTAAAACCGTCCCGCTTTAAATTGGTAGCCGAACGAACCTAAGAGATAAACCAAATAAAATGTAAATGATCTAGTTATTTTATATTTTTCTGGCTATTATTAATCTAACGAAATAAACTCTTTACGCAATGCCATAACTTGCTGAAAAAAAAATCATTAGTGGCAGCTTATGTAGTTGCTGTTGAGCAAGGTTCTTGATTTTTTAGGTGATTTAATTAACATTTCCGCAATTTATAATAACAGGAAAAATTATGAATAAAATATTAGCAACTGTGGTATTGGCTCTTGGCGTAAGCACCGGCGCACAAGCGTCACTAACTTCCAGTGGCCCCTTGACGGTTTACGACTCAGCGCAAAACCTCACCTGGACCAAGGATGCCAACCTTAGCGGGACTACTATGGATTGGTCGAGAGCCGTAGCCTGGGCTGCCAACCTGAATTATGCCGGTTACACTGACTGGGTACTGCCCACCAAAGCCCAACTAGCCACGCAATTCAGCACTAATTTGGGTGAGGCAGAGGGTTCATCAATTTCATCTAGTCATAATGCCAGCTATGATTTGTTCACTAACGTCCAGAGCTCTGTGTACTGGTCGGGTACCGGGTTTGCGCCCGATCACGATGGCGCGTGGGTCTTCGATAGCAATAGTGGCTTCCAGTACAACGACGGTACGAATGGCCCGTTCTACGTATGGGCTGTTCGCCCGGGCGCAGTTCCCGTTCCGGGTGCGATCTGGTTATTCGGTAGCGGTTTGGTCTGGTTAATGGGCTTTAAGGGGCGCGGCAACATCGGGTAATATGGCACTTCGGGTTATTGGGTGTTTTTGAGGGGGGCAGGGGGAATTAACAGCATTGCTTTTTAGTTGCTCACTTACCGGGATTTTGAGCAGGATGTGCCTGATTATCCAGAGGTGGGTGGCTGTCGAATTGAGCCGTCTTTTTGGAGTAAATTACATTAAAATTGACAGGGTATTAAATATAATCCATACTTTTTGTGCGGTAAATAATTATAATTAAAACACTGGAGAAATGTATGGCTTTAATTACGTGGACAGCTGCTCAATACGGTACAGATGTTGCTTTTGCAGATGACGAGCATAAAATCTTGTTTGATAAACTTAACAAGTTATATGATTTGGCAACTGGTGGTGCAGCCCGTTCTGCAATAGGGGCGCAGTTGGATGATTTAATTGCTTATGTTGTAGGTCATTTTGCGCATGAAGAAAAAGAAATGTTGGCTAAGGGTTATGCAGGCTACGAACGCCACAAAGCAGAGCATGTAGCATTAATTGGTATTTGTGGAGGCTTGCAAACCAAATTTCATGCCGGTGAAGCAGATGTTACCGAAGAAGTGGGGCAAATGGTTAAAGGTTGGTTGGATAGTCATATCCCTACTTTTGACAAAGCTTATGCTGAAGCGTTAAATAGTTAAACCAAGTCTTCTTTTAACAAAAAAGGCTTGTGGCTTCTTGGGTCACAAGCTTTTTTTTTGCGCCAAATTAAAATCATCACAAGGACATCTGGTATAGACCGGCATCATAGGTTAAAATCATCCCGTTTTTTGTGATAATTATTACGTAAAGGGATTGGGACGTTTTTTTGTGTCTTGAAATTACGAAGCGATATAACACTTACAAGAGTTTATAACTACTATCGAAAGGGGCTGCTCCGTGAACAAAGCAAAGCAACTATTCGCAGGTCTGATCTTAATGGCTTTAGGGCTAGGAGCAGCGCAGGCGGACTATACGCTCAATTTAATGAAAGGGGTCACAAAAGTCAGTAATGACATTTATGACTTGCACATGTTAATTCTATGGATTTGTGTCGCCATAGGTATTGGTGTGTTTGGTGCCATGTTCTACTCGATTTACCATCATCGTAAATCAAAGGGACATGTAGCGGCACAATTTCATGAAAATACTACCGTTGAAATTATATGGACTATCATACCAACCTTGATTTTGGTTGGTATGGCTATTCCAGCGACAAAAACCATGTTGGAATTAAACGATATTGAAAAGTCTGATATGACTATTCAAGTGACGGGTCGCCAATGGTACTGGGATTATAAATATTTGGATAGTGATATTCATTTTGAAAGTCATTTGGATGAAGCAAGTGAAAGAGTACACAGAACGGTTGGCGCTGACCCACGTTCTGTTCCTCATTATTTGTTAAACGTTGACAAGCCCTTGGTGATTCCGGTCAAGAAAAAAGTGCGCTTCGTCTTGACCTCGGCGGATGTTATCCATTCGTGGTGGGTACCTGATTTGGGCTGGAAAAAAGATGCGAATCCCGGCTTTATCAATGAGGCATGGACTTCTGTCGATAAAGCAGGTACTTATCGCGGCCAATGTACCGAGTTGTGCGGTAGGGATCACGGTTTTATGCCCATCGTAGTGATTGCTTTGGAGCAACCCGATTATGATGCCTGGGTGATAAAGACGCTGGAGCAGCAAAAACAAAAACCGGATTTGAGTGATCAAAGTAGCCAGCAATTAATGGCGCATGGCGAGTCGGTCTATTTAAAAAATTGCGTCGGCTGTCATCAGATTAACGGTGCGGGCGTTCCCGGTTTAATTCCTGCTTTAACCGGTAGTGCCATAGCGACAGGAAAATGGGAGTCTTTAGACGGCTTCTTGCGTGCAGGTACTTCAAAAATGCCAAAATTTGACAAATTGAATGGTAAGGAATTTGCAGAATTGATGACCTATGTTCGTAATAATTTGGGTAACAAAGTTGGCGATGAATTACAGCCAAAGCAAACTGCACTTCCCGATGATGATGACTAAGTCTCTGATATTGCTGTCTACTCACCCTTTTTTAACTATTTTCGAGGTATAAAGTATGTCTGCTGTCGTAGATGAACACGATCATCATGCCGATGATCATCACGATCACGGTCCTGCCAAGGGGCTGTTAAGATGGATTACTACCACCAATCACAAAGATATTGGTACGATGTATTTGGTGTTTGCGCTGGCCATGTTTTTTGTTGGCGGTGCAATGGCCATGGTTATTCGTGCTGAATTATTTGAACCAGGCTTGCAGTTTGTAGATCCTGCGTTCTTTAACTCAATGACCACCATGCATGCATTGGTTATGGTGTTTGGCGCTGTTATGCCGGCCTTTGTTGGTTTGGCTAACTGGCAGATTCCCCTTATGATTGGTGCGGCGGATATGGCTTTGCCGCGCATGAACAACATGAGTTTCTGGATGCTGGTTGCGGGTGTGTTATTGCTGGCAAGTACATTGTTTATGGAGGGCGGTGCGCCTAATGGTGGCTGGACTTTATATCCACCGTTGGTATTGCAACCGATTACGGTCGGTAAAGCGCTGCCTTTTGCCGTTTTCTCGGTGCATTTGTTGGGTATTTCATCCATCATGGGTGCGATCAACATTATCGCGACTATTTTCAATATGCGTGCCCCTGCCATGAAAATGATGGATATGCCATTGTTTGTCTGGACCTGGTTGATTACCGCATTTTTGTTAATTGCTGTTATGCCGGTATTTGCCGGCGCAGTGACCATGTTGTTAACCGACAAGTTTTTCCACACCAGCTTCTTTAATGCAGCCGGTGGTGGTGATCCTGTGCTGTATCAACATATTTTCTGGTTCTTTGGGCATCCAGAAGTTTATATCATGATTCTGCCAACGTTTGGTGTTGCTTCTACCATCATTCCCGTGTTTGCACGTAAACCTTTGTTTGGTTACGCATCGATGGTTTGGGCGACTGGTTCGATTGCTTTTCTCTCGTTTATCGTTTGGGCGCATCACATGTTCACGGTCGGCATGCCTATCGCAGGTGAATTGTACTTTATGTATGCCACCATGATTATTGCGGTGCCGACTGGCGTTAAAGTGTTTAACTGGACTGCTACGATGTGGAAAGGGGCAATGACCTTTGAAACACCGATGCTGTTTTCCATAGCCTTTGTGGTCTTATTTACCATGGGTGGTTTTACCGGCTTGATGATGTCTATTGCGCCAGTTGACTTCCAGTATCATGATACTTATTTTATCGTTGCCCACTTCCATTACACCTTGGTTCCTGCATCCATCTTTATTTTGATGGCCGCCGGTTATTTTTGGTTGCCTAAATGGACAGGACACATGTACAACGAAAAAATCGGCCAGTTGCATTTTTGGTTATCGGTCATTTCTGTGAATGTCTTGTTTTTCCCTCAGCATTTTTTGGGATTGGCGGGTATGCCACGTCGTATTCCCGATTATGCCATTCAGTTTGCTGACTGGAACATGATTTCAAGTATTGGCGGTTTTATATTTGGAGCCAGTCAGCTGCTGTTCCTGTATATCGTTGTTGATACCATTAGAGGCGGTACTGGCGAAAAAGTAAGCGATGAAGTTTGGGAGGATGCCGGCAAACATAGCTTGGAATGGACCTTGCCATCACCGCTTCCTTACCATACTTGGACGACACCGCCTGTAAGTGCACCGACTGAGCACGTTCTGGACTCACATTAAGGTATAAAAGGATACATTGCCGGGCTCAATGTCGGCAATGTATCCACTAACACATGACAATAAAAAATAAAAATATTTTAACGGCAGTGGTTTTGGTGGCAATCGCCTTGATTCTTTATATGTTTGCTGTGGCACAAGCCGTTTCTACATGAGCGACAATGTCAGCAAGAAAAACCTTAAGTTGGCGCGAACGTTGCTGTTGGTTGCCGTGGCCATGTTTGGCTTTGGTTACGCCTTGGTGCCCATTTATGATGTTTTGTGTGAATGGAAATGGATAGAGAGAGATAGGCCTGATGATATTAAAAAAGTCCCGGAAGTTGCTTATAAAGTCGATTTGAGCAGAGAAATTACCGTAGAATTCATGACGACACTGAATGAATCAACGCCTATGGAATTTCATGCAGAAAAAAAACAATTAAAAGTTCATCCGGGTGAATATTATACGGTCAATTTTTATGCGACCAATAAAACTGACAAAGCTATGCTGGCCAGAGCCATTGCCAGTTTTTCGCCTGCTCTAATAAGCAGTTATTTTGAAAAAACCGAGTGTTTTTGTTTCTCGGAACAAACTTTTAAGGCCCGGGAAGCTAAAACGTTGCCAATGCGTTTTGTAATTAATCCGGAAATACCGGAGCAATACAAAACCATTACGCTGTCATACACATTTTTCGACAATACTGAAAAATCAGTAAAAAAATAAAAGGGGAATTTTATGTCTACGAATACCGCTTATTACATTCCGCATAAAGCGACTTGGCCTGTCATTGGTACGGCTGGTTTGATGACTATGCTGGCTGGATTTGCAAATTATTTAAATGGCTCGTCAATTGGCCCTACGCTAATGGTGATAGGTCTGCTTGTTTTCATTTTCATGTTGGTGGGTTGGTTTACCTTGCAGGCCCGTGAAAGTGAAACAGGCATGTATAACCATGATGTAGGTATTTCCTATCGCATGGGTATGATGTGGTTTATTTTTTCGGAAATCGTATTTTTTGCGGTATTTTTTGGCACGCTTTGGTACACGCGTAATTTATCAGTGCCTTGGCTGGGTGGTGAAGGCAGTAAGGCTGCAACCAAAGAAATACTGTGGCCTGCCTTTGAGGCAGTCTGGCCAACTAACGGCCCCGGCAAAGTAGGCGGTGAATTTGAGCCCATGGGTGCTTGGGGTTTGCCATTTTTGAATACCTTGATTCTGTTAACCAGTGGCGTTACCTGTACTTGGGCACATCATGGCTTACTCGCAAAAAATCGCGATCAGTTGATTAAAGGTTTAATTGCCACAGTGGTTTTAGGATTTTTATTTGTTTCTTTTCAAGCATTTGAATATCATGAAGCCTACACTGAAATGGGCTTAACCTTGGGTTCAGGTGTTTATGGTTCTACATTTTTTATGTTAACAGGCTTTCACGGTTTTCACGTTTGTGTGGGCGCTATTATTTTAAGTGTGGTCTTGTTCCGTACTACCCAGGGGCATTTCACACCGGAAAATCATTTTGCTTTTGAAGCGGCCGCCTGGTATTGGCATTTTGTTGACGTAGTTTGGTTGGGTTTGTTTGTGTTTGTTTATTTAATGTAATAACACATTATTTTCTAAAAAAAGCGCTGCCTAACAACAGGCAGCGCTTTTTTTTTGTCGTGATGGTTGGCTATTTACTTAATGTGTCAGTCTGAACCGGTTTTTCGGCATGCATTTTTACACCCAAGCCATGGGGTTTGAAAACGCCTGTTGCAACGGCAATAAATATAAAAATAAATAAAAGGATGGAAAGGCTGATACGAAAAGTCAGTGCTTTAACTGTTTTTTCGGATGACTCTTGGGTTTTATGGTTAATCAAATGAAACAAGGCAGAGCCGAGACTGATAATTATCAGAATAAAGGCAATGATGACGACGCTTTTGATAATCATGGTAGTGTTATGTTGGATGATAAAATTTTTTATATTCTCGTTTATTAATGTGTCTGTGCCAATAGGTTAAAGAAAAAAAGCATGATTATTAACATTGGGCGTTATTCAATAACCTTAAAAAAAGCGCCTGCGCTGGCTTATTGCTGTTTATTACCGCTGCTATTGGCACTGGGAATTTGGCAATTAGGACGCTCGGAAGAGAAAAAATTATTTCTTGAGCAGCAAGCGCAAGGCTTGGCTTCTGCCGTAATGATACAGTTATCTACGGCCATTAAAGATGATGTAAGCGGTCTTAGGTATAAGAAAGTCCAGGCAACCGGTCATTATGATCATGCGCATCAATTTTTGTTGGACAATCAAATCAGTGCAGGGAAAGCAGGGTATTTTGTTATCACGCCGTTTTTTTTGCAAGGGGAAACCAAGGCAGTTTTAGTTAACAGGGGCTGGGTTCCCTTAAACAAGGATCGAACGGTTTTGCCTGATCTACAGATCAAGGATGAACAAGCCGTGGTAAGGGGGCGGATAAACAGCTTTCCTGGTGTCGGCATAAAGTTGGCGGGCGCTGAAATACCAACAGACGGTTGGCCCTCTGTTGTACAGGTCATAGATAGCCAGGTTTTGGCAAAAAAACTGACTTATTCATTATTCCCCTTTCAGATCGAGCTGGATAAAGATCTGCCAGAAGGTTTTGAACGGGAATGGAAAACAACAACAATTATGTTGCCAGAACAACATACAGCCTACGCGATTCAATGGTTTGCCTTGGCATTTACGCTCACAATACTATTTATTTGGTACAGTTTTAAAAGAAATGATGACTAAGCAAGAGAAGAAAAACAGACTATTAATAATGGTTATTTTTGGAATGACCATTGTTCCATTTTTAATCGCCTGGGGTCTAAAAGAAAATCCGGGGCTGCTAAAAGGAACAACCAATAGCGGGCAACTGATCATTCCTCCCGTTTCAACTGAACGGACTGATTTTACCGGCTTTGATTCATTTTCAACTGAAAACATGAGTGAACTTCCAGGGCATTGGTTGATAGTTAATGTCATTCCTGACACTGGCTGTAATGAAATCTGTCTGGATGCACTGCTTAAAACCAAGCAATTGCGGCTCATGTTAAACAAAGAGCTGCCTCGCACACGTCGGGTGGTTATGCTTTTTAAAGAGCCGCCAGCAGAAGTGGCAAATGAATGGTGGTTGAAGGATACGTTGTTATGGCGACTTCGTCGTACCGATAACAAGGAAGATAATGCACTTTTTTTGAGTTTGTTGCGTGAAGAAAATAAAATAAATGATGCGCTAATAGAGAAACTGATCAGTAATGAAAATCGGGAGTTCGCGCTTAATTCAGATTTGATCAGGGTTAAGCCTACCTCAGGGTTGGCTAAAAAGATAGCGGATATCCGCAAAGGGACTATTCCTGATGGCATGTTGTTTTTAATCGATCCGTTGGGCAATTTAATGATGCAATATGACGCCGGTTTTAATACCTATAAAGTAAAAGATGATCTTATGCATCTGCTTAAAATTTCTCAAATTGGTTAGTGGTAAATAACATGTTCAGAAAATTAACTCTATTTGGCGTTTTTTTAACGCTAATCATGGTGGTCTTGGGTTCATACCTTCGGTTATCGGGTACTGATCCGGGGCTATTTCTGCCTGATTTTATTCAGTCATTAAGCTATAGTCCTCCTGTTTATCTGACGGCGGCATTGGGTCTGTTGGTTTTGCTATTGAACTTGTTGGCATGGCTTCAACAACCACGCAAAACAGCCGTCATAACGACATCCCTGGTGTTGCTGGTTCTGGTTGGTTTACAACTGGTTGTGGGGGCGACAGCAATAGCGGCTATGCCTATCATTATTACCACGCAGGTCGTGTTGGGACTGCTAACCTTCGGGTTATTGTTTGGGCTGTCTCTGCGCCTTAATCCGGCAATTACCGGTCGGCTGAGCGACCCGCGTACCGGTCTTGGGTTGTTTGCCCAATTTGCCCTGCTGGTTTTATTGCTGGAGATTATTTTGGGTGCCTGGGTTAGCGCTAATCATGCCGCTTTAGCCTGTAGTGGTTTTCCGCAATGCAACGGGCAGTGGTGGCCGCAAGCGGATTATCAAAATGCCTTAAATTTAGTTAACGGATTGTTGACGGGTTACACCGGCGTTATTTCCTTTGACGCGCAGGTAGCGGCCAGTTGGTTGCATAGAGTCGGTGCGTTGGTAAACTTTTTGGTACTGAGTTTGCTGATGTTCAGGGCCACGGCAACACTGTCGTTAAAGCCGCTAAGAACAGCCGGTTTATGGTTGGGTATGTTGCTGTTTGTTGAGATTGGTTTGGCTATTGCCGGCGTTAAGTTGGGTATGCCGCTATGGGCAACCTTGGCTCACCATGCCGTTGCGGCTTTGTTAATGCTGCCTTTAATTGCGATCAGTTTTTATAGTCGCTATGGGCAAGCGGAAATACAGCGTCCTGTTACTGAAAAAATAGAACCCAAACAAGCCGTTATTGAAACGGCTGAGGCAGTCGTGCCGGTTGAGGTTTTTAGGGAAGCTGTTTATGTAGAACCCGCACCCGAGTCTTTATACTTACGTCTTAAATCACAGTTAAAGCGAACCCGTTCCGGGCTTAACGGAATGCTGGCCAGTTTGCCGATAGGTCAGAAAGAAATTAACGATGATTTGCTGGAAGAAATTGAAGCCAGTTTAATCATGGCTGATGTGGGTGTTGATGCGACCACAGAAATAATCAGGCATTTGACCCAACGTGTTGAGCGGCATCAGTTGCAAGACGGCTTGGCCTTGTCAGTGGCGTTAAAACAAGAGTTGCTGGATATTCTCAAGCCTTGTAGCCTGCCGCTGCAAATACCCAAACAAGATACACCGTTTGTTATTTTAGTGGTAGGTGTTAATGGCGCAGGCAAAACTACAACCATTGGTAAATTAGCCAAGCGCTTGCAGGCACAAGGTCATAGCGTTATGTTGGCTGCCGGTGATACCTTTAGGGCTGCGGCTGTTGAACAGTTGCAAGTTTGGGGGGAGCGTAATAATATTCACGTGGTGGCTCAACATACCGGAGCCGATTCGGCATCGGTTATTTATGATGGCTTGCAATCTGCAAAGGCTAAAGGCATTGATGTGTTGATTGCCGATACAGCGGGCCGCTTGCACACAAAATCCAATTTAATGGATGAGTTGAAAAAAGTAAAAAGGATTATGGGTAAGTTGGATGAAGCCGCTCCCCATGAAGTGTTGCTGGTATTGGATGCGGGAACAGGCCAAAATGCGCTGTCCCAGGCAAAGCTGTTTAATGAAAAAGTGGCTTTAACAGGACTGGTGTTAACCAAGTTGGACGGCACGGCCAAGGGTGGTGTTATTTTTGCACTGGCCAAGCACACCGGTATTCCCATTCGATTTATAGGCATAGGTGAAAGCATTGATGATTTACAGGATTTTGATGCAGCGCTTTTTGTCGATGCCTTGTTCGTAAAAGATTAAAAAAAACATGATAAAGTTCGTTAATGTAAGCAAGCGCTATCCTGAGACTGGCGACGTATTACGCAATGTCAGTTTTCATTTGCGGCGTGGTGAAATAGCTTTTCTTACCGGTCATTCCGGAGCCGGCAAAAGTACGTTATTAAGATTGATTGCCGCCATGGAGCGTTGCAGTCGAGGTCAAATAGTATTGGATGGCGAGGATCTTGCCCATACAAAAGAAAATCAGCTGCCTTATATAAGAAGAAAGATGGGTTTTATCTATCAGGATTACAAGTTGCTTAGCGATAGAACCGTTTTTGATAATGTGGCGTTACCCTTGGTGATAGCCGGGTATGGGCATCATGAAATCAGTCGCAGGGTAAGAGCTGCCTTGGATAAGGTCAGTTTGACGGGTAAAGAAAAAAAATACCCGCTGGCCTTGTCGGGTGGTGAGCAGCAGCGGGTAGGCATTGCCAGAGCCGTGGTTAACAAACCACCGATCATTATTGCGGATGAACCCACCGGCAATCTGGATCCGGATTTGTCGGCAGAAATCATGTTTTTGTTTGGTCAATTTCAACAGGTCGGCGTTACTGTGTTGATAGCCTCACATGACATTTCTTTAATTACCCAATTAAACCACCGTGTTTTAAAGTTGGATCATGGTCAAATGGTTTCCAGTTAAATTATGAAACGAAGCCATAAAAACACTATCAGAAAAGATCCACCGGCCAGACCGGTCAAGCAGGATGTCCGGCAAACCAAAATGGCGGGCGGTGATTTTGTCGATAAATTAAATGCTTATCGAGATCTTCATGCGCATGCCTTGTTTTCCAGTCTGGGTCGTTTGGTCGCTTCGCCATTTACGTCAATAATGACCATAGCGGTGCTGGCTATTGCTATTTCCCTGGCCAGCGGATTTTATATTTTGGTCGTTAATCTTCAGCAATTAACAGGCAGCCTGGAAACAAGTAATCAAATTTCCTTATTTCTCAGGGACGATGTTTCTGATGCACACGCCAATAAATTAGCCGACACTATCAGGCAGAATGCGAGCGTTCAGGACGTTAAAATAATTACCAGGGATCAGGCCTTGGCTGAATTTAAAACTTATAGTGGTTTTGGTGCCGCAATTAATGCCTTGGAAACCAATCCGTTACCTATTGTGCTTCAAGTGTTGCCTAAAAATACACTGGAAGACAAGCAAGGGCTTGAGACCTTGCTGGATACTTTTAAACAATCACCGGAAGTTGATTTTGCCCAGATGGATCTCCAGTGGGTTGAGCGCTTACAGTCTATTATGGCGGTAGCGCGGCTTTTTGCTACCTTATTAAATGTGATGTTGGGCGTTGCAGTATTATTTATTATCGGCAATACCATTCGGTTGGAGCTGCATTACCGGCGTGATGAAGTAGTCATTGCCAAATTGGTTGGCGCTACCAATGCGTTTATTCAGCGACCGTTTTTGTATACCGGTTTTTGGATCGGCTTTATTTCAGGCGTATCGGCGTGGTTTATTGTGACGTCGCTCATGCTGATATTAAGGCAACCGGTTGAAAAACTGTCAGGACTTTATGAGGGCGGATTCCATTTGCTGTTTTTAAATTTTACCGAAACACTGGGACTGATCGTTATTTCTTCGGTACTGGGGATAGCGGGTTCGTGGGTGGTACTTATTTGTCAGCTTCATCAGATCAAAGCTGAGTAAAAATGCGCTATAGACTTTTTGAAATTAAATTTCCAATTCGCGTCGCTGTAAGGCAACCCGCAAATTTATAGTCTCCATATGCTTTGGACACAGTTTTGTAGGAGTGGGTCATGTCCGCGATGGTTTCGTTAGATCGTGAGCATGGCCCGCTTCTGGAAGTAGGATGGTTGATGCAGCAACCGCCGTTGCAACACCTGTAGTGACGCGCATGAACAGATATGAAGAAAAGCAAAAACGTTAACGTTCTTGTGGTTCCCAAGCTCCAGCATGGGAACCAGTACAAAGATTGTCTATTCGAAGATAACGGTTAACCGCGCCAACACTTCATCCATTATAAATTCTGGCACACTTTCCAGTTTCTTGGCGTATCGTGCGCTTAAATCAATAGCTCGCACTTGATCGCAGCGGATAACGCCTGTCGTGCTTATTCCTGCCCCCATCAAGGTGACCGCAAAGCCATTGGTTCTGGCATGGTTTCCACCACCCGTAATAGGCAGAACGACCTGTGTATTAGTTATGCGATTAAAAGCTGAGGGCGAGACGATCAAAACCGGGCGGATTCCTTGTTGTTCGCGACCTGCCGTTGGATCAAGTGAAACCAAATAGGTGTCTCCCCTATCCATTTACAGCAACTCGCTACCGACTGGATCAGAATCCAACCAAGCGTGATCTTCAGCACTCATTGGTACAGTAGCATCGCATTGCGCCAACAACTCGTTGAGGGTATAGCGTTTACGTAATTGCGGCTCAACCACCAATCGGCCATGATCAACATCAACACTGACCGTAGTACCCGCGCCCATCTGCAACATATCGAGAATGGCTGGTGGAACCGCCAGCATAATTGAACCGCCCACTTTACGAAGACTTGTGGTGTGCATGGTCATACCGATATGATATAAAAATATAACCATAACACTTGTAATTCGACTTAACAAATAGTATTAACCGTGCGGCGACAATTATCCTGTCCAGTCTGGCGAAACCAGAGCTTCGACTTTTCTTAACGTGCTTTTGTATAACGAAATCAATTGATTCTAACCCCATCGATTCTAATAACGTTCGGATCCGCTGCGCTTGCGTTATCTCAACAATGTGCCCTGCTGTCGGCGCTAAATGTTTTTTTTATCTTCTTCAGCGGCTTGTTGTAGCTCCTTGAGCAGCCTCTTAAACTCGGCTATTTGCTCCCGGTTCTGTTTATTTATATTAAAACAGAAAGCTATTTTTATTGTACGATGTTTTATCTTGATGCTATGATTGAATAATGAATAAAAACCATTAAAGGATCAAAAATGACAGACTGGATCTGCGGCTACGTTGCCGACATAAAGAAAGGCAGAGCATCATGGGACTAACACACGTCACGGTGGCATTGAGTAACCTGAAAGCCGATGGCATACCTTTTGAGGCCGAATTTTTGGTGGACACCGGCGCAATAGATTGTCTTGCCCCCGCCCAGGCACTGACACAAGCCGGTATTTCATCTGAGGGGCGTGATGTATATGAGCTTGCCAATGGCGAGCTGGTTGAATATCCTTTTGGCTTTGCCCGTGTTTCGTTCATGGGGGGCGAAACGGTGAGCAAGGTTATTTTTGGCCCTGAAGGGTGCGAGCCACTGTTGGGTGTAGTGGCATTGGAAAGTACCGGCATCGGTGTTGATCCGGTTTCGCGCACCTTGAAGCAAATGGCAGCAAAACCGCTTAAACTGATAAGAAATAATAGAGTGGTAATCCCAACTTGAGTTGATCAGCTTAATGTGAGCATCAGAGATTTCCGTTGGCGATATTTGGTGATTGGCATTGCCGATGCGTCTTCTATGCCGGTCGGGGTTTGCAACCCCGACCGAAACGTTTGAAGACCCCAACACCAACACCAACACCAACAAAATACAAATGCCAACGTCCTAATGCAGGCAAGACATGCGGCATTACCTGAGTGCCATGTTCTTTAGCAGGCACGAAAGGCTTCAAAGTAGGAAAGCAATGCCCTAATGCGGGCAGGAAATGCGGCATTACCTGAGTGTTATATTCTTTAGCAGGCATGAAAGGCTTCTTGGCATGGCTGCAATGCCTCCCAGTGTGATGTGATTAGCAGCCCCGTCACTTGCGTTTGCTAACGCGTTGGCGATTGCAAAACGTTTCGGCCGGGGTTGCAAACCCCGTCCAGCGATGCGTTATGAACCTAAACGGGAGTTGTTTTACGAGTTAACCCCTGACCAATACCAGCAACTGGAAAAGGAGGGAAAGGATTTATCTAAACGGTGGTTTACTATTATTCCAAAAAACCCAAAGCATGATGTTCCAGAATTGCTCATTGTTGATGAAAATGAAGCAAAGACACTCTTGGATGCAGCTGAATATGTAAATCATTTATGTGAGAAAGCGGAACCGCAGGATCAGTTTTTATCATTTGATGATAAATTGAAATACGCGGCAACTCTACTGCCTACGGTTTTTAGTCAGTCGTCAAAATATGCAGAGAAAAAAACGCCTTACTTGAGGATAGTAAAGTGAAACATTGCACCCTACCTCCAAAATAGCAAGTAGCCTCGATGCAGCAAAGCGGAATCGAGGATTTATCAACTCCGAAAGCTGTAAAGCTATAAGGCGGATTCGCCGATAGGCAATCCTCCTATGCCGGTTGGGGTTTGGGAGCAGCCGGCAAGGCTGCGAATCTTGCGGGGTGAAAGTCCTCCTACCGTCAGTTGCCCAAAACGGCGGGTTAATATCCCCTGCTCGGCGAGGTAAC
>JBAXXH010000036.1:0-31674 GCA_037127995.1 Methylococcaceae bacterium | reverse complement strand
TGTGCCTTTTTTTTAAACTGTACACTACTGTTGCCCCAAAATGAAGGGTGCCCAAAGAGAAGCATTTTTTAGTGACACGGCTTATTAGAGACGAACAGGAAATAGTCGTTGCCTGCCTGCTTGAAGCGGTTATTAACCACCGCGAAATCGAATTTGACTGGCACGCATTAAAAGACGCGTCGACTTGGTTGCCGGGGTGGCTTTAACAGTTTCGTCGCGCTATTCAGTATAAATTTTGTCAATAAGTTCTTTAAACCAGCATGGGCGAAAGAAAAGGATATACATGAAGATAGTTTCCAGAATAGGAATAGGGGATATATCAAAGATCATTAAAACCAATAAAACGAAGAAACATTTTATTCGTAGAGAAAAGGGAGCAAGATTCATGGGAGGATGCCTGTATGTTAGCGAATATTGTAAAATAACATTAATTAAGTTTCAATGCGTAGGCTGGAATAAGACCACCCAAGCCTGTCCTGAGCGTGTCGAAGGGCGTAGCGAGTGGTGGCGTTTCCGGCGCACCCATACGGTGTGCCGGAAACGCTTATTCTCGCTTGTACTCGAAAAGCCTTATTCCGGTCTACGCTGTTTCCGGCTTTAATCTTCACATTGAGTCGGTCGGGTAAAGTGCTATCATGGCAATTAAATTGTATCTTGTTGGCGTTATATTTTACAATTTGAAGGGATATGCAAGTTAACTGAGTGATTTATACCCATTGCAGGGCATAAAAATCGCTCTTTTGTAATGATACCTATAATAATATTTTGGAGGATAGTATGTTTAAAATTCGTTCGCTGGTAACAGCGCTGGCGCTGGCAGGTTCCATTTCGGTCGCTTCCGCATGGGAAGCACTGCCCACCGTAGCACCTGCACCGGCTGATAACCCCACCACTGAAGAAAAAGTTGAGCTGGGAAAAATGTTATATCATGACCCCCGCTTGTCTTCTACCGGTACGGTCTCTTGTGCTTCCTGCCATAACACGATGTTGGGCGGCGAAGATAATAGACCCAACTCGATGGGTGTTAATGGCCAGACCGGTGGGCGTAGTGCTCCAACGGTCTGGAATTCTGCGTTTAATGCCGTGCAATTTTGGGATGGGCGGGCGGCCAGTCTTGAAGCGCAGGCAGCCGGCCCGGTTACCAATGCCATTGAAATGGGTATGAAAAGCTGGGATGACGTAGTGGCCCGGTTGAAGTCAATTGAAGGTTATCAAGCGGCTTTTGAACACGCTTTTGGTAAAGACGCTATTTCCAAAGACAATGCCACTAAAGCTATTGCCGCTTACGAAAGAACCTTAATTACACCCCATAGCCCTTATGATAAATACGTTGCCGGTGATAAATCAGCGTTAACCGAACAGCAAGTGCGTGGCATGAACAAGGTTGCAGAGTTGGGCTGTACCGGTTGTCATAGTGGCCCTGCTTTTAATGGCCCCGGCATGTTCCAGAAGTTTCCTGTGCACAGCAATACGTTTTATGCCGCAAAATATCACTTTAAAGATGACAAGGGTTTAGCCGAAGTCACCAAAAAATCAGATGATGAACATTTGTGGAAAGTACCTACTTTACGTAATATCGCATTGACGGCACCTTATTTTCATAATGGTGCCGCTAAAACTCTGGATGAAGCAGTAACCATTATGGCAAAATCTCAATTGGATAAAGACTTGTCCAAAGAAGAAATTGCCGATATTGTCGCGTTTCTTAATGGCTTGACGGGCGAATTTCCTAAACAAAAAATGCCTGTTTTACCGGCAACACCCGGTACCACTTTCAACTAAATAAAAATATTGTAGAGGCGCGAGTAATCGTGTATAAAACGGCGACCTTGGGTCGCCGTTTTTGTTTCCGGATTTTGAAGTTGCATTGAGTTACGACATGGACAGATATTTGCTCCTGAAAACGCTGCATTTATGATCTCTATGAGGGTTATGCAGCAGTTACGTACAAAGGATGGCAGAAGGCAGTGTCGTGTCTGGAACAGTGAACGAGAGCAATGCAGGAGTGATTGCCGTGCGACAGTGTGAAGTGTATGTGTCGGGTTACTGGGTACCTAACCCGCTGGAATTTGTGTGTGGCATGAACGTAATGTTTAATTATTTTAAGGTGTTATTAATTCAGTTTGTAAATCGGTTTCGCGGCTAGGTGAGCATCGGTTTAATAAGTATTCATGATAAATTGTAGTTTTGCCTGTATAGGGTTCAATTTATTTACTTAATATTATCATGAAATTGTAAGATAAGTTGTGGTATGGGGTTATTTTTGTTGCATTTTCACTCACTCTTAAATAGTTGATATTTATTTTATGAAAATTTTAAAATTTTTGGCTTTAGATTTTTTATCCTAGAAAAATCATTTGATCCACGAAAAACACAAAAAACACGAAAATATTCAAAGGGATACAAAATTGTATCTCGTTACCTAAAGGGTGAGCGACTGTGCAATACAATATGCTGATTACTTTCGTGCTTTTCGTGGACTAACTGCGGTTTTTAGGTTGAAGTTTTCAAACGTTTCGGTCATGGTTGCAAGCCACGATCGGCATCGATAAATAGTAAATAATAAAATAAAAAATATAAAAAATTGACAATTGTTCTTTAATTTAAGAAAATGAAGTTTCTTGTAAAGCCATAACCTTTTAATTTAGAGATATCAATTATGAAACTAAAAAACAAAACTACGCTGCTTGCGGCAGCTATTGCTTTAGCTGGCGTTACTTACTTACCGAGTGCAAGTGCAAATGTCATAACCTTACCAACCTTAGATAGTCAAGACTCAAAAGGGGTTGACTTCAAGCATACGACTGTTGGTGTATTTACGGATGAAATCTATTTTGATGTAAATGGTCCGTTTTCTGTTGATGCGTCTGCAAAAGGATTCCGCTTAACTGCAACTCAAGTTGGGACTGTGCTGACAAGCTTTTCCCTTTATGACGCAATCACTAACTTAAACATTGCTTCTTCCCCTATAGTGACTAGTTTTACTGCAGCTACTTCAACTGCTCCAGCCAAAACATATTTTAATTCTGAAATTAACGTTGTGGAGCCATTGTCAGCGTTTCATTCGTATCGTTTTGAAATTATAGGTAATGCCCTTAACACTAAATCGACTTATCATGCCGGTCTGGATACTTTGCCTGCGGCTGTACCATTGCCTGCTGCAGCTTGGATGATGTTGACAGGTATGATTGGTCTGTTAGGTTATCAAGCACGCAACAAGAAAACGGCTTAATTCGCATTATTGAATTAAATCGGAATCTGTAAAACTTACCGCCCGTGCCTTGCGGCACAGGCGGTATTTTTTTGGGTCTTTTTATCTATCCATTTCGACTGAACAGCGCTATTGGCCTTAACGGGTACCTCAACAAACTCATCTATTTCATTCGAAAATATCCCGCTACTTATAACAGGGGTCAGTGAGCGTAATACCGGCACCTTCCCTCCGCATCAGTCCTTATTCAACAAGCCATTGGCGTTAATTAATCCAAAAAAGCTTGATTTGAGTTTGACTTTATTTAGCCCTTAGAATAAGACCACAGCCAAAATTGCAATACGTTTATTGCCCCTATAAAAAGGCATCCTTCATTCATTTTTTGCATTTTTTGCAATTATGGGTTTTAAAAGCCAAGAAAAGCAATATCCGTCATTTGATGGGTTTTAAAATTGAAAATATGCGAATAAAGTACCCTTTAACCTTATTGGTTAACTCCAGCTTCAGCAAACGTGGCCATTTTATTCAAAAATATCACCGCTGATTGCAGTAACGGATAAGCCAAGGCTATACCGGAGCCTTCACCGAGCGCAAATCCATGATCAACAAAGCTCTGGCGTTAAACTGATTGATGTGCACGTTATTTTTCAAGCTGCTTTACAATCCCTACCCCAATAGTTAAAGGCTTTACGATTGTATCAATCCAGCTTGTAAATGGGTGTCGCGGCTATGCGGGCATCGATTTGCTTTGATAGCGCTTGATAAACATCGCTATCAACAGACTGGTAGCGTTGTTTAAATTCTGCTTCGTTCATGTGTTCAGGAAGGTCGGTCGGGTCGGGCATAAAATCACTGTAATCTTTGATGGCCGACATGGCTTGTTGAAGTTTGCGTGCATTTTCGGGTGACGAGGTCGCCAGTTCACCAAAGCGGGTGCCGGCTTTGTCAGCGGCTAAATCAATAAAACTAAAACCGCTGCCGCCTTGCGCGTCACTTAATTCCTTTTCTTCACCGACTACTTTAGCGACCTGACCATTAACAGAGGCGGTAATGGCCGCAGAGCCGATAAAATGTTGGGCAAGATCGGTTCTTTTGTATAAAAAAGTCGGGTAGCATTTTTCTCCCGTTAGCTTTGATGCAGGAAAAGACAGAAATTTTTTGGTTTCTTTTCTGTTAACGTAATTATTAACTGCAATAATGGCTATTTTGTTTTCTTCAATGGCATTTTCCAGGGTAGAGCGTTGCAGTGCCAGTGCAAATAACGGCTTTAATAATTCCGCCAGTGACAAGCGCCAAGCGGGGTCATGTTGAGCGATGATTTCGTCCAGTTTTTGCTGATAGATTTCAATGTCGGGATTGTCATTCGTTTGTGTTAAAAAATTTCGCGCCTGAATAAAGGTATCCATGCTGGAGTAATAGCTAATGGTTATTTTTTCCGGGTCAATGGTAATGGTTTTGACGGGTCGGGTTGCCAGAATAAAATAATCATTTAAGGAAGTATGGTGAATAATATTGTCGATAACAAAAGCGGCAAATTTTGCCGGGAGTAATAATTTTCCGGCTTTAAATTTGGTCAGGCTGGGCAGGTCGCTGTGGTCATCATTGCCCAATCTAAAGCTAATGTTTAAATAGTGCCCCAAGCTATTTTTGGGTAGCGTCATGGTGACTGTGAATCTTAACACGTCGTTTTTTATTTCAATGTTGACCGCACTTTTTCGGTACCGATTTAACAAATAATTGGCGGCAAGATTAAGATCAGCTTCAGTTAGCTCAATGGTGCTGATTTCGTCAGGTTTGGTTTTGGCACCTTCATACAAGATTTTTTTTGCCCTGGCAATATCATCACGGGTCAGCGTCCAGCCCACGGCAATATCAGGTTGATTGCTGATGCCAAAAAGAACCAACAATGCGCACAACATCACTACCGTACTGAGCAAAACCAAAAAAATGCGAAATAGGGCTTTCATTAACAAGCACTTAGGCGAATTCGAGTTTAAACCCGGCCGCCTTAAGATAATCAGCTTCCAGAATTAAATCAGCATGCGTCAGGGGTGACCGGGTAAGCCACGCATTGGGAAACCGTAAGTAAATTCTGGATTTTATAATGACTATTTTAAAGTCAGGTAGTGCTTGTTCATTGCGGTTGCGGTGTAGCAACACTGCCAGTCGCAAGACCACAGTCAGGTAAGGTGCGCAGATATTAAAGGGGGCCGGTAAATCGTTAAAAATAGTCTGCGAAAATTTGCGACGATGTGAGCGTATGATGGACGCCAACAAAAGCTGATCTTGAGTAGAAAAACCTGCCAAATCACCGTTTTCAATAATATAGGCGCTGTGTTTATGGTACTGGCTATGCGCAATATCAATGCCGATTTCGTGCAAGTCAGCAGCCCAGTCTAAAAATTGCTCACAATTTTCGTCGATAGACCAGCTACAGTTATCGCTTAATTGTTTTAATATGACATGGATGGTTTGTTTAATGCGTGCGGCGTGTTTTTTATCGGTACGATAGCGCTCGGCGACCGACTGAACAGTTGCCGAACGCATGTCGTGATTATAAATCCGGCCCAATAAATCCTGTATAAGACCTTCCCTTAAGGCACCATCAGCCACTGTCATTTGCTGAATGCCCAAGCTTTTAAAGGTGGCATAAACTATCGCTACACCACCGGGAAATACCGGCAGGCGCTCTGGATCAAGTTCGGGCAAGTTAAGTTCGTTGACATGGGGGCACTGGTTAAGACGCGCAACCAGCTTTTCCAGTCCTTGCCAAGTAATGCCGTTATTGCACCAGCCAGTGGCTTGCAGAACTTTAGCGATGGAACGCAAACTGCCGGAGGCGCCAATGGCTTCATCCCAATTGTTCTGTTCAAATTTTCTCTGGAAGGGCTCCAGTTTTTGTTCGGCAAACAGGGTGGCCTGGTTAAAGGCGTTTTTGGATAGCAGCCCTTCTTTAAAAAAAGCATTGCTAACCGAGACGCAGCCCATATTAAGGCTTTCTTTGTCTTTGGGCGTTTCACCGGTGCCGATAATATATTCGGTACTGCCACCGCCGATATCCATCACCAGACGCATGTTGGCATTGCTGCCAAGGCTGTATGCCACGCCCAGGTAGATCAAGCGGGCTTCCTCTATCCCTGAAATAATATGGATGGGATGACCCAGCGCCTGTTCGGCTTTAATCAGAAACTGGCCGGCATTTTTAGCGGTACGCAGGGTATTGGTGCCCACAATGCGCACGCTGCCCAAGGGGAAATGACGGATTCTTTGTCCAAACCGTTCCAGGCAGGCAAGCGCCCTGTTTTGAGTGCTCTCATCCAGTATATTGTCTGTATCCAGTCCGGATGCAAGTCTGACCATTTCCCTCAGGCGGTCAATGGTTTGTAGTGTACCCTCGTTCAGGCTGCAAACGATCATGTGAAAGCTGTTGGAGCCCAAGTCTACGGCTGCAACGATTTCTGGTGGTTTGATAGGCAACGTGTTATCCAGTTTTGTCTGCGAAGCGTGTTAGTATACTCCGCACGGTTACAACCCGGTTTTCTGATCGGCCATTTTATCCGCTCGCGAGTTGCAAAAACAGTTGCATAGCCAGCTATGTGCCTGTTTTTGCGCCTTGCTCTCGAATAAAATAACTCGATCATAAATTCCGTAAACATGACCGCGCGGAGTATATCTGTTAAAATCACACGGTTTTTTGCGGTCTGTTTGAGCTTTTTATCAGGCCTGCAAACTGTATAATTTAACTTATTTAAGGGCTCCCGTTAAGTGTTAGTTTTAATATGAATGCATTATCTATTCGTAACCTTCGAAAAACCTACAATAATGGCTTTGAAGCCCTAAAAGGTATCAATCTTAATGTTGAAGAAGGCGATTTTTTTGCCTTGCTGGGGCCTAATGGTGCCGGTAAATCAACGGCAATCGGTATTATCAGTTCACTGGTTAATGAGTCGAGTGGTTCGGTCAGTATCTTTGGCCATGATTTAAAAACCGATCGCGCACGCGCTAAAAGTTGCTTGGGACTGGTGCCGCAGGAGGTTAATTTTAATCAATTTGATACCGTCAAAAGTATAGTCATTAATCAGGCGGGCTATTACGGTTTGCCCCGTAAACTGGCGCTGCAAAGAACCGAATACTGTCTTAAGCAGATGGATTTGTGGGATAAGCGTGACACGGTTTCCAGGCGTTTATCGGGCGGTATGAAGCGCCGGGTCATGATTGCCCGTGCCATGGTACACGCGCCCAAATTGTTGATTCTTGACGAACCGACGGCGGGTGTTGATATAGAAATTCGCCGGGCCATGTGGAAAATGATGGAAACGGTTAATCAACAGGGCACGACTATCATTTTAACCACGCACTATCTGGAAGAAGCTGAAAGTCTGTGCCGCAATATCGCCATTATTGATCAGGGACTGATAGTCGAAAACTCGGACATGGCAAGTTTGCTGGCAAGGCTGCATGTCGATCATTTTGTTCTGGATCTGGCCGAGCCTTTAGGTCAAGTGCCGGTGCTTGCAGGTTATCAGATTGAAGGGGTAACCGATAAAGTCCTTAACGTTGCCGTGCCCAAAGAAATGGGGCTCAATCAATTGTTCAGCCAGTTAAGCGCACTTAATATCAAAGTGATTAGCCTGAAAAACAAGAGTAATCGCCTGGAACAATTATTCATGGATTTAGTAGAATCAAAACCCGCAGGGACTGAATAATGAATTATTCCATTGCCTTAAAAACGCTGATAATCAAAGAGGTTTTTCGGTTTATCCGCATCTGGCCGCAAACATTATTGCCCCCGGCGATTACTACAGCCCTGTATTTTTTAATTTTTGGCAAGTTGATTGGCGACCGCATTGGCACCATTAATGGCGCAAGCTACATGGATTATATCGTTCCGGGTATTATTCTGATGTCGGTTATCAGTCATTCCTACGCCAACGTGGTCTCGTCTTTTTATTCGACCAAGTTTCAGCGCAATATTGAAGAATTGCTGGTTGCGCCGGTACCCAATTGGGTGATTTTGGGTGGCTATGTAAGCGGCGGCATTATTCGCGGCTTGTTGGTCGGTTTGGTAGTGGCGTTAATTTCGCTTTTATTTGCAGATATTGCCGTTAAAAATATGTTGGTTACTTTATCCATTGTGTTGCTGACTGCCACTGTCTTTGCTTTGGCCGGCTTTATTAATGCCGTGCTTGCGGAAAGTTTTGACGATATTTCCATTATCCCCAACTTTGTATTAACGCCATTAAGTTATCTGGGCGGTGTTTTTTATTCAGTCGAGATGCTTCCGGATATTTGGCAAACGGTTTCCAGAGGCAATCCCATTTTGTATATGATTAATGCTTTTAGATACGGATTGATAGGCGTGACGGATGTTAATATTCAGTTAGCCTATCTAATTACCGGTGGATTTATCGGGGTTTTGACGCTGTTTAGCCTGTTTTTACTGCATAAAGGCATTGGTATTAAAAATTAGCGGGGCGACGGCTTTTGTGGTTAAGCTAATTTTTTCAGACAAATGCTTTGCAAATCGTTATCATAAACCGTTTTTTTAACAACCAAATAAGGTTTTACTATGCAAGTTGCTGACAATACGGCTGTTTCTATTCACTATACCTTGACTAATGATGAAGGCGAAGTACTTGACAGTTCAATAGGTGATGAGGCGTTGGTTTTTCTACAGGGCAGTGGCAATATTATTTCCGGTCTGGAAAAAGCGATGGTTGGCAAAGTTGCCGGTGACAAGTTCAATGTGCGCATTGCGGCAGAAGAAGCCTATGGCGAACTGATGGAAGATATGATTCAGGTTATTTCACGCGATATGTTTGAAGGCGTTGATGACATTGAAGTCGGTATGCAGTTTCATGCGGATGTCAGTTTCGGTACGGGTGTAGTCACCGTGGTTAGTATTGATGATGAAAATGTGACTATTGACGGCAATCATCCGTTAGCCGGCGTTGCCTTAACCTTTGATGTCGAAGTGATTGATGTGAGAGCGGCCACTGAAGAAGAGGCAACTCATGGCCATATCCACGGTGCGGGTTGCCACCATTAATCCTGAAAAATAAATTCGTCCACGACGTTTTCGTTAGTCGCGACGCAGGCGTCGCTCCCACGGTGGGAGCGACGCCTGCGTCGCGATTATAGGTCGGCATCATCCAGCACGAAGGACACAAGGCTTTTTCTTCGTGTTCTTCGTGGTGAAAGTCTTTTAAGTTTCGCCTGTGACCAAGCCGTTATCCCTGAACATCCAATATTTTTAGTATTTCCTCGCGAATCAGATTTTGTTTATCCAGGTCGTTGATGGGTTGCAACTGTTGATCGGTGATGTAAAACATATCTTCAGCGCGACTGCCTATTGTGGTTATTTTTGCACTGAGCAGATTAACCTTCTGTTTGATAAAAGCACGGCCTATTTTTGATAAAAGTCCCGCGTGGTCAGTGGTGATAAGCTCTATGACGGTATGCCGGTTTAAAGGATCTGCCAGAAACTTGATGCTGGTACGGATAGGAAAATGCAGGGCTTGTCTTGATTTTGATTGGCGATGGATGTTTATGTGTCCTTTCACTTCGCCTTGTAACAGATTATTGCGGAGTGATGAGCAAATATGAGATGCCCTGAATAATTCATTGATGGGATCTCCTGATTGCTCAAGTACCTGAAAACTGTTAAGCACATAGTTGTCCTGAGTGGTCATGATCCTGGCATCAAGAATGGTCAGCCCCAATTGGTCAAGGGTGGCGGTGCTGATTGAAAAAATAGGCCCTTTGTCTTTGGTATAAACAAACACTTCTGCGCTGCCGTGCTGGGTTTGCTGGCGCAGTAACACCAACGGCAGATCCTCTTCTATGGAGGAAGCAATGGCCATCGTGTGCCAAGCGATTTCATCGGCTGAATAGCGCAAAAAATAATCATCATTGGTATGTTGCCAGGCGTTATCAATTATGTCTTCCAAAATTCCGTATTTGAGAAGCTCTTCTTTGGCTTCCTGTTTATTTTCACGCAACCTATCGGCAAGTGCGGCCGGATTTTGAAGCCCTTTGTGTAGGGCGTTGTGAGTGGCTAAATAAAGTTCTTTAAGTAACGAGTCTTTCCAGGCATTCCAAAGTTCAGGGTTGGTTGCACGGATATCAGCGACGGTTAATAAATATAAGTGATTAAGATATTCAATACTGCCGACTGTTTGAGCAAATTCATGAATGACATCCGGGTCGCTGATGTCTTTTCGCTGTGCGGTCATGGACATAATCAAATGACTCTTAACCAGCCAGGTGATTAATTTGGTGTCATACGAGGAAAGGTCGTGTTGAATACAAAATTGTCGGGCGATGTCTTTGCCTATGGCTGAATGGTCGCCATTTCGGCCTTTGGCAATGTCATGAAAAAGAGCGGCAATATATAAAATTTCCGGTTTTGCAATCAACAGGAAAACGGAGTTGCAGAGAGGGAATTCATCAATGTGTTCTTCCAGTGCAAATCTGCGTAAGTTACGGATAACAAATAGCGTATGTTCATCTACGGTATAGATATGAAACAAGTCATATTGCATTCGGGCAACGATGTTGGCAAAGCTGGGCAAATAGGCTGCTAATACGCCGTATCGATTCATGCGCCTTAATTCATGAGTCAGTCCGCGCGGATTGCAAAATATTTCTATAAACAAGTGGTTGGCGGCTTTATTCTCCCGAAACTCAGCGTCGATCAAATGCAGGTTTTTCCGGATTAAACGAATAGTCGTTGCCCTGATACCTAGCAGTGACGGGTTTAATTGCAGCAGCAAAAAAACTTCCAGTAAAGCCAGTGGATGTTGCTCAAATATCGATTCGTTTAACGCTTGCAGATAACCATTGATGGCAATAAATTTATCGTTAATGGGCGTTATTTTGCAAGCGGTCTCGCCGGCTATAAAGCGCTCATTAAATAATTGCAGCAGCATTTCATTGAGTCGTTCAAGTCCTTGCACCGTTTTAAAATAAAACTGCATAAACTGTTCAACATCCTCATTATACTGTTGATGCTCGGTGCTAAAGCCAAACTGTTGGGCAAGTTCACGTTGATAATCAAAAACAAGCCGGTCTTCTGCACGGTCAGTTAACAGATGCAGCGCATAACGAATTCGCCACAGTACATCGCGTGCGGAAATAAGTTCTGCATATTCGGACTCAGGTAAAAAGCCGTATTTAATTAGCTCCTTGAGTGTTGACGAATTGTAATGACGCTTAAATACCCAAGCGATAACCTGCATGTCCCGCAAGCCACCGGGGCCTTCTTTGATATTGGGTTCAAGGTTATAAGCGGTGTCGTGGAATTTGGCATAACGGAGGCGCTGCTCTTCCATTTTGGCGACAAAAAATTGATCCGATGGCCAAATTTTATCGGGCGTGATGCGTAGTTTAAGCGCTTCATAAAGCGCGGTATTGCCGGCAATCAGGCTGATTTCCATCAGACTGGTCATGATCGTCTGATCTTCAAGAGCGACTGCAACGCATTCATTGACAGTACGGACGCTATGTCCGGGTTTTAAGCCAATATCCCAGAGGAACGTAAACAGGGATGCCAGCGCTTCCTCGTAAGGTTCAGTGTCGTCAGAATCCAACAGAATAATAATGTCGATATCTGAATGAGGAAATAACTCTCTTCTGCCAAAGCCGCCGACGGCGCACAAGCTTAATTGCTCTGCGTAGGGGCCCAGAAAATGCAGCCAACAACAATTTAAAATAAGATCAATGAAGTCTGATTTCTCTTTAAGCAGGCTTGAAACTGATAGGTGTGGATCAAATTTTAGATTTAATTCGATGTTTTTTTGTTTTATCAGATGCTTAAATTGCAACAGGCTATCTGGTTTTGCAAAAAGTGTGGCGTTGATGTATTTATCTAAAGCTATCACAATTCCTCTTTACGCAATGTCAGGATTTCATAACCATCAGTAGTTACTAAAATGGTGTGTTCAAATTGCGCAGACAGACTGCGGTCTTTGGTGACTGCCGTCCAGCCATCCGGTAATACTTTAACATCCCGTTTGCCCAGATTAATCATGGGCTCAATGGTTATTATCATGCCTGCTGCAAGTGGCAGACCTTCGCCGGCTTTGCCGTAATGCAGCACTTGGGGTTCTTCATGAAAATCTTTACCGATTCCATGTCCGCAAAAGTCTCTCACTACAGAGTAACGATTACTTTCGGCGTGTTTTTGTATGGCCTGGCCAATATCGCCCAAAGTTGCACCGGCTTTGACCTGTTCGATGCCCAGAAACAGGGATTCTTGGGTTATTTTAATCAGACGCTTGGCGTGTTGACTGACTTCGCCTATGCAGAACATTTTACTGGTATCGCCATGGTAGTCATCTTTAATCACGGTAATGTCAATATTTACAATGTCACCCGATTTAAGTTTTTTATCGCAGGGGATGCCGTGACAAACCGTCTGATTAATCGAGGTACATATTGATTTTGGAAAGCCGTGATAATTGAGCGGTGCCGGAATGGCATTTTGCACATCAACAATGTAATCGTGACAGAGTTTATCGAGTTGATCGGTGGTTACACCCGCAACAACGTAGGGTTCAATCATTTCCAAAACTTCGGCAGCCAGTTTTCCGGCGATACGCATTTTTTCAATTTCACTGGGGGATTTTATGGTGATGCTCATGGGCGCTTTAAGTGTTCAGTGTGGGAGGTTTAAGGGGTATAATTCTATGCCTTGCACCTGTAATAGTTGTAATTTTAACAGAGGTTTGCTTGTTGTAAAAAGTAAATTATGGTATAAAGTTAAGTTCATTTTTGTAAAAAATACTCACGCTTATCGTCACGTTTGGTAGGGTGCTGACTTTATTTGGTAAAGTGGGTTACTTGACGGGATAGGCGGAGGCATAACCCAACCGGAATAAAATATTCCGATTTTAAAACTTAGGAGAATTAAATGGCAGCAGTATCCATGCGTCAAATGCTTGAAGCGGGTGTTCACTTTGGACATCAAACCCGTTATTGGAATCCAAAAATGGCAACCTACCTATTTGGATCACGTAACAAAATCCATATCATCGATTTGGAAAAAACGCTTCCAATGTTCAATGACGCTATGAATTATCTGAGTCAAATGACGGCAAACAAAGGCACTATCTTGTTTGTTGGCACCAAAAAGGCAGCGCGTAAAGTCGTTGCAGAAGAAGCGACACGTTGCGGCATGCCCTACGTTAATCATCGCTGGTTAGGCGGCATGATGACCAACTTCAAAACCATTAAGAAATCGATTAATCGTCTTAAGGAATTAGAAGCAATGAAAGCTGACGGTACGCTGTATCAACGTTTCGGAAAGAAAGAAGCGTTAGGTATGGAACGTGAGCTTGAAAAGCTGGAGCGGAGTCTGGGCGGTATCAAGGATATGAAGGGCGTTCCTGACGTGATTTTTGTATTGGATGTCGGTTATGAAAAAAATGCCATCAGCGAAGCAAAAAAATTAGGTATTCCAGTCGTAGGTATTGTTGATTCCAACAATTCACCTGAACTGATTGATTATGTCATTCCAGGTAACGACGATTCAATTCGTGCCGTTAAATTATACTGTGAAAGCGTTTCTGCCATTGTGCTGGACGCGAAAACAGCCGGTTTGGGCTTGTCAGCCAAGGTTGATGATTTTATTGAAGAAGCGGCGGCGGCAGAATAACTAACAGTTAGCCTTATGCAGGTTTCCTGCAAAGGTAAAAATTAGATTAGGCCAAAAAACGCCTCCTTACGGGGGCGTTTTTATAGTGACGATATATTAAGGAAACACAAAAATGAGTATTACAATCAATGCAGTTATGGTTAAGGAACTGCGTGAAAGAACAGGTTCCGGGATGATGGAATGCAAAAGAGCGTTAGTTGAAGCCAATGGTGATATGGAATTGGCCATTGAAAATATGCGTAAATCCGGATTGGCCAAGGCTGACAAAAAATCAGGTCGTATTGCGGCTGAAGGTATTATCGGCGTTAAAGTTAGTGATAATGGCAAAGCGGTAGCCATTGTTGATATTAACTGCGAAACTGATTTTGTTGCCAAAGCAGATGATTTCGTCAATTTTGTTAATAGCGTAACGGTTGCTTTATTAAATGCCGACAATATTGACACTGAAGAAAAATTGCTGGCAATGCCGTTGGAAGATGGCGTTACTGTTGATGAAATGCGTCGCGGCTTGATTTCAACGCTGGGCGAAAATATTACTATCAGACGTTTTGAAAGATTTGAAACGGCTGAAGGCGGCACTGCGTGTTATTTACATGGCAGTAAAATTGGTGTGATTGTTGAATTGGCAACAGCCGATCAAGAATTAGGCAAAGACATTGCCATGCACATTGCAGCCAGCAAGCCAAATTATGTTTCTGAAGAGCAAGTGCCTGCTGAAACCATTGAAAAAGAAAAAGAAATTTTCCGGGCTTTATCTGCTGAAAGCGGCAAGCCTGCGGACATCATTGAAAAAATGATTACCGGTCAGATCAGGAAGTTTCTGGCAGAAGTGACTTTATTGGGTCAACCTTTTATTAAAGACGACAAAGTGACGGTAGGTAAGTTGGTGTCATCAAAAGGTAACCAGGCTATTCGTTTCATTCGTTTTGAAGTGGGTGAAGGCATAGAGAAAAAAGAAGAAAACTTTGCTGAAGAAGTCATGGCACAAGTTAGAGGAAATTAAGTTTACCGGTGTTGGTTTGCCATTGTTTGGCACGCCAACACCGGTAATTATGGCCGTTGGGTTACGTTAATCCAACTTACAAAACTGACCCCAATACTATTATGACTAAACCGATTTGCCAGAGAATTTTGCTTAAGTTAAGCGGTGAGGCTTTAATGAGTCAGGCAGGCGGCAGTATTGACGCTGATATTGTTAAGCGACTGGCCGCTGAAATTAAAGAATTATGTGAAGTGGGTATTCAGGTTGGTTTGGTTATTGGCGGCGGCAATATATTGCGCGGTGCTGAAAAAGCAGCTGAAGGTCTGGATAGGGTCACTAGCGATCAGATGGGTATGTTGGCTACGGTCATCAATGCGTTGGCTATGCAGGATTCATTAGAGTCTCTCGGTCAGCAGGTCAGAGTGATGTCCGCACTTAAAATCAATCAGGTTTGTGAGGACTACATTCGCCGTCGGGCGGTCAGGCACTTGGAAAAAGGGCGTGTGGTTGTTTTTGCAGCCGGTACCGGCAATCCTTTTTTTACCACCGATTCGGCTGCCAGCCTTAGAGCCATTGAAATTAATGCAGATCTGATGATTAAGGCGACTAAAGTTAAGGGCGTGTATTCGGCAGATCCTGAAAAAGTTAAGGATGCCGTCTTTTATCCGCGCTTAACGTATGACGAAGCACTGGATCAGCGTCTTAATGTCATGGATACTACGGCATTGGTTTTATGCCGGGACAATAATGTACCGATGCGGGTAATGAATATTTTTGAGCAAGGTGCGGTTATGAGATTAATGATGGGCGAAGAGATTGGCTCTCTTATTGAACGAGGAACAGAGTTATGATTAGTGACATTCAACAGGATGCTGCAACCCGCATGGGCAAGAGTATTGACGCGTTAAAGCATGAGTTCTCAAAAATCAGGACAGGCAGGGCGCACCCCAGTTTGCTGGAGCAAATCAGTGTGTCTTATTACGGTACGGATTCTGCATTATCGCAGGTTGCCAATATTGCCGTTGAAGATGCGCGTACGCTAACTATCACGCCTTGGGAAAAAGGCATGGTACAGGCGATTGAAAAAGCCATTTTAAAATCAGATCTGGGTTTGAATCCGGCTACCAATGGGATGACTATTCGTATTCCCTTGCCGGCACTGACGGAAGAGCGTCGTCGCAGCCTGGTTAAAGTCGTTAAACATGAATCTGAAAATGGACGTGTTGCGATCAGAAATATTCGCCGTGATGCTAATTCAGAAATAAATAAAGCCTTAAAGGAAAAGATGATTTCTGAAGATGAGGCGCGTGCCGCAGAAGAAAAAATCCAAAAGTTAACTGATCAGTATGTAAAGGAAGTTGAAAAGTTACTGGAAGTAAAAGAAGCCGATCTATTATCAATTTAACAAAGGACATAATAATGCCGGCTGATGATAGTAATAATCGGGAATCTGACAGTAATAATCCTCGTCATATTGCCATTATTATGGATGGTAATGGTCGATGGGCGCAAAAACGGTTCATGCCCAGAGCGGTTGGCCATCAGGCAGGGGTTAAAGCAGTTAGAAAAATTGTCGAGTATTGCGTTACCAATAAGGTTGAAGTCTTAACCTTGTTTGCTTTTAGCAGTGAAAACTGGCGAAGGCCGGCTGCTGAAGTTTCATTGTTGATGGCGCTTTTTATGGCGACTTTGCAACGGGAAATCAACAAACTTGATCGTAATAATATCCGCTTGCGGTTTATTGGTGACAGAACTGGATTTTCAGATAAGTTACAACAAAAAATGGCCGAAGGAGAGGCGCAAACTCAAGACAATACGGCTATGACACTGATTGTGGCAGCCAATTATGGCGGTCACTGGGATATATGTCAGGCATTTCAGAAAGTCGCAGCAAAAATAGCGGCTGGAGAATTGCAAAATCAGGTGATTAGTGAGCAACTTATCAGCCAGCATTTGTCAACGGCAGGTCTTCCGGATCCTGACCTGTTTATAAGAACCGGTGGCGAACAACGTGTCAGCAACTTTATGTTGTGGCAATTAGCCTATGCAGAAATGTATTTTACAACAACGCTCTGGCCTGATTTTGACCAGAATTCACTTGAAGATGCTATCAAGAGCTTTAAAAGCCGGCAACGGCGCTTTGGTCATACCAGTGAGCAAGTTCTTAATAAAGCAGTCACTCTATAACTTTACTATTAAATAGCCTACAAAAATGTTACTAAAGCGAATTATAACGGCATCAGTCCTTGCTTCCCTGATTGCACTGGCAGTGTTTAAATTGCCAACGGAAAGTTTTTCATTAGTGATCGGTCTGATCGCTCTTTTAGGTGCATGGGAATGGACTAACCTTGCCGGCGTTACCTCGCCGATTAAGCGGGTATTATTTTTGTTGGCATTGATTTTGCCAATGTCAGGTCTTCATTTTTGGACTCAAATTCTTGAATTGATTGCTCAGGCCACTGATTGGCCTGATGTCCGAGACTATTCAGGTGCGCTGGAATGGCTGGTTATACCACCGGTATTATTTTGGATATTGGTTATGATATTAATCAGAAACGCACCGGCCGGGATGTTAAATCTGAAAATGAAAACCCGTTATAAGGTTTTTATCGGTTGGTTCGTTTTATTATCGGCGTGGATGTTTTTATCCCGGTTAAGAGCTTTTTATGGCCCGGAAATGACGATGTATTTTCTGGTTTTGATTTGGGCTGCGGATGTTTCTGCTTATTTTACAGGCAAAAAATGGGGTAAAACCAAGCTGGCACCTGAAATCAGTCCGGGTAAAACAGTTGCCGGAATGAGTGGCGCATTAATGGCGGGCGCTATTTTTTCTGCGACTTTCATTGGTTATTATGGTTATCAAGACGGCTTTATATGGGCCAGGATATTTGATTTTGTATTGTTGTCGGTATTGACGGTGTTGATTTCGATTTATGGCGACTTGTTTATCAGCGTGGTAAAACGTCAGTGCAGTGTTAAAGATAGCGGCACATTATTACCGGGACACGGTGGTGTTTTGGATAGAATAGACAGTATGATTGCCGCTATTCCATTTTTTTATGCCGGTATCGTACTGATTGGGCTTGATTTATGAAAGGCTTATGCATACTCGGCGCGACCGGCTCAATTGGTGTCAGTACGTTAGACGTAGTCGCCAGACATGCCGATCTTTATAACGTGGTCGCTTTAACAGCTAATAACAATATTGATTTGCTGTATGAACAATGCCGGGTACATCAGCCGGAATATGTTGTCGTTGTTGATGAAAACAAAGCCTTGGCATTTGCCGAAAAACTTAAAAACTCACCTATTTCAGCTATTAAAGTGTTGTCAGGTGCAAAGTCACTGGAGTTTGTTGCTACACTGGATAATGTAGATTCGGTAATGGCTGCCATTGTCGGTGCTGCGGGATTGTTGCCAAGTCTGGCAGCGGCAAAGGCCGGTAAAATAATTTTATTGGCCAATAAAGAAGCATTGGTAATGTCCGGCGATATCTTTATGCAGGCCGTTGCCGAATCGGGTGCGCAATTGTTGCCTATCGATAGTGAGCATAATGCCATCTTTCAATGTATGCCCGCCGGCTATAAATCCGGTATGCGGGCCAAACAAGCCAGACGCATTTTATTAACCGCTTCAGGCGGGCCGTTTCGTGAAATGCCATTGGATCAAATGGCTAATGTAACACCTGATCAAGCGGTAGCCCATCCTAATTGGGACATGGGCAGAAAGATTTCGGTTGATTCTGCAACCATGATGAATAAAGGCCTGGAGATGATTGAAGCCTGTATTTTATTCGCCATGACACCGGATCAAATACAGGTTGTGATTCATCCCCAAAGCATTATCCACTCGATGGTTGATTATGTTGATGGCACTGTGTTAGCGCAAATGGGCAATCCGGATATGCGTGTTCCCATTGCTTACTCAATGGCCTGGCCGGAACGGTTTGATTCGGGCGTTGAACCGTTGAATATTTTTGATGTTCGACGGATGGATTTTGAAGAGCCCAATCTGGAGCGCTTTCCCTGTTTACGTCTTGCTTATGAAGCCATTAACAAGGGCGGAATTATCCCGACCGTTTTAAATGCGGCCAATGAAATAGCGGTGGAAGCATTCCTGAATGAGAAGGTACGTTTTACCGATATTCCCGTTATAATCGAGCGCTGTATGGAAAAGTTTGAAGCCAAACCCGCCAGTACGCTTGAGATTATACTGGCGGCAGATCAACAGGCCCGACTGGTATCCAAGCAAATTATTACCGAGCTTGCTCATTAATGGATCTATTACATACGCTGTTTTATTTCGTCATTGCCATTGGTATTCTGGTTTCAATTCATGAGTTTGGGCATTTTTGGGTGGCGCGTAAAGTCGGCGTAAAAGTACTTCGGTTTTCTGTTGGCTTTGGCAAGGTTTTATGGTCTTACCAGAAAAACCCTGAGTCGACAGAGTATGTATTATCAGCCATTCCGCTGGGCGGCTATGTCAAAATGGTCGATGAGCGGGAAGGCGAAGTTAAACAGGAAGACTTGGCTTTTGCTTTTAACCGGCAGTCTTTGTTCGGTAGAACGGCAATTGTTGCGGCAGGCCCCATTTTTAATCTGATGCTGGCTGTTGTCTTGTTTTGGAGTGTATTGGTTATTGGTGAAACCGGTATAAAACCCATAATCGGCGTAGTCGGGCAGGGCACATTAGCCGCTACTGCGGGTTTTGTAGAAGGTGATCAGATTGTTTCAGTTAATGACAAGTTGACACCGACCTGGACTGAAGCAATGGGTGCAATAATAGCCTCTGCAATGGATGGGGATCAGGGTATTAAGGTTACCATAAAAAACATCGATGAACAGGACGCAGTCAGGACACTAAAGATTCCAGAAAGTGATGCCCAAAATCCGGAAGCATTGTATGGAAAATTGGGCTTTAAGCCGTGGTCTCCCAAATTAAAACCTGTTATCGGCAAGGTGCTCCCCGATAGCGCCGCCTTGGCTGCGGGCTTGCGCCAAGGTGATTTGATTGTCAGCGCTGATGGCACGGTTATGAATGACTGGATGCAATGGGTAGACACCGTAAAAACTCACCCGAGTGTTACTATCCAACTACTGATAGAGCGTGATGGCGTTCAGTTGCCCATCACGATTACCCCCAAAAGTGTACAGGTTGAGCAGAAAACAGAAGGCAAGATTGGTGCGTCCGTTTTTGTTCCGGAAGATCTGATAAAGTCAGTGAGTATTGAATATTCACTATCACCACTAAAAGCCATACCGGTTGCCTTTGAAACGACCTGGTATTATTCTGCGGCAACGTTAAAAATGATGGGCAAAATGCTGATTGGCAGAGCGTCCGTAGAAAACTTGAGCGGCCCTATCAGCATCGCGCAGTATGCCGGACAATCTGCGGAAATGGGATTGGTACATTTCTTAAAATTTATGGCGCTGGTTAGTGTTAGTTTAGGTGTTTTAAATTTACTGCCGGTTCCTGTGCTGGATGGCGGACATTTGTTGTTTTTTGGCCTGGAAGCTATTAAAGGCAAACCTGTTTCAGAAAAGATACAAACCTTTTTTCAGCAAGTCGGCATCGCTTTACTCATGTCGTTAATGGCATTGGCGGTAGTTCTTGATGTTCAACGTTTATTTAATTAATAAATTCCACGTTTTTTAGCCTTTAAAAATCCAATCCAGTAAACACGAGAACACTATGAGAAAAGTTATTAAGATTGCCGCGTTATCATTATTGGGTCTGACATTATCTACCGCAAATGCCGATGAAACTGCCATCAGGCAATCAATGACCCAATCAATGCCCACCATGAAAATTGATTCCGTAAAGCCTTCAGAAATTAAAGGGCTTTATGAGGTTGTCGTGGGAGCCAATATCTTTTATGTTTCCGAGGATGGAAAGTATTTGCTGCAAGGTCGCCTGGTTGATGTGGCAGCCCGCAAAGATTTAACGGAAGAAAAGTTAAATAATACCCGAAAACTGGCTCTTGAAAAGATGGGCCAAGCTAAAATGATCGTGTTTAAACCCAAAATTTCTAAATATACCGTTTCAATTTTTACCGATATAGATTGCGGGTATTGCCGGAAACTTCATTCAGAAATCGATCAGTATTTGGCGCAAGGCATTACCATTCAATACCTGTTTTTCCCAAGAGCAGGCAAAGGTTCAGAGTCCTACACCAAAGCCATCTCGGTTTGGTGTGCTGATGATCGCAATGCCGCCTTAACCGCCGCGAAAAAAGATCAAAAAGTACCGGCTAAAACCTGTGACAACCCCGTTGATGAACACATGCAGTTAGCCGAGGAGTTTAAGGTAACCGGAACACCCATGATTGTCTCTGAAAACGGCACTATCTATCCGGGTTATTTACCGGCAAAACAATTAGTTGAAGCGCTGGAAAGCGAAAAGAATTCAAAATAAGTCAATGAAAATCAATTCAGCTTTAACTAATTTATTTTTGATTGGTCAGAATGATTAAGTTGCTCAATAAGACTTGCTAATGCTTGTGGGTCAGTTTTGAGTCGGGTGCTATAAGAAACGTTGATGGTTAAATTCAATTTAGGTGAACCGATGGGGTCAGATTCTAATACTGCTACCTTAAAAATATCTATATTATAATCAATGTGTTGGAATGCAAATAAATGGCGAGATCAAACTCAAAAAGTGTTGAGAAAAACAGATTGCGATTCTATTTCTATTTAACTTGTTGATTTTTCGTATATTGGTCGCTTTAAAAAGATCACATTTTTGTATACTTTTAACATACAACCTGTTGATTATTAAATTAATTAAAATTTAAGGTAGCAGTATTAGGGTCAGACTCGATTGATTTTAACAAAAAGGTCTCGCGGTGTAGTGTGGTTTCGCCGACAGGCAAACCACCATAAATAAATTGGATGATAATTCAGGTCAAGATAAATGCCGACTGTTTTGCGAATTGGACCTTACCGTTTCTTCTTTTTTGCAGGAGATAGGGATGAGCCGTCACACATCCATATCGAACGGGAAGACAAGATTGCCAAATTTTGGCTTGATCCGGTGCGTTTGCAAAGCAGTGGCGGTTTTTCACGAAATGAAATTATCCGAATTCAGAGAGTTATCGGCGAATATCAAACACAGTTAAGAGAGGCTTGGAATGCATACTTCCAGGATTGAAATTGAGGTTCCAGCAGCAGAAAACCTCACAATCACAGAGGACACTTTGAGTGTTGACTTGAGCGATGGACGAACAATATCTGTCCCACTGGCGTGGTATCCGCGCTTGACTTACGCATCCCAATCGGAGCAAGATAATTGGTGCCTGATTGGAAAAGGGTATGGGATACATTGGGAAGACCTTGATGAGGACATCAGTGTAGAAGGACTGTTGGCGGGTAAACCTTCGGGCGAAAGCCAAACATCCTTTAAGAAATGGCTGGCATGTCACATATCTCAAGTTGCCTGATATAATCCGCAGAACCAGGAACCAATGAGATGGACTCGATTGGTTTTGACAAAAGCGCCTTATTCAACCAGCCAGCGGAGCTTTGCATTAACGTAACCCTAACCACAAATTTTAGGATTTGAAAATATGATGAAGCAATTTGATGTAGTTATTGAAAAAGATTCCGAGGGTTATTTTGTGGCTTCCGTTCCGGTACTAAGGGGCTGTCATACACAAGCCAAGTCCTTGGATGTGCTTATGGAGCGGATTCGTGAAGCCATTAAGCTTTGTTTGGAGATTCAGGAAGACGAATCGTCAGAGCAACTTGATTTTGTCGGTGTTCAACGAATTTCCGTTGCTGCGTGACATCCTTTCCAAGTTTGACGGGTAAGGGTTTACTGCTTGCCTTGAAAAAAGCAGGCTTTTCGGTAGATCGTGTTAGAGGAAGTCACCATTTCGTGCAGCATACTGATGGGCGATCAACAGTTGTACCTGTTCATACAGGTGAAACAATTGGACCTGGTTTGATAAGCAAAATACTCCGTGATTGTGAATTAAGTCGTGAGCAATTACAAAAACTCTTATGAATATAGCAGCGTAGATTGGGTTAACAGCTTTATCGTTAACCCAACACATTAATGTAATAACTGTTGGGTTGCAAAAAGCGCAACCCAACCGACTTCAAACGTTTCGGTCAGGGCTGCAAGTCCTGACCGGCATCCGCTCAGATTCGATTGATTACCTTTCGCCTGATCTTTACTTCCGGTTTTGTGCTGAAGGTAAAACACTTTTTACCTAAAAATTTATCACACCAAGCCCTTAAGCTTATAAACCAACTCCAGCGCCTGCCGGGGGCTTAGGTCATCCGGTTTTACGTCTTCCAGAAAAGTAACCACAGGATGACATTCTTTCGCTGAAAACAAATCCAGTTGGTTAACGCCGGTTGCGGTTTGTTGTTCGGTGTAGGCATGATCTTCCAAATGCCGTAATTTGGTTTTGGCTTTATCTATCACTGAACGGGGCACGCCTGCTAAAGCGGCGACTTGCAAACCATAGCTCTGACTGGCAGGGCCCTCTTTAACGGCATGTAAAAAAATAATTTTGTCACCGTGTTCAATGGCATCCAAATGTACGTTATGGATGGTTTTTTGTTCATCGGCCAAGGTGGTTAATTCAAAATAGTGGGTTGCAAACAGCGTAAAGGCCTTGGTTTCTTTCGCCAGATGGTCGGCGCACGCCCACGCCAAAGACAAACCGTCAAAGGTACTGGTGCCACGCCCTATCTCATCCATCAAGATCAGGCTTTTTGAGGTGGCGTTATGCAGGATGTTGGCGGTTTCCGACATTTCAACCATAAACGTAGAGCGACCGCTGGACAGATCATCGGACGCGCCAATGCGGGTAAAAATTTTGTCGACAGGGCCGCAGCTTAGCGTTTTTGCCGGCACGTAACAGCCTATGTGCGCGATTAAAACGATAAGCGCAGCTTGGCGCATATAGGTCGATTTACCGCCCATGTTAGGGCCGGTAACCACCAGCATCCGGCGCTGATTTGAAAAGGACAGGTCGTTGGGTACAAAAGGAATATCGGACACCTGTTCAACAACCAAATGCCTGCCGCCTTCAATGGTTATGCCGGATTTATCAACCAGTGTCGGTTGCGATAAATTCAGGGTTTCGGCACGTTCGGCAAAATTGACCAGTACATCCAGTTCAGCCAAGGCAGCCGCGCATTGTTGCAAGGGTATTAAAGAGGTCGCGATAATGTTGAGTAATTCTTCGTACAAGGCTTTTTCAAAAGACAGTGATTTTTCCTTGGCACTGAGCACCTTATCTTCAAACGATTTTAATTCCTCGGTAATGTAACGTTCTGCGCCTTTTAAGGTTTGTTTGCGGGTGTAATGCGGGGGTACTTTTGCCGCATGTAAGTGGGAAATCTCAATATAATAACCATGAACACGGTTGTAATTGACCTTAAGCGTAGTGATTCCGGTGGCTGCTTTTTCGCGGTTTTCCATGTCAATCAGAAATTGATCGGCGTTTTGGCTTAAGTGTCGCAAATCATCCAGATCCTGATTGTAGCCTTTTGCAATCACACCGCCATCACGGATAAGCACGGGTGGATTATCAATAATGGCTTGTTCAAGCAGTGTTAATATCTCCGGTTGTTCACCGATTTGTTTTGCGGTGTGGCTAAGCTGTCCGTTATCGCTGCCCGCAAGTGTCTGTTGTAACGCAGGTAATACCGCCAAGGTAGTGCGCAACACCAATAAATCGCGGGGACGCGCTGATTTTAAGGCGATGCGCGAACTAATCCGTTCAATATCGCCTACTTGCTGAAGGTGGGTTTGGACAGCCTTATACAAATTATCATTTAGTAAACTGGCAACACAGGCATAACGATTATTTAGGATGCGATGGTCGCGTAAAGGCCGGTTGATCCAACGCCTTAAACAGCGACTGCCCATTGCCGTAGCGGTTTTGTCCAATACGCCAAACAGTGTGTATTGCAGATGTCCCGAGGGATGATAATCCAGTTCAAGATTGCGGCGGCTGGAAGCATCCAGCAAAATGCTGTCGGCACTGCTTTCTGTGCGGATACCCTGAATATGCGGCAGAGCACCTTGCTGGGTATCTTTAACATATTGCAATAAAGCGCCGGCTGCAGCAATGGCAGCGGGTAAGTGATTGCAGCCAAAGCCTTTTAAATCAAGGGTATTAAATTGTTTTAATATTCGTTGCCTGGCGCTTTCCGGTTCAAAATGCCAGGGCGGCCTTCTGCATAAACCGCTGCGTTGCTGCAAGTTTGCCGGCAGCGGCCAGTCTTCGCTAAACAGCAGTTCAGCGGGATTAAGTCGTCCCAGTTCACTCAGTAACTGGTCTTCAGATTCCACCTGTTGCAAAACAAAGCGGCCGCTGGTTAAATCCAGGCTGGCTATGCCGTATTGTATTTCCTGGCTTGAGCCTGATAATGTACACACAGCAACCAGTAGATTATCTTTTCGATCTTCCAGCAAGGCTTCGTCGGTGACGGTTCCTGGTGTAACAATCCGTACCACTTTACGCTCAACCGGGCCTTTAGACGTTGCAGGGTCACCAATTTGTTCGCAAATGGCGATGGATTCGCCGTTTTTTAATAGTTTTGCAAGATAACCTTCAGCGGCGTGATAGGGTATGCCAGCCATAGGAATCGGCAAACCCGCTGATTGGCCGCGACTGGTTAAGGTAATATCCAGTAATTGCGAGGCCTTTTTAGCATCATCAAAAAACAGTTCGTAAAAATCCCCCATTCGATAAAATAAAAGGGTATCAGGGTGATCTGATTTGATGCGCAAATATTGCTGCATCATCGGGGTCTGCTGGTCGGCGGTTTTTTGTTTTATACTCATCCGTCTATTTTATCCGAAGTCACATAAGGGCACATCATGGATAATGAATTATTTGAAATTGCGCAGCAGTTGGGGCAGTTACTTAAGTTAACAGAAAAGAAAATAGCCACCGCCGAATCGTGTACCGGCGGTTGGCTTGCCCAAATAATAACGGAAGTTTCGGGAAGCTCGGCTTGGTTTGACCGTGGCTTTGTCACTTACAGTAATTCGGCAAAAGTGCAAATGCTGGGAGTTAACCCCGAGACATTGAATAAGTTTGGTGCGGTAAGCGCTCAAACGGCAACAGAAATGGTCAAGGGCGCATTAGCTAATAGTGAGGCAGATTGCGCCATTGCCGTGACTGGCATAGCCGGGCCCGATGGCGGTACAGCAGACAAACCGGTAGGAACGGTGTTTATTGCCTGGGCCTACAAAAAATGCGAGGTTAAGGTCGTTAAAAGGCAATTAACGGGCAATCGGCATCAAATCAGAAGGCAAACGGTAAAAATTGCACTTGAGGGCGTGGCGTTGGGGTAATAAAAAACGTAACCACAATTCCGAGAAGCAGTGGTATCGATTAGCGGGTTTGATAGTCATTAAAAGCCAAATTCAGATTCATCAAAATCGTCGAATTGTTCTTTTAAACGTTTTTTCTCCCAATAGATTTCAATTTTTCTGCGGGTATCTCTTTTGACTGTTTGCTCTTCAACGCTCTCGGTCAGCGAGATAAAATCACCGCCTTCAAAAATATCGTCGTCATCAGTATCCGTCTTCTGTTTTTTTGGTACGCTTGGTTTAGCCGCTGATTTAGAAGATGCTTTAGACATTTCTATACTCCCCAATAAAAGATTAATATTAAAATTGTAACAAAGTGGTGTGTAAAGAAAAAATCATATCCAGATAAATAGAGTCCTGGCTCAAAACAGGATGCTGTTTATTATTAATGAGTAAGCCTTACAAGGCAAGCATCGGTTGTCATTAAATTGTCATTAAGTAACGCAGATTGCAAATATTATTAAAGTATTAACGACTCAGCGGTGTTCTATGATCAATGCCGGTTACTTATAAAGCAATATTATTAGAGAAGATACCGATAAAGATGATGGCGGCGGTAACAGCACTTGTTATAATTGACTGCAACAAGCCGTTGTCAGGTTAATGATTTACTTCAACAAAAAAAGAGAAAGCTACAGCAATGAAAAACAATACCGTCGCCGCACCAGCTGCCACCGACATTTTTTCGCCAGATTTTATGATTAATAATGTAGGCACGCCATTCGCTATCGGTCTGGCGGTTGGTTATTTTGCAAAAAAAATGTTATTTATCAGCCTGTTTTTATGTGGTGCGGCAATCGTATTGTTGTTTATGAGTGAGCATTTTGGAATCACTAAAGTAAGTGATATCAATTTGCAACAGGCAGCTGATTCAGCAACTGACGCGGTAAAACAATCCGGTGATTTTTTGATGAAACGGCTGTCGAGTATTACCAGTAAAGGCGTCAGTGCGACCGGTGGCTTTCTGGTTGGACTTAAGCTGGGTTAAAACGAACAACATGAAACCGGTTTTTGCAGATGATGCCGCCATTGATTATGCGGTCAAGTTATTACGGCAGGGTCGCCTGGTTGCCTTTCCAACTGAAACGGTTTACGGTTTGGGCGCTGATGCTTGCAATCCTGAAGCTGTTCGGCGAATTTTTCAAGCTAAAGGTCGGCCTGTCGACCATCCCCTGATTGTTCATATACCCGGCATTGACAGTCTTAACGACTGGGCGCTGACAGTGCCTGAGGCCGCACAACAATTGGCTGCGCATTTTTGGCCTGGGCCCTTGGCGATGATATTAAAAAAAAAACCCGAAGTGTCGCCGGACGTTACCGGCGGACAGAATACTGTTGGCTTGCGTGTGCCTGATCATCCGGTTGCTTTACGATTATTGCAAGCCTTCGGTGGCGGAATTGCTGCGCCTTCTGCCAACCGTTTTTGCAGAATTAGCCCGACCCAAGCGGCGCATGTGGAAGAAGAATTGGGCGATGCCGTCGATCTTATTCTTGATGGCGGCGCTTGTCTGGTAGGCGTGGAATCAACCATTGTTGATTTGAGCGGAGACCGGCCAAAATTGTTAAGACCGGGCCACATTACCCGAGACGCTATTGAAGCGGTTTTACACACTGAATTAATCATGATTTCCCCGCAAGCGGAGCAAAGCAACCCGTCAGAGCAACGTGCACCCGGAATGATGGCCGTTCACTATGCCCCGATAACGTTGGCTATACTGTGCCCGACCAAGCGTTTACCGGAGATGATTCGGCAACTAACTTTACAGCATAAAAAAACAGGCTTGCTGGCCTATCACCAGCAACAAACAGAAAATCAGTTAACCCGGTTAATCCGTATGCCGGAGCAAGCAGAAGCTTATGCACAAACTTTATATACGGCCTTACGCGAAATGGATAGCTTGAAACTGGATATTATTCTGGTAGAACAGCCCCCCGAAACAGAAGTGTGGCGGGCGATAAATGATCGTCTTTTCAAAGCCACATCCGCTTGTCAAGCGTTGCCTGCAAGCTAAAAAATAACCATTCATCTTGTCGTTCCTTCATTGGAGCGGCACAGCCCACCGTTAAATTTATTAAGCTAATGCCAGTAAAATCAGTGCGTGTTAGCGTCACTGTCGGCATTCCCGCGCCGGAGCGTGGGAACGATAGGCTGGGGGGTTATTTATTGCGAGTTACCTTACAGATAACATCCCTTGAAGGGATGGTATCTGTCGACAGAGAAATTATTTATCCGAAAATATCTATGTGGACAAAGAGACTATACCTTCTAAAAAAATAGCCCTACAACGTGCATTCGGGAGTTTTTCCTATAGGAGACGGGGCGCTTTTCGTTGAAAATAGTTCTTTTAGGCTCCCGCATTAAGTTGATAGCCGCCTTTTGTAACATTTTATAACAAAAACAATAACATTCATGTGCATCCCTTTCTTCAAAAGACGGCCTTGGTTGGCAGCGATACCCCTTTCCCTGTTGACGGTTCAGGCGCTTGGAGCAGATGCCTCTTCAACGCCAACAACTGCGTCCCTGTCACTATTTAAGCGCTGGTTTATGACACCGGAGCAGCCCAAAACCAAAATACCTGAACAAGTGGTTGAGAACGAGAAGCCTGCAAAATCCGAGGATAAGGCACCCAAGGCAACTGGCGACGGTGTCGTTGCAGCACATCCGGTGGATGTTTTTGAACTGCCCGACATAGAGGTTGTTAGCAATACGCCGCTGGGTACTACCGGCCTGGAACTTAAAAAAATCCCCGGTAATGTGCAGTCTGCCGAGGATGAGGAAATTCACCGTCATGAAGCATTCAGCCTGACGGACTTCATGAATCGCCGTCTGGAAAGCGTCAATATTAATGACACCCAGAATAATCCCTACCAACCGGATATTTCTTATCGCGGCTTTACCGCATCGCCTCTTTTGGGTACGCCCATCGGCTTATCGGTTTATCAGGATGGCGTGCGTGTCAACGAACCGTTTGGCGATACCGTCAACTGGGATTTGATTCCGCAAATAGCCATAGCCAGCATGGAAATAGTGCCAGGTTCCAATCCGTTATTTGGTTTAAATACACTGGGTGGCGCGTTGTCGGTCAGAACTAAAAGCGGAATGAGTCATCCCGGTTTTAATGCTCAATCCAGCGGCGGTTCATATGGTCGCCAAACCTATCAGGCCGAATATGGCGGCTCCAAAGGTAATTTTGATTGGTACATTGCCGGCAATCTTTTCCGTGACACTGGTTGGCGTCCCTATTCCCCAACCAGTGTCAATCAGACTTTTGGCAAGGTCGGCTGGGAAAATGATCGCACCGATATTGATCTGTCGTTCACCTTTGCCGACAACAACATGCAAGGCGTGGGAGGCACACCGCAAAACCTGTTGGAGCAAAACTGGACGGCTATTTATACGGCTCCGGACGTGACCAAAAACACCCTGTATTTTTTTAATCTAAAAGGCAGCCATAAGATTACTGATGAATTGCAATTGACCGGCAATAGCTATAATCGCAACAATAACAGTAGCAGCCTTAACAGCAATACCGATGGAAATTGCACTAACGGGGTAAATGGGGTCACGGACTCTCAATGTTTTGATGCTAATGGTAATCTTCTGGTCGATGCTAAAACGGGTGCTCCCGGCTCTTTTCAATTCACTCAAACCAAACAAAACGGAACGGGTGTCAACTTACAATTAACTTCTGATTACAAAATCTACGCACATGACAATCAACTGGTCGTTGGTGGTGGCTATAATGTCGGCGATACCCAATTTTCCATGGGAACGCAGGATGCGGTTTTTACGCCAACCCGCTATGAAGTTGCCACCACTCCGCTGACAACCGGCGTGATGATCAAGGGGCAAAACACCTATTCCAATGTTTTTGCCACCAATACCTATTCCGTATTCGACTGGTTACACGCCAATACCTCGATAAACTGGATGCAGGCACAGGTGCAAACTACCGACCAAATAGGAGCCGCGCTGAACGGTAAAGACGTTTATCAACGTGCAAACCCCTCGGCGGGCTTAACCTTTAATCCGTTGGATGCGTTTTCATTGGATACGCCGCTTAAGGAGTTGACGACTTATTTTAACTACAACGAAGGTTTTCGGGCACCGACTGCGGTTGAGTTAAGTTGTGCCGACCCGCTTGCACCCTGTAGTTTGCCGAACAGCATGATTTCCGACCCACCGTTGAAGGCTGTGGTTTCTCATACCTTGGAAGTCGGTGCGCGTGGCAAATTTAATGAAGCACTCAAATGGAACTTTGCGCTGTACCAAACCCGTAACACCAACGATATTTTGTTTCTGAGTAGTCAAGGCAGCAATGTTAACGGCTATTTTCAAAATGTGGGCGAAACCCTACGTCAAGGTGCCGAGTTTGGTTTAAGCGGTCTGGCATGGGATAAATTGAATTGGTATTTGAGCTACGGTTTTGTTGATGCGACCTATCAAACGACAGCCGTGCTTAATAATGCGCTGGGGCCGGAAACCGTTACTCCCGGCAGTAGAATTCCCTCTATTCCGCAAAATACCTTAAAGGTGGGCGCTGAATACCAAGTATTTCACAACGGGTTTTTAGGCAGCGATTTACAATACGTTTCCAGCCAATATGCACGCGGTGACGATCAGAACCTCTACCCACAAATACCCAACTATACCGTGGTTAACCTTAATGCCCGTTATGTTGTGACCAAAAATATTGAGTTGTTTGCCACAGGTCGTAACGTTCTCGACAATCATTACACTTCGTTTGGGCAACTGGGAACAAATTTTTTCCAAAACAATCAGACCACCACCTTTATGGGGCCAGGAGCACCGGCAACCGGTTATGCAGGTATCCGCATACATTGGAACTAGACTATCCGATAATTTTCATCTGATGCCGGTCGGGGTTTGCAATCCTGACCAAAATGTTTAAAAACTTCGATAACTTTTACTCGATATTCAAGTTTTTATTCATTGATTTTAAAAAATGATGCAGGTGAGTCTATCAAATCATGGCTGAGACCAGACAGCTAACCTAATGACGAGTTATAGTCGCGACGTGGGCGTCGCTCCCACAGTGGGAGCGACGCCCACGTCGCGACTAACGAAGACATCTCGATTTATCAGGGATTCCCTCAGTCAAGCTAAAAAACCGGAGTGCAATAGCTTCAGCTATTGCCTGTAAAAACAGCTAAAGCTGCTTTACTCCAGCTGTATGCTTACCTTAACGGCTCCCGCGTTAATTGACAACCCTGCAAGGTTATCAAATCTACCCGTAGTACCGTTCTTTGGTATGATACCGGGAATTAACAAAATATAATCAAGCCGCTGAACACATTTTGGAAAAATTGGCATGAGCTTTAACGAAAACTCAAGAGTAAAAATTCCTGCCCTATTGCATCTATGCAGATTAGGTTATCGTTATCTATCCCTGACCCATGCACAGCGCGACGAAAGCACCAATATTTTTACCGATATTTTTGCAGAAAGCCTTCTTAAAATAA
>JBAXXH010000035.1:0-32085 GCA_037127995.1 Methylococcaceae bacterium | reverse complement strand
GTGCGAAATTATTGCACTATTTAGCTGAAATGAAATGTCAGGTATTTATAACAGCGACTGAGCTATCTGATTTTGGCGATTTAACCCACATAAATAATTACAAAATGTTCCACGTGGAACATGGCAATATAAAGCACGTGCAATGTTCCACGTGAAACATTCGCAACAACAGAAAAAGCAGATTACAAAATGTTCCACGTGGAACATGGCAACACAAGCAAGTGTAATGTTCCACGTGGAACATTCACAACAACAGAAAAAGCAGGAGAGTCATGAGTAACAATAGCGATCAATACGATAGTTCTAATATTCAAGTTTTAAAAGGTCTGGATGCCGTAAGAAAACGGCCGGGTATGTATATTGGCGATACTGATGACGGTTCCGGTTTGCATCACATGGTGTTTGAGGTTGTTGATAACTCCATTGATGAAGCCTTGGCGGGTTACTGTAAAGAAGTTAAGGTCATTATTCATAGTAACGGATCAGTAACCGTTTCCGATGATGGTCGCGGTATTCCCGTTGATATTCACAAAGAAGAGGGACGGTCTGCGGCAGAAGTTATTATGACTGTTCTCCATGCCGGTGGTAAGTTTGATGATAATGCTTATAAGGTCTCCGGCGGTTTACACGGTGTCGGGGTATCTGTTGTTAATGCCTTGTCTGAAGAGTTAAATCTGGAAGTACGAAAAAATGGCCAGTTGTATAAGCAACAATATCGTATGGGTAACCCCGTAGCGCCATTGGAAGAAGTTGGGCCTACTGAAGGCTCTGGCACCTTAATTAATTTTAAGCCCAGCACTGAAACGTTTGGAGATGTCGAATTTCATTACGACATCTTGGCTAAGAGATTACGGGAATTGTCATTTTTAAATTCCGGTGTGCGGATTAGCCTGCAAGATGAACGCACCGATAGACAGGATGTTTTTGAATTTGAAGGTGGTATCAGCGCTTTTGTTGTTCATCTTAATAAAAATAAAACACCGCTATTTCCTGAAGTGTTTTATTTTATAGCGGAAAAAGAAGGCGTCACTGTAGAAGTCGCCATGCAGTGGAATGATTCTTATCAGGAAAATGTATTCTGCTATACCAATAACATTCCACAACGTGATGGTGGCAGTCATTTGGCCGGCTTTAGGGGCGCATTAACGCGGACTATCAATCAATACATTGAATCCAGTGGTTTGGCTAAAAAAGAAAAAGTACAAACGACCGGTGATGATGCCAGAGAAGGCTTAACGGCCGTGTTGTCAGTTAAAGTGCCTGATCCAAAATTTTCATCACAAACAAAAGACAAGCTGGTTTCTTCAGAAGTTAAGCCATTGGTTGAATCAACGATGAATGAAAAATTACAGGAATTTCTACTGGAAAAACCGCAAATAGCTAAAACCATCGTTGGCAAGATTATCGATGCCGCCCGTGCCAGAGAAGCAGCACGTAAAGCGCGTGAATTGACACGCCGTAAAACAACGCTGGATATTGCCGGATTACCGGGAAAGCTTGCGGATTGTCAGGAAAAAGATCCGGCCTTATCTGAATTGTTTTTAGTGGAAGGGGATTCTGCGGGTGGTTCTGCAAAACAGGGTAGAGATCGCCGTACCCAAGCTATTTTGCCTTTAAAAGGTAAAATCTTAAATGTCGAGAAAGCCCGCTTTGATAAAATGATTTCTTCAGAAGAAGTAGGCACATTAATCACGGCGTTGGGCTGTGGCATAGGCAAAGATGAATACAATCTGGCCAAGTTGCGTTATCACCGTATTATTATCATGACCGATGCGGATGTCGACGGCTCACATATCAGAACTTTATTGCTGACGTTTTTTTATAGACAATTACCGGAGATAGTAGAAAAAGGTTATATCTATATTGCCCAACCGCCGTTATATAAAGTTAAAAAAGGCAAGCAAGAGCATTACGTTAAAGACGATGCCCAGTTAAATGAATATCTGATTCAGCTTGCGCTTGATAAAGCCCAGCTTTTTACCGATGAAACAGCACCCCCCATTCAGGGGCAGGGTCTGGAAAAACTCGCCAAGGAATTTACCAGTGTAGTGAGCGTCATCAATCGTTTATCCAGACGTTACGATGATGTTTTTCTTGAGCAATTTTGTTATATGGAGGTCATTAATGACAACATCAAACAAGATCAGCAAAAACTCACGGCCTGGTTTGCCAGAATGGAGCAAAAGCTAAAAGATTGTGAAAGTAAGGCAGTGTTCTCAATTGAACTCGACTACAAAGCCGGTAACGAATTTTCGGCAGTTGTTAACAAGAAACTGCATGGCACAGCCAAAACGTTTGTATTGCCTTCGACGTTCTTTAACGGGAAGGATTATCAGAAAATAGCCCAATACGCCAATGATACGGCGGGCATGTTTAATGAGGGTTCTTATATGCAAATGGGGGAAAGGCAACAGCCGGTCAACAGCTTTAAACAAGCCTTTGAATGGATGATGAAAGAAATCAAAAAGGGCCAGCATATACAGCGCTACAAAGGGTTGGGTGAAATGAATCCGGAACAGTTGTGGGAAACCACGCTGGACTCCAATAACCGCAGGTTGTTGCAGGTTAGAATTGAAGACGTGATCGCTGCGGATGAAATTTTTACTACACTGATGGGTGATGTCGTAGAACCTCGACGCGATTTTATTGTTAAAAATGCCTTGGATGTCACCAATCTGGATGTTTAATTATGCTAACTTATCCTCAAATTGATCCCGTTGCACTGGCTTTAGGCCCCGTAAAAATACATTGGTACGGACTGATGTATGTGATTGGTTTTGCCGCTGTCTGGTTCATAGGGCAAAAACGGGCGGAACAACCTTGGTCACCCATTAAACCGGAGGCTATAGAAGATTTAGTCACTTATGGTGCGGTGGGCGTAATTTTAGGTGGCAGAATAGGCTATATTTTATTTTATAATTTTACAGAATTTCTAAGTAACCCGATTATTCTGTTTCAAATATGGCAAGGCGGCATGTCCTTTCATGGCGGCATGTTAGGGGTTTTTATAGCGATGTGGTTTTTTGCAAAAAAACAGTATTGCGCCTTGTTGCAACTGACCGACATTATCGCGCCACTGGCACCGATAGGTTTGGGGGCAGGGCGCATCGGTAACTTTATCAATTCTGAACTTTGGGGCAGACCAACCGATGTGCCTTGGGCGATGGTGTTTCCTAATGGTGGCCCGCTTGCCCGTCATCCCTCACAACTGTATGAAGCCTTTTTAGAAGGCTTCGTACTGTTTATTATTCTCTGGCTGTATTCCGCTAAACCAAGACCGGTGGGTGCAATTACCGGGATGTCCTTGTTGTTCTACGGCTGCTTCCGGTTTTTTGTTGAATTTTTTAGAATGCCGGATGCACACTTGGGTTTTCTGGCTTTAAACTGGGTAACCATGGGGCAGATACTGTCAACACCAATGATAATTATTGGTGCGGGATTTATTTATTTTGCTTATAAGAAAGGTCTCCAAAATAACTAAACAGTCATTAGTTAAAAAGGGATGTTTAGAAATCCCTCTACAGCCTTCAAGGGCACCTGAGTCTTTCGACAGTATACAGAAAACCCTTGTTGAGCGATAAATTTTCAGAAGACAAAAATTCCGTTTTCGTTAGTCGCGACGTGAAGGCAAGAAAACCCGAATGAATCTGGAGCAGATCGAATCCAAGTTTGGAGGTTTGGCGTTTGTTGAAAAACCCGCCAATTTGATAACGCCAAATGAAAGTAATGAATTACTCATGGATACGCATGGGCATTTGATCATCAAGCATGATTTGCTTAATCACGATGGATTAACCCAGGACAGCATTGCTGAAGCCTTTATTGAATTTGCCAAGAAGGAAAACTTAAGTTTTTTTGATTGTGGCCTGTCAGGTTTTAAAAACCTGACAGGCCTTTATGCTAAAGCTTTTGATGCAGTTAACTATCGGGTGTTGTTGGAAAGGTTGGAAGCAGTCGAAATTATTTATCTGAAAATCTATAAATCAGTTATTGATTTTAGAATTGATGCAAATACTTATAAAAAAGAGTATCTAAAAACAGAAATCCTTTTAAACCAACATCAAAATCTAAAAATAGAAGACATTTCTATTTCTGTACAAAATTTTGTTGCATATTCTCTTTGTAATCTTATTGAATTTAAGGATGAGGGCATCCCATTTTTGATGACAAAAAACATCAGAGAAAACTATATTGATTGGAATGTTGAAAAATATGTAACACAAGAAACTCATGAAATGCTTTGGAAATCACATTGTCAGCGTGGACAAGTTTTGGTGACAATGGCAGGTGAACATCTTGGTAGGGTTGCTGTTTATGATAGAGATGAGATAGTTAGCTCTAATCAAGCAATTGCAAAAATTACTTTAAAAAAAGGAATAAATCCATATTTTCTCGCCACATTTCTAAATTCACGACACGGACAAAATCAAATTCAGCGATTTAAAACTATTACCGGGCAGCCAAATATCAACATGGCTTTAATTAAATCTTTGAAAGTTCCTATAGTACAAGAAAAATTTGAATCTGAAATTGAAAAAATTGTTTACCACTCAGAACTGATAAAAGAAAAGTCATCATCCACTTATACCCAAGCCGAAACGCTACTATTTAACGCATTAAATATGGTCGATTTTTCTCCTAGCACAGAAAATGTCAACATTAAATCTTTCAAAGATTCCTTTGCTATCACAGGTCGCTTGGATGCAGAATATTATCAGCCAAAGTATGAAAATCATATACTTAGCTATACCAATAACTGGGGTTCTTTAATTGATAGTTGTAATTTAAAGGATAGTAATTACTATCCCGAAGATAACACGATATATAAATACATTGAGCTGGCAAATATAGACAAATCAGGCGGCATAACAAATTGCACAACTGAATTAGGCAAGGAACTTCCCTCGCGTGCAAGGCGCAAAGTACAAAGTGGGGATGTGCTTATTTCATCAATAGAGGGATCATTGTCGAGTTGAGCTATTGTGTCAAAAGCGTTTGACGGTGCTTTATGTTCGACGGGATTTTATGTTATCGACTCAAATAAAATGAATTCTGAAACATTGCTTGTGCTGTTCAAATCTGAACTGATGCAAAACATCCTAAAGCAACATTGTTCAGGAATAATTTTAACCGCAATTAATAAAACAGAGTTTTCAAATTTACCCATTCCAATTATTGCTAAAAACCCCCAAAACCAAGTAGCTGATTTAGTGCAACAAAGTTTCACCATCAAAGCTGAAAGTGAACGCTTATTAGCCACTGCTAAATGCGCAGTAGAAATCGCCATTGAAACCGATGAACAAACCGGAGAAAAATCATGCACCCCTAAAAACTGAGCAATTTACAGTTAGAGTTATTAAAGGTTTTCAGCTACCAGCTCAATCAACAACAATTAACCGATATAAAAAACCTGCTCGCCAACTATTTTGCCAATCAAGCGACACAAGAAATGGATAAGCTCTGGGAAGAAAACAACTGGGACGACAACACGATGGCAGAATGGGCGAATGAACATCTAAGAACGCCTTATCGTCCATCATGAAAGTTGTTTTAGATACCAATATGTTATTAGTGTCTATAGCCAAAAAATCGCCTTATCGGATTATTTTCGATAGCTTGCTGAACAACAAATTTGACTTGATTATCAGCAATGACATTTTGAGCGAATACACTGAAATCATTGCACTAAAAACTAATAAGGATGATAACAAGTTTGTCGATTGCGCTATCGCAAGCAATGCAGATTATTTGGTCAGTAATGACAAACATTTCAATTGTCTGAAAACTATAGAATTTCCAAAGTTAAGTTTACTGGGCATTGATGAGTTTATGGATTTGCTGCTAACTTGATAATCAGCCAAGAACAGCCAAGCGCTCAGTAGAAATAGCCATTGAAACGGATGAACAAACAGCGATGGCTTATATTAACGAACAACCCGGAGTACAAAGCCAGGTTTGTACTCCAAATTACAACAAAGCTTCACCTTGAAATCCGAAAGTGAACGCTTATTAGTCACCGCTAAACGCGCAGTAGAAATTGCTATTGAAACCGATGAATAAACAGCGGTAGATTATATTAACCAACAAATCGGAGAACACTAATGCACGGTCAACAACTTCTATATGAAATTGAAATACTACCGCCGGAATTACAAAAACAAGTGTCTGATTTTGTAGTTTTTTTACGCAAGCAGCAACTAAAACTACTCGTCAAAAAAAGAACCGTCGGCGAATATAAAGATAAAATCGTGATTCATGAAGACTTTGATGAGCCGCTAGGTGATGATTTTTGACTGGGATGAAGCCGAAAAAAATTTTAAGGGTTAAATGCCATGAATATTGCAGAAACTATTTATCAGCATGTGAAAGCCATGCCAATGGCTAAAGCCATTGAAATATTACATTTTGTCCAATTCCTGGAAACAAAACCGGATGTTATTGCCAGTAACGCGGCTGAAAAAAGCCTGCTTGAGTTTATAAAGAGTTTGCCGATAGGCAAACGGACAGATGCGCAAATCAACATTGATTTTCAGGCATTAAGGGATGAATGGGATAACGTATGAAGTTATTTCTGGATGCTCTAACAATCTTGGTTTGACTCAAGAATATAGAATTTTTTAAAATCCGATAGACGAAAAAACACATGAAGCAATATTTGGAATTACTCGATAAAATTCGCAGCGAAGGCACTTTAAAAGGCGATAGAACCGGTAGCGGTACGTTGTCTATTTTTGGTCATCAAATGCGTTTTGATTTGGCTGAGGGGTTTCCCTTGGTGACTACCAAGAAAATTCATTTAAAATCAATTATTTATGAATTATTATGGTTTTTAAGAGGCGAGACTAACTTGGGTTTTTTACATGAGAATCAGGTTAATATCTGGAATGAATGGGCCGATGAAAAAGGTGATTTAGGGCCGGTGTACGGATATCAATGGCGTTCATGGCCCACGCCGGATGGTCGCCACATTGACCAGATTCAGCAGGTCATTGAGCAGCTGAAAAAAACACCCAATAGTCGGCGAATTATTGTCTCGGCGTGGAATGTGGCAGATTTACCCGATGAAAATATAAGTCCGCAACAAAATGTAGCGTGCGGTAAAATGGCCTTGGCACCTTGTCACGCCTTTTTTCAGTTTTATGTGGCCGACGGCAAGTTGTCATGTCAGCTCTATCAGCGCAGTTGCGACACTTTTTTAGGTTTGCCGTTCAATATTGCCAGTTATGCATTATTGACGCATATCGTGGCTCAGCAGGCCGATTTGGAAGTGGGCGATTTTGTCTGGACGGGTGGTGATGTGCATTTGTATCTTAATCATCAGGAGCAGGCTGCATTGCAGTTAAAACGTAAGCCCTACAAACTTGCGACGTTAACAATTAAACGTAAACCAGAATCAATATTTAATTACCAGTATGAAGATTTTTGTTGTGCCGATTATCAAGCCCATGAACATATTAAGGCACCGATTTCTGTTTAATGAAATACCTTCTTTTTAGTAAAAAGAGCTATGAAAAAATGAACATAATACACAAAGCACACCCTTGGCACGGCATTAAACCGGGCGATAATGCACCAACCATCGTGACCGCATTCATCGAAATTGTGCCGTCCGATACGGTTAAGTATGAAATAGATAAGGAAAGTGGTTATCTTAAAATTGACCGGCCACAAAAGTTTTCCAATATGATTCCCACGCTTTATGGTTTTATTCCACAAACCTATTGCGCCGAAAGAATCGCTGAATATGCGGAACTTAAATCAGGAAAGAAAGTTACCAAAGGCGATGGCGATCCGTTGGATATTTGCGTTTTAAGTGAACGCAGCGTAACCCACGGCGATATTTTATTACAGGCAATTCCTATTGGCGGCTTTCGTTTGCTGGATGGCGGCGAAGCCGATGATAAAATAATTGCGGTGATGAAAGGGGACGAATTTTATCGGCAATGGAATGATGTGTCAGATTGCCCCGAGTCTTATATCAATCGTCTTAAACATTATTTTTTGACTTACAAGCATCTTCCCAGTGAAAAGAGTATTTGCGAAATAACCAATGTTTATGGACGTGAAGAAGCCCATGAAGTGATTAGGCGCTCCATGGAAGATTATCAAAATCATTTTGGCTGCGAGGAAACCTCTATTTAAGCAACCCATTTAAAGCGGGACGATTTTACATCTACCATCCCTTCAAGGGATGGTATCTGTCTCGTTTTAAGCGGGTAGTCAAGATGTCGTTTTTAGAGTTGTAAGGTTTTAAGATATTCCAGGGTCATAAACAATGCTGCGATTGAGCGGGCTTCAGTACAGGTGCCTGTAGCAATTAACCCGTTGATATTGTTTATTTTCCAGGGAATAACTTCCAGTTCTTCCGGCTCATCACCCGCCAGTTTTTCTGCGTACAAATCTTGAGCGATGACTATTTCTGTAATATGTTCCAAATAAGAGGGTGCCAGGGAGAAAGAACTTAAGTGATGCAGCTTTCTGGCACCAAAACCGACTTCCTCTTTAAGTTCCCTGTTGGCGGCCTCTAAAAATGATTCACCTGCATCGGTTTTGCCTTTGGGTAAGCCTATTTCATAACGGTGTACACCGGCAGAATATTCTCTAATCAATAACACCGTTTCATTATCCAGCATAGGTACAATCAATACAGCGCCGCCGGGATTTCCGCGAGCCAGGCGTTCATAATTGCGTAGTTCGCCATTGCTAAATTGTATATCCAGTGATTCTATGCGGAATAAACGGCTTTTAGCGATAGTCGTTTTGTTTAGAATGATTGGTTTGTCAGACATTGTGCTATTTTAAGGGTAATTATTTTCGACAAATATAACCCACTATGATGATTGATTGGAAAAAAATTGATACAGTTTTACTGGACATGGATGGTACTTTACTGGATTTGAACTTTGATAATCATTTTTGGAAAGAGTTTGTGCCGTTAAAATATGCGCAGCAAAAAGCGTTAAGCGTAGACTCTGCAAAACAGGTATTAGAACCGCAGTTTAAAAGTATGGAAGGGACGCTGGAATGGTATTGTCTGGATTACTGGAGTGAGGTTTTAAAGTTGGATATTGCTGCATTAAAAGCTGAAATTTCCGGGTTAATTGCCGTATTACCGCACGTCACTGAATTTTTGGAAAAACTTCAGCAATCCTCACAGCGGGTTCTGCTGGTCACCAATGCGCATCGAGATAGCTTGGGTTTAAAAATGGAAAAAACCTGCTTGCAGCCGTTTTTCGATGGCATTATCAGCTCCCATGATTTGGGTTTTCCTAAAGAACGCGCCGAATTTTGGCCGCTTTTGCAGCAACAGCAACCGTTCGATAAAAGCACCACGGTGTTGATTGACGATAGTCTGGCAGTCTTGAATTCAGCCCGTTTGTTTGGTATTGCGCATTTAATTTCCGTGACTAAACCCGATAGCAGGCAACCTAAAAAAGTCGTGGCCGATTATCCGTCTATTGAGGATTTCCGGGAGCTTATGAGCGGACTGTAGGTTTGCGGCTTCCACCCTGGTTAGGTCGCTTGCCCGGATAATCGGTTTTAGGCTTCGCAGGTCTTCTGGCGGGTGTTATAACATCAGCTAAAAGATCAGCAGTGATGGCTATAACGGGGATTTTTTGACCAATAAATTCTTCAATATCCGGCATTGAATAGGCATAATGCTCACAGATAAAGCTGATTGCCTCGCCGCTGGCGCCAAAACGCGCAGTCCTGCCGATTCTATGGACATAGTCTTCCACATCCTGCGGTAAATCATAATTAATGATATGGGAGACGTCAGGAATATGAAGGCCCCGGGCGGCAACATCGGTGGCGATCAACAGGGTGATTTTGTTGTCCTGAAAATCTTTCAACAGTTGCTGGCGTTTTTCTTGCGGCACGTCCCCACTGAGGGCCGCAGTTTTATAGCCATTGGCGTTAAGCGTGTCATCCAGTTGCTCGGCACAGCGTTTGGTATTGACAAAAATAATGCTGCGTTGCGGTTGGTAGTGGTTCAACAAACCGACCAATAATGGGATTTTTTGTTCGTTAGCCGGACAATAGGCGCATTGCCGGATGGCTTTAGAGGTGACTTCTTCGCTTTCGATGCGGATCAACACCGGATTATTCATGTGTTCATAAGCCAGTTCGGTCACTTTATAGGATAGCGTCGCTGAAAACAGCATATTTAAACGCTGTTCAGGCGGGGGCATACGCCTCAGTAAATAACGTATGTCTTTTATGAAACCCAAATCAAACATGCGGTCGGCTTCATCCATCACTGTCACTTGCACATTATCCAGAGTGAAGGCGTTTTGCCGGTAAAAGTCAATAATACGGCCCGGCGTGCCGATGATAATATCAATATTGGATTTTATGGTATCCAGTTGTAGTTGATAGTCAGTGCCGCCGTAAATCAGGGCAAATTTCAAATTAAGATGTTTGCCCAACAGGACGGCATCTTTATGGATTTGAATGGCCAGTTCGCGGGTTGGTGCCAGAATAATGGCTCTGGGATTTTTAACAGGCCCGCTTTTTGCGACTATTTTCTGCGGTGCTTTCATTACACTGCCCGACTCCTCGGTGCCTGGCTCATCTTCACACGCTGGCGGCATATCTTCTAACTTATTGCCGCCATTATCATTGATTAAGTGCTGAAAAGCAGCCAACAAAAAAGTGGCGGTTTTACCCGTCCCCGTTTGTGCCTGGCCTGCAATATCCTTGCCCCGCAACAATAAGGGTAAGGCTTTATCCTGAATGGGCGTGCAATAATTAAAACCTGCATCGTTTAATCCGTGCAGGATAGGGTCAGACAATTCAAGATTGCTGAAGCGGGTTTCTGTTAAATGGGTAGTATTCATAGAGCCATAGCATAGCGTAAAAATCAAATTGGTTAAAATTGATTGACTAGAAGCGCTATCCCTCATATAGTTTTAACTTTTATTATTTGGAGAAATAGTGTGAGCGATTCAGTCCTTCATGTGAGCGATGGTGAATTTAACGAAACTGTCATTAAAGCTAACGGTCCCGTACTGGTTGATTATTGGGCTGAATGGTGCGGACCTTGCAAAATGATTGCACCGGTTTTGGATGCTATTGCCGAAGAGTATGCAGGTAAATTGACTGTTGTTAAAATAAATATAGATGAAAATCCACAGACACCACAACACTACGGTGTGCGCGGTATTCCAACACTGATGCTATTTAAGGATGGCGAAGTGGAAGCTACTAAAGTCGGTGCTTTGACAAAATCAGAGCTTGCCAAGTTTATTGATAGCAACATTTAAACATGCCTCCCTTATTCAGATCTGTCACAAAAGTTGGACGGATCTGAATACTTCAGCTATACTTGCGCTGTGCGATAGCCTCGTGCGCTCAATCATATCGTCCGATAAATTACCCCTGAATTTTAAATCCTATCCCGGTCGTTACGGTTTACACCCTAACTACATTTCTTCGAGTTACCTTTTTTATGAATCTTACCGAGTTAAAACTAAAACAAATAAGTGAAGTTATTGAAATCGCCGAGTCCCTTGGGCTTGAAAATGTTGCCCGATCGCGTAAGCAGGATTTGATTTTTGCCATCCTGAAAAAACAGGCAAAAGCCGGAGATGATATTTCCGGTGATGGTGTTCTGGAAATTTTGCAGGATGGTTTTGGTTTTTTACGTACGCCGGGCTGCTCGTATTTGGCAGGTCCAGACGATATTTATGTATCCCCCAGTCAAATCAGACGATTTTCATTAAAAACAGGCGATACCATAAGCGGAAAGATCAGGCCGCCAAAAGATAACGAACGTTATTTTGCAATGCTCAAAGTTGATCAAATCAATTTTGAACCGCCCGAAAATACCAAAAATAAAATTACCTTCTCAAATCTGACACCCCTGTTTGCCAAGCAACGGTTTGTTCTTGAGCAAGGCAACGGTACCAGTGAAGATTTAACCGGACGGATAATAGATTTAATCGCTCCTATCGGTAAAGGTCAGCGTGGCTTAATTGTGTCACCGCCAAAAGCCGGTAAAACCATGATCTTGCAAAGTCTGGCACAAGCCATCGCCGAACAAAATCCGGAATGTTATCTGATTGTATTATTAATCGATGAACGTCCTGAAGAAGTCACGGAAATGGAGCGCTGTGTTCGCGGCGAAGTTATCTCCAGTACCTTTGATGAACCGGCAACCCGTCACGTACAGGTTGCAGAAATGGTTATCGAAAAAGCGCGGCGTCTGGTTGAGCATAAACACGATGTAGTTATTTTGTTAGACTCGATTACCCGACTGGCCAGAGCTTATAATACCGTCGTGCCTTCTTCGGGTAAGATATTAACGGGTGGTGTTGATGCCAATGCTTTGGAAAAACCAAAACGCTTTTTTGGCGCGGCAAGAAATATCGAAGAAGGGGGCAGTTTAACCATTATAGCCACCGCATTGGTCGATACCGGTTCAAGAATGGATGAAGTTATCTATGAAGAATTTAAAGGTACCGGCAACATGGAGTTGCATCTGGATCGAAAAATTGCTGAAAAAAGAATTTATCCCGCAATAAACATTAATCGTTCCGGAACGCGTCGCGAAGAATATTTGGTTGATCCCGATACTCTGCAAAAAACCTGGATTTTGCGCAAAATTTTGCAACCAATGGATGAAACCGCTGCTTCAGAATTTTTGCTGGGCAAGCTTAAAGACTTTAATACCAACGCTGAATTTTTTGATTCGATGAAGCGTTAAAAGCTGAGAAAGTAATTTCGCGCTACCCTTTAAAATTATTTTTTACCGATGCCGGTCGGGGTTTGTAACCCGGGTCGAGACGTTTGAAACGTTTAACCGCTTACAAAATGTGAGTGACGGGGTTCAAAGCGCTGTTACGCTTTAGATATATAAAACACACTTATTGTCACATTTTTAAACGCAAATGTGACGTGATTTTTATCGTTCAAAACATTAAAAAAATCGATATATGGCTGATACTACATTGTTGATACATGCAATAATTCTCGGCCTCGTTGAGGGCTTGACCGAATTTCTTCCGGTCTCGTCTACGGGTCATTTGATTCTGGTCGGACAATTGCTCGGCTTTAACGACGACAAAGGCAAAGTGTTTGAAATTGCAATTCAGTTTGCCGCGATACTGGCGGTAGTTTGGGAATATCGTGCACGACTGGCTCATACCGTGAGCAGCCTAACGTCTGAGTCGCTGTCCCAGCGCTTGGCGGTCAACCTGATGGTTGCGTTTATGCCGGCGGCCATATTGGGATTTTTGTTTTTAAAACAAATTAAACATTATCTGTTTAACCCTATTGTGGTTGCGTCCGCATTTATAATCGGCGGTTTTTTGATTTTGTGGGCAGAGCGTCGTGAGCATATTGTTCATGCTGAAGCGGTCGATGATATGACTTGGCGTGATGCCTTAAAAGTCGGTTTTGCGCAAGCGTTGGCTATGATTCCCGGTACTTCACGTTCAGGCGCAACCATTATCGGCGGGTTGTTTTTTGGCCTGTCGCGCCGTGCAGCAACCGAGTTTTCTTTCTTCCTTGCCATTCCAACCATGTTTGCTGCAACCTTGTACGATGTTTACAAGAATCGCGATTTGTTCAGTGTTGATGATATTGCCTTGTTTGCCGTTGGCGGCACAGTATCGTTTTTTAGCGCATTTTTTGCCGTACGCGGATTGATACGTTTTATTAGCCGACACGATTTTACCGTGTTTGCTTGGTATCGCATCGCTTTTGGTATTATTGTGCTGGTTTCCGCCCAAATGGGTTGGGTAGATTGGGGCAATCACTAAAAACCCACGCTTCCAAACAGTCAGTTAATAATCTTTTATGAAGAAAAAATGTCAATTTTTCGCGCTGATAGTCTTTTAAAATTCTTCAATCGGTACGATTAAAACTGAAGTGTGATGCGGCTTATAATCCCGTCACGCACATTTTAAAACCTGTTAAAGTATTCAAATGTTTCGGTTGAGGTTGCAAACCCGGATCGGTATCGATCAGGCTTAAATCATGAGTAAAATATCAACAGTTCATATCGGCAGGCATGAGATTGGCCGATTTCGATTTCTTTTATTGTCACTTATGATGATGATTGGTGTGCGCCCACTATTAAATGAGTGGATTGGCGCACGTGTCTGGGTGAATGTAAGCACAGATTTATTCTTTGCCTGTGCGTTGATGTCGGGTCTTCATGCGCTTACTGGACAACCCAGGCAACTGCGAATTTCCTTGCTACTCGTTAGTGCCATCATAATTTTTAGTGCACTCCATTACCTGTTGCCACTTCCGGCTGTCGATAAAATTAAACTGGGGCTGGGCGCAATTTTTCTTGTTCACATGTTAATCATGATCTGGACACATATCGAAATGGAAAATGAAGTCACGCTAGACTTGATCATGGCCGCTGCATGCGCTTATATCCTGCTCGGAATGATATGGGCTTATGGCTATTTTTTTCTGGAAAGCTTTCATCCCGGTTCTTTCAATATCGTTGAAAATTCGACTGATGATTTGGTTGATTTTAACTATTACAGTTTCGTAACTCTAACCACGGTGGGTTACGGAGATATTCTTGCCATGACCCGAGCGGCCCGGGCACTCTCTATTTTTGAAGCTATTACTGGCCAGCTTTATTTGGCGATAATGATTAGCCGACTGGTGGGTATGCACGCGTCGCAGTTCGGTATTGGCAAAGGCAAGTAATCGGAAAAAAAGCTATATTGATAGGCTACTTACTTTCATATACGAAATTTTGGTCAATAAAAAAGCCCTTGCCATAAGACAAGGGCTTTTTATTATTTTCCCCTCAAAGTATCAAAATGATTCAAGAGGGGCGACATTTGAAATATCTTTTTATAAAGGGTTAGCCAAACCTAAACTTTTAACAGCTCTTTTGTTTTAGCGATAATGCCCGCTGGATCAATACCTTGATGCGGGAATTGTTCCCATAGACCGCCACAACCTTCTTTATAAGTGGCAAGATGCGCGTATTTTGGCGTCAGGCCACGTTCCAGTAACCATGAGCCAAAACGACTACCCAAACCAGACTTGCGGTTAAAGGATTCAACAACCAATACCATTGGTGAATTACCAATTTTTGCCATCATGTCTTCATCGATAACATTCAGGGTGGCCTTGTTGATCAAGCCAACGTCAATACCTTCCAGTTTCAGACGTTCTACGGCATCCAATGCCCGATACAAGGATTCACCAAAGCTGACAATGTAACCATGAGTTCCTTCACGAATCACTTCATCTTTGCCGGAGACAAATTTATAGTCACCACCAAAGTAGTCTTCGCCGGCGGTATTTAAAATAGTCGGTACTTTAGAACGGGTTGAGAAAACAAAACGCAGGCCGGGATTAAAGAAAATGGTTTCCATACAAGCTTTCATTTGCAGCGGATCAGCCGGAAAGTAAAGGTTGGTCGCATAACCGTCACTCAAGCCATTGTCGGCGAACATATTGTTCAGACCAAAATGGCAGGTGTTGTCAGCCATGTCATCGATACCGGCATGAGAGAAATGACTCAGTACGTTGGAATTGTTCAAACGTGCCATGGTGATTTCAGACAGCAGCATTTCCAGGAACGCACTAAAAGTACCAAAAATACCTTGTTTGCCTGCTTCCATACCAAAACCTGCCGCTGCAGAAAAGTTACCGCGTTCCATGATACCGGAAGAGATAAAGGTTTCCGGGAAAGCTGCATGAATTTTGAACAGGCCACAAGAACCTTCAAGATCGCTGTCGACAACACGAATTTTATCGATACGTTCGGCTTCACTCAAGCGACCCATAATTTCAACGGCAGCATCACCAAAAACGTTACGGTTGGCATCCCAACGATCACTTGAACCCAAGAATACGGCATCATTTTTAGGTGCCTTGATTTCTTTAAGGTGATCGGCAGCCGCTTGTTGACCGCGAGATTCCAGATATTCAAGGGCTACTTTTACAGAAATAACGTCATGGCCGTGAGTTAAACCTTCCAGACCAACAATACCGGGGCACATTAGGCGATGATTGATAACAGCAACCGGACCATCGGTGTTGACGGCGATACAGATACGTTTATACAAATCATCAAGATCTTCGCCGTCGCCTTCCAATACGGTGACGCCTTGACCGGCCAAGGTTTTAGCCGTTGTGCAACCGGGCAGGTAATGTGATGGATGACCGGCAATAGTGACGTTGTTATCATCGATAATCAACTTGACATTCAGCTGTTGAGCCACGGCCAGACGTGCCGCTTCCGCGTCGTTACCTTCTTGTTGTGAGCCGTCAGAACCCAAACAAAATAGTGTTTTGGTTGGATTAGCAATCGCTACGCCATTGACGTAGGGCCACATGTGTCCCAAACGTCCCGAGCTAAATTTTACACCGGGTGTAAAGCCCAGTTCAGGATGGCCCGGTAAATGAGAGTGAGCCGCGCGGTATTCCATCAAGCGTTCAGCAGGAAGATCGCCGTTTAGCGTGGAAATCAGATATTGAGTTGCTACACGGTGTCCGGCTTCATCAAAAAAGATTGGTACGAAGGCATCTGCTGAACCGCGAAACAAGGCGTCCATAATCATGACTTCAGGCACCGTATCGTAAGGGCCACCCGTATGACCGCCAACGCCTCTTGCAGCACCGGTAGCGGTAAAGAAAACAATTGCATCGCGACAAAGCTGAATGTTGGCTTTAAGACTGTCTCTTTGTTCGGTAGTCAGTGTGTCAATACTTGGATCAAGGGTAATGCGCTGATAAGCGCCAAGATCTATTGGAAATTTAGACATGGTTTTACTTCTCGTGGTTAAGGGTTATTAAATCTAAGGGTATTATACCTGTCATTAAATATAACTGAAAAAGAGGATTGCCAATATTTCCCTGCCAGCTCCTTTCCGGTTATATTCATTAATGGTTTTAGTGTTGGTGTGTTCTTGTTTAAATGCCCTGCTTACCGCTTATAATCCTTTTTTTCTCTGCGAAAGGGAGAGTCATTTAAAAATACATAAGTTGTGATCGGTTAAGTATAGTCAGGTATTTTTATTACTTCTTTTAACCTGTCGTGCAGATTACACTTTATCGTTTACAGTCTGCAAGATATTTTAATGATCTTTGATGACGATAAGGTTAAAGGCTGGATAATTAGATAAAAATTGTGGTTTTAAGGTGGTAGGGCAATTCAGTGTAATTTTGATTTTCCGTTGTGTCACTGCTCAACGTATGTGTTTAAATAAACTAATCAAAAACATAAAGCAGCAGGTTCAACATTGCCAAAAACCACCACCGTCCCCTCCGTTACGCGCATTGCCTTAGCCAGTTTTATTGGTACTGCTATTGAGTTTTATGATTTTTATATCTATGGCATGGCGGCGGCGTTGGTTATTGGTCCGGTATTTTTTCCTGGCGGCAACCCGACTACTCAAGCACTGAGTGCCTTTCTTACCTTTGCCGTGGCTTTTCTTACCCGACCTTTGGGCGCGGCGCTGTTTGGACATTTTGGTGACCGCATCGGACGCAAAACAACCTTGGTCGCATCACTGTTGGTAATGGGCATCTCGACTACATTGATTGGTGTGTTGCCAGGTTATGAGGCTATTGGGGCGTGGGCACCCGCTTTATTGTGTTTGCTGCGCTTTGGCCAAGGTATAGGTTTGGGGGGAGAATGGGGCGGTGCGGCACTGTTGGCAACCGAAAATGCACCGGCTGGCAAGCGGGGTTGGTACGGCATGTTTCCTCAATTGGGGCCACCCATCGGGTTTCTTTTTGCGACCGGCAGTTTTTTGCTGCCGGCTTATTTTTTGACTGAACAAACCTTTAAAGACTGGGGTTGGCGACTCCCGTTTCTTGCCAGCTCGGTACTGGTGATGATCGGTTTGTATGTACGACTGGCAATAGCCGAAACGCCGGTATTTACCAACCTATTGAAACAGCACCAACGGGTAGTCTTTCCACTAAAAGAAATAGTAAAGCATCATTGCGCTCCGCTGGTGCTGGGTGCGATGGCGATGGTGGTGTGCTATGCGCTATTCTATATCTCAACGGTGTTTCCTTTGAGTTATGGCACCATTACTTTACACATTTCACGTCAGCAATTTCTTGGCATGTTGAGTGTGGCTGTGCTGTTTATGGCTGCCGCCACGCCGCTATCTGCGTGGGCAGGTGATCGTTTTGGACGACGACCGGTTTTACTTGTCGCAGGTAGCGCCGCATTTCTGTCAGGGTTCGCTTTACAACCGATGCTGGAAAGTGGTTCACCGTTGCTGATTACCGCTTTTTTGTCTTTGGAATTATTTGTAATGGGTGCCACTTTCGCGCCCATGGGTGCCTTGCTACCCGAACTATTTCCCCCTGCATTACGCTATACCGGTGCCGGAACTGCCTATAACTTGGGCGGCATACTGGGTGCCTCGTTTGCACCGTATATTGCGCAACGATTGGTCACCGAGGGCGGACTGTCCTGGGTTGGCGGCTATGTCTCATTGGCGGCCGCCATCAGTCTGCTTGCCGTCTACCTGATGCGCGAAACCCGTGATAACCAATGGGTATAATACTTGATAGTCACGTTTGACTTCTTAAGAAACGGCATTTTAAGCACTATAAACGACTACTTTCAGCTCCTGTTCAGTAAACAAAGCTTATTTTAGGCAGCATTACAGAAATTATTGCTGCGTATCAGTCAGCAAAAACAGGAAGGTACAAGATGATTAATCAAAATTTAGAGGCACCCGGTAATATTGTCGCATTTATGAATCAGGCTTTTGATAATGGTGATTTTTATGGACTGGAATATGTCCTTGACGAGTTGGTTACTGAAAAATCAGTACCAGCCAATGAAAATACGGTAGATTGGTTTGGCGCTACCGATTATTTTGCGTAACTATTTTCGATAAGCAGCCGGACAACCAGCGTAACCAGAATGATGCGTTCACATAGCGCAACAAAATATAAGATGATAGATTAATCCACACTAGCGATCTGTAACGTTGTCTTAATAATGTCATGTTATCTTGAGTATTCCACATAGTTCAGGATAAGTCACATGTATAAATGCCGCACAACCCGTCTGACCTACGATTTTAAAACCCTGCGCAATCTAATGGCTAAGGCGTCACCGTCTCGTTCGGGCGATTATTTGGCGGGTGTCGCGGCTGACAATAATCGTGAGCGAGTCGCCGCGCAATGGGTGCTGGCTGATGTCCCGTTAAAACAGTTTCTTAATGAAGCACTGGTGCCTTATGAACAGGATGAGGTTACGCGCCTGATCATTGATGAGCATGATAGTGTGGCGTTTGCGGCCGTCAGTCATCTTACGGTAGGTGACTTTCGTAACTGGTTATTGTCCGATCAGGCCGACACAGAAACATTAACGGCTCTCGCCCCTGGCTTGACACCGGAAATGGTGGCGGCTGTATCCAAAATTATGCGACTTCAGGATTTGATTTTGGTTGCCAAAAAATGCCGGGTGATTACCCGTTTTCGCGGCACTATTGGCCTGGAAAACCGTTTGTCTACACGCTTGCAACCCAATCATCCTACCGATAATCCCGCCGGTGTTGCTGCCAGTCTTTTGGATGGTTTGCTGTATGGTTGCGGCGACGCTGTCATTGGCATTAATCCCGCCTCTGACAATTTGGAAGCAACCTTACGTTTACTGCACATCCTGAATGATGTGATTGAACGTTATCAAATTCCGACCCAATCATGCGTGTTGGCCCATGTGACCACTACCTTAAAAGCCATGGCACAAGGCGCACCGGTTGATTTGGTTTTTCAATCCATTGCCGGTACCCAAAAAGCCAATGACAGCTTTGGCATCAATCTGAATCTACTGCAAGAAGCCCACTGCGCCGCGCTTGAATTGGGGCGAGGATCGTTGGGCGATAATTGTATGTATTTTGAAACGGGACAAGGCAGCGCGTTGTCGGCCAATGCTCATGAAGGCTTGGATCAGCAAACCAGTGAAACCAGGGCTTATGCCGTCGCCCGTAAATTTAAACCGTTGTTGGTTAATACGGTGGTTGGTTTTATAGGCCCGGAATATCTTTACAACGGCAAGCAGATTATCCGCGCCGGTCTGGAAGATCATTTCTGCGGTAAATTATTGGGTCTGCCGATGGGTTGCGATATTTGTTACACCAACCACGCCGAAGCCGATCAGGATGATATGGATCTGTTGCTCACGTCTTTTGCCGTAGCCGGAGGAACTTTTATTATGGGCGTTCCGGGAGCTGATGATGTCATGCTTAATTATCAATCCACCTCATTTCATGATGCGCTTTATGTGCGTAAAATGCTGGGATTACGGCCTGCGCCCGAGTTTGAACAGTGGCTGCAACAACATCAAATTTTTAATACTGATAATCAGTTGCTTCAACAAGTTGATATACCGGCATTATTTAAACCTGCTATGCAAAAACTTAAGTGAGTCTGCCGATGAGTAAAAATAATGAAGCAGAGATTGCCCGCGACCCTTGGCAAAGCCTGAGCCGGTTTACCCCCGCGCGTATTGCGTTGGGGCGGGCAGGTATCAGCCTGCCGACCCGCGCCTGTCTGGAATTTCAGTTAGCGCATGCCTTGGCGCGTGATGCCGTCAATATACCGCTGGATTTTACCAGTCTCGCACAACAGGTAAACTTGCTGGGTTATCAAACGCAGACCCTGCAAACTCAGGCAGAAAATCAGTCCCACTATTTACAACGCCCTGATCTCGGACGCCTGTTAAGTGCATCGGCGCTGGACTGTTTGCAAAATACTGCGTCAATTCAGGCTGATGCCGTAGTCGTTGTCGCCGATGGCTTATCGTCCAAAGCCATCGCTCATCACGCCGAACCATTCTTGAGTTTATTGTTGCCGCAACTGCAAGCAAACGGTTACACACTCCCGCCTGTATGTTTGGTTAAACACGGGCGGGTAGCCATCGGCGATGCAATCGCAGAACATTATGCCACCCGATTGTGTATCGTCTTGATCGGCGAACGTCCCGGTTTAAGCTCACCTGACAGCATGGGCATTTACTACACCTATCAGGCAAAATCAGGGATAAGCACCGACGCCAACCGCAATTGTATTTCCAATATTCATAACAACGGATTGAGTTATGAACAGGCGTTAAAGAAATTACTGTTTTTAATAAATGAGTCCGAAAAGTTAAAATTTTCGGGTGTTAATTTAAAGGACGAAACAACAGAGTCGGGATTGGAAGATCAGCCACAGGCTAATTTTTTACTGGATTGACAGAGGTGCATCAATCGTGAATGACATGCTTCTTACCTCAGCGCAATTTTATGAGAATTTAAATATAGTCTTCCAGAAATTAAATTTCCAATTCGCATTACTGTAAGCTGATACAGATAACATGCCTTAAAGGTATGGTATCTGTCGACTGAGAAATTTTTTATCTGAAAAACTATAGCGCATTAAAAAGTCCCGAAGGGGCGTAATCTGTTAGCGATGGGCAACGCCCATCGAAATCAAAAATAACAATGATAAAGCCCTGCATGGGCGTAATACTTTAATGACGATAATATGTTTGATTTCGCCCTTGCAGGGCTTTGTGTTTTGTGGGATATTAATTTCAACGTGTTGTAACGTGGGAAAATGGAAATTTAATTTCTGAAAGTCTATAGCTGATAATCGTTCCACAGCATCGGGATAATGTTCAACCAAGCGAATTAATACTTCGGCTTGCGAGTACGGGTATCGACAAGTGCAATAGTTCGGGCAGGCTTTATTTCTACCATACATTGTTTCAATGTGATCTTGCCTTGGCGTTCTGATTTTAGCGCCGTCAATCCTTCGTTTAATTCATCAAATAAATTACGTTTCATTTGTGTATTCTCGCCTCTAATTCATGCTTGAGGGCTACCTACTTAAGACGGGACAATGAGCAACAAAATGATTCGCTAAGTACCAAAAAGTCCGTCATTCCGGCAGGGATGCCGGAATCCAGTCACATGGATGTGAATCTGTAGTTTGGCATAGACCCTAAATCATGCGGCAACGTTATCGGAAAGTTACCATCCATGGCACTGGATACCGGCATCCTTGCCGGTATGACGGCGTTAACTAAAATTTCTTGTCCCGGCTTAAGTGGGTAGCCAAAACTTCCAAGTTGTTTTTATAATCAGGAGTGTTGGCAGATTAAATCTTTTTAATAAACTCTGATTTAAGTTTCATGGCACCAATGCCATCGATTTTGCAGTCGATGTCATGATCACCGTCAACCAGACGGATATTTTTGACTTTAGTGCCGACTTTGACAACGAGTGAAGTGCCTTTGATTTTAAGGTCTTTGATGACGGTGACGGTATCGCCGTCTTGCAGTACGTTGCCGTTTGCGTCCTTAATAATTTTGGCGTCGGCATTATCTTCGGTGGCCCCGTCTTTTGGCCATTCGTGTGCGCATTCAGGGCAGATGTATTGGCTGTCGTCTTCGTAGGTGAATTCTGAGCCGCAGGCTGGGCATTTGGGGAGGTTACTCATGGGGTTTTTACCTTAATTATAGTTTGTCTCAACCAAGTGGAATGCAGGGTGTTTTGAGACAGGATAATGCCAGATTCAGGCGATTAGGGTTTATTATACTTTATTGAAGGGTTTTCGGTCTCAGCAGAATACAACTTTAGCACGCGTCATTCTGGTACAGTTACATAGGCAGTTATTATGCTTATCCAAGTTAGTTTGGGGTAAGCGTTTTTGAATAATCAGGTTTCCATACTACTTAACTCACGGGAGGAGCGATGAGTGAATTTTTTCATGAAGGCAGTCGTCAATTACAAAACCAATTTGAAACGCAACCCATGGCTGATCGGCTGGCTGAGACCATTATTTCTCATCAGATTAGCCCCGAAGACCAAGCTTTTATAGAAGAACAAAACATGTTTTTCCTGGCGACGGTTGATCAGGAAGGGCGGCCTAACTGTTCCTACAAAGGCGGTGGCGTTGGGTTGGTTAAGGTTATCGATGAATACACCGTGGCTTTTCCGGTTTATGATGGTAACGGTATGTATTTGTCAGCGGGCAATGTCATGGTCAACCCGCCTGTTGGCCTGTTGTTTATTGACTTCCAAAGACAAGCGCGTTTGCGTTTAAACGGTGATGCTTTTATACAGGAAAATGATCCGCTGTTGGCGCACTGGCCTGAGGCACAAATGGTGTTGCGGGTAAAGTTGCGGGAAATGTTCCCCAACTGTCCACGCTATATTCACAAAATGGTGATGGTGGAAGAGTCATCGTTTGTTCCGAAAAAAACAGAGCGAAACACCCGCGCCAGACTGGAAGCGTCTGGAAATGGTCGCAGATGTATTGCCGACACGCGATGTGCATCTGGCAGGGAATCTGCAAGATCCGGCCGCGACGATAAACAGGACATAGCCTTAATACTTACTTTTTTCTATACGTTCACGTTTGTTTGAGCTCATGCTTTTCAAAGCCATCATGATGAATTTCACCCAAATAATTTTCTTTTAACAGTAATCTACCTGATTAACCCATGCTGAGCAGGGGCCCGGCGCTCCCGGAAAAAACCATTATGTTGGCATTTTTTACCTTAAGGAAAATACGCCGCCTCTTTCGGCTTGGGCACGTTGTCTGATTTTTCCTCGGCAACTATCCAGCCGCCACCCATGGCAAGGTATAAAGCAATGGCCGAGTTAAAGGTCGATGCACGCGCATTGGTAAGCTCAATTTGGGCGCTAACCAACTGTCTTATGGCATCCAGTTCATTTAAATAATCAACATAGCCTTCTTCATAGCGAATCCGCGATAAATTGAAATAACGATTATTGGCACCCACCCGATCAATTTGTTTTGCTTCTTGTTCTTTGGTTTTTATGAGACTGATCAGCGCGTTTTCAAATTCACTAAAGCCGGTAATAATACTTCGCTTATAATTAGCTAATGCCGCTTTTTGGACGGCTTCCGCTGATTGCACTTGGCCGGCTATTTTGCCGGCGGTGAATATAGGCGTCAGTATTGCCGAACCCACTGTCCAGAAATTGGTGCCGGGAGCAAAAAGACCGCCCAGTTGTGAGCTGATTTGTCCTACGTTTCCCGTCAGGGAAATAGTGGGGAAATATTGCGCTCTGGCAACGCCGATCTGCGCATTTGCGGAAATTAATTGTTGCTCTGCCTGGGTAATATCCGGTCGTCTTATTAATAAATCAGAAGGCAAACCTGCCGGTATTGCCGGCAGTTTAAGTTTATCCAGGGTCAAGCCGCGTGGAATGGAATCAGGATTTTTGCCCAATAAAACATTCAAGGCATTTTCAGTCAAAGCGATGCTCTGCTCGTAAAGAGGAATTTGCGCACTTTGTAGTTGATATTCAGAATCCGTTTGTTCCACTTCCAGTTCCGAGGTATAGCCTTCCTGAAAACGTATAGTGTTAATGCGCAGGCCTTCTTTAAGAATCGCCACGATTTCTTTGGTTATTTCCAGTTGCCTGTCCAATTGACGCAAGTTGATGTAAGTTTTTGCGACTTGACTCACCAGGGTTAGCATGACGGCTTGGCGCGTTGCTTCTTGACCAAGAAGATTGGCCATTGCCGCTTCGTTGGCGCGTCTTAATTGTCCCCAAATATCAAGTTGCCAGTTCATCCCGCCGCCCAGGTTAAAAGAATCACCGCTAGGTTTAAAAAATGGTGAAGTCTGTAGTTGTGGATGCTGGAATATAAATGCGCCGCTCAACTGTGGAAATAAATTGGCGCGTGTTGAGCCATACAAACCCATGTATTGATCAACATTGGCAATGGCTATTTTTAAATCGTAATTGCCCTGAATGGCTTGAGTTATCAAACGATTGAGTACGGGGTCGCCTAACTGTTGCCACCACCGGTTATTGGTTGCATTAAGCAGGGCATCGGTTTCGCTGTTACGCCAATGGGTGGGCGTGACAATTTCAGGCTTTATATAATCCGGGCCTACTTTAAAACACCCGGTTAATAGAATGCTTGATAACAATAAAAATTTATTCATTGTCAGGCTCCTGTTGTTTGTCCACCGCGATTTCGGTTTTCTTTTGATCCGAAAATTTTTCAACAGTGTAGAAACTTAAAGGAATCAGAAAGATAGCAATAAACGAGGCGGCCGCCATACCTCCAATAACGACATAACCAATAACTTGTCGCGCCAAGGCACCCGCACCATGCGCTAAAGCCAACGGCACACAACCCAAAATAAAGGCGAAACTGGTCATTAAAATAGGCCGTAACCGTAGCCGCGCACCTTCCAGAGTCGCTTCAACCAACGGTTTACCTTGTTCTACGCCCATCTTGGCAAACTCCACAATCAAAATGGCGTTCTTGGCAGCCAACCCAATCAGCATTACCAAGCCGATTTGCGCATAGACATTATTGGCGTATTGCCCGACCATTAAGGCCGCAAAAGCGCCAAAGACGGCAACCGGAGTACTCAACAAAACGCTGAACGGCAAGCTCCAACTTTCATACAGGGCGGCTAAAATCAAGAACACACACAAGAGTGAAAAGCCAAAAATAAGCATCGGCGACAAGCCTTGCTGGGCAATTTTTTCCTGATAGCTCATACCCATATAGTCATAGCCCATCGTGTTTGGCATGGTTTGGGCAAATACCTCTTCCAACGCTTGCATCGCCTGTGCTGACGTATAGCCCGGCTTGGCGGCGGCGTTAATCAAAGCGCTCCTATAAAGGTTGTAACGCATGGTAAATTCCGGGCCACTGGTTTCCCTAATACTGGTCACTGCTGATAAAGGTACGGTAGTGCCGCTTTTATTGCGCACATAAAACTGACCCAAGGGTTCAGGCGTTTTTCGATATTCGCCTTCCGCTTCCAGATAAACCTGCCATTGCCGGCCAAAACGGTTAAAGTAATTAATAAAACCACTGCCCATGTAATACTGCATGGTTTGGAAAACATCTGCCAAGTTTACACCTTGCTTAATAACCTTATCCTTATCGACATCGACAAACAACTGCGGCGTTGCGGCGATAAGAGTGGTAAAAATACCCGTTAATTCAGGGCGTTGCGACGCCGCTTTCATAAATTTTTCGGTATTTTCGGCTAAAAACTGTACCGTATTACCGCCCCTGTCTTCAAGCACAAAACTGACCCCGCCCGAAGTTCCCACACCCGGGATGGCTGGGGGTGGAAACACCATAGCCACCCCGCCCGGCAGTTTTTGCAGTTCTTTATTGACCGATAACTTAATGGCCGTGTATTGTTCTTTAGCGCCTTTACGTATGGCCCAATCTTCAAGGGTTATAAAGAAAAACGCGTTGTAGGTGGTATTCGCTTGGCTGAGCATGTTGTAGCCCAACACGGTTGAATAGTATTTTATGCCCGGCGTGTTTTTTAATACGTCTTCAACTTGGCGAGCCATCTCGCTGGTTCGTTGAAACGATGAGGCATTGGGTAATTGGAGTGCGCCGTAGATATAGCCCTGATCTTCATCGGGCAAAAAGCTGGAGGGCGTTTTATTGCCTAAAAAGCCCGCGAATAAAGTTAGTGCCAACAAGAACATTAAGCCGAAAAAGCTGTGACGAATCAGTCCGCCGCAAACGCCAACATAGCCATCGGTCATGCGGCCAAAACTACGGTTAAAAACGTCAAAAAATCGCTGTAACAAGCTGGTGTTTTTTTCCTTTGGTTTTGGCTTTAACATAAGGGCGCATAAGGCGGGTGTTAACGTTAAGGCATTAAATGCAGACAGGGCTACAGATATCGCTATGGTCAGCGCAAACGGCTGATAAAGACGTCCGGTAATACCGGGAATAAAAGCCGTCGGTATAAACACGGCCGCCAGAATAATGGCAATCGCGATAACCGGCCCTGACACTTCTTCCATTGCTTTAAACGCCGCATCTTTAGGCGACATGCCTTCCTCAATATGATGTTCTACCGCCTCTACCACCACAATGGCATCATCAATTACCAAACCTACCGCCAGCACCAGACCGAATAGGGACAGGGTATTAATGGAGAAACCAAACAGGGGAAAAAATGCAAACGTACCGATTAAAGCCACCGGCACCGCGAGTAATGGAATCAGCGTAGCCCGCCAACTTTGCAAAAACAGATAGACGACAATAATAACCAGCACTAACGCTTCAAATAACGTTTGTACAATGTCATCAATCCCCGCAGTCACTGCCAGCGTGGTATCCAGTGCCACGGCATAATCCAGATCAGCCGGAAAACTCTTTTTTTGTTCGGCCATTAAGGCTTTGGCACCGTTAGCAGCATCCAGTGCGTTGGAACCGGGCAGTTGGTAAAGCGCAATCAGCGCGGTGGGTTGTCCATTCAAACGACTGGAGACCGTGTAATTTTGCGCCCCCAATTCAATTCGGCCGACATCTTTAATACGCACCGTTGAGCCCGTTTTATCGACGCGTAAAATAATGTTGCCAAAGTCTTCTTCCGATTGTAAACGGCCTTGCGCCTGGATGGCATAGGTAAACTCTTGACCGTTAGGGATAGGTTCACCGCCAATTTGTCCGGCAGGGTTAACCGTATTTTGGGCTTGAATGGCATTGACAATTTCGGGGATAGTAATATCCATTGAGGCCAGCTTGTCGGGTTTCACCCAAATACGCATGGCATACTGACCGGCACCAAACACCGAAACAGTGGAAATACCCTTAATGCGGGTTAGCTTGTCGTTAAGATTGATGTAGGCATAATTGGCCAGAAAAACATTATCGTAAGTCCCCTTGGGCGAATACAGGGCAAACATGATGAGTGGGGCGACGGTAGATTTTTGTACCGTTACGCCAAAATTGTTAACCGCAGCAGGAAGCTGCGAAGCCGCTTGCGTTTCACGCATTTGAGCAAGAATTTGGTCGGTGTTGGGGTCAGTGGTGACATCAAAATCGACGCGCACATTGGTATTGCCGCTATTGGTGTTAATGGAATACATGTAGGTCATGTTATCAACCCCCGACATTTGCTGCTCAATCGGCGTTGCCACTGCTTGTTCCATAGTCAAGGCATCCGCACCGTTATAAGTAGTACTGACCTGAATTTCAGGCGGTGCCAAGTTGGGGAACTGGGCAATCGGCAAACCCGCCATTGCCACCAAACCCATAATAACCATAAGAATGGCTATCACCATTGCCACGATAGGCCGATTAATAAAAAATTTGGCCATGGGATTATCTCGCTGCGTTGGTGGTAGTCGTTGGCTTTTCTTCTTGAAGGTAAGGCTCTATATTGACCTTCATACCCTCGCGAATCTTTTGCTGGCCTTCAACAACCACCTGTTCACCGGTTTTTACGCCGTCTTCAATCACAACCTTGGTGCCACTGGTTTCGCCTAATTTTACCGGACGAATACTGATGCTTTTATCCGCATTGATCACCGCCAATTGAGTCGCGGTTTGCAAGCGAATCACAGCTTGTTGGGGCACCACTAACGCATCATGTTTAACATCAACAGTGGCGCGAATGCGGGCATACATACCAGGCCGCAGGATGTTATTCGGGTTTGAAAATAACACGGCAATTTTAATGGTGCCGGTATTGACATCCACTTGCCGGTCGGCAAAGTAAAAGGTGCCATTGTCAGGGTAAATAGAGTTATCGGACAAGGTTAACTGCAAAGGTATGGATTTGGGTTGACCACCGTTCTCCAGTTCGTGTTTGGCTAAACGAAAGTATTGTTTCTCGTTCAAACCAATGTAGGCGCGGATAGGCTCGACCTGCGATACCTGAGTCAGCGTATTCGTAGCAGTGCCAGGCCCCACTAAATCACCGAGTTGCGCCTTGGATATACCGGCTATACCGTTAATAGGCGAGGTAATTTTAGTAAAGCCCAGATTTAACTTGGCATTTTCAACCGCTGCCTGTGCTGCCAGCACCTGTGCTTCCGAACTCGCTACGGCTCCTACGGCATTATCACGATCGAGAACACTGACCGCTTTTTCGGGCAAAAGTCGCTTAATCCGGTTCATGGCAAGTTGATTGGTTATCAATACCGCCTGCTGTTGCGCCAAATTCGCTTTTGCCTGTGCAAGCGTGGCTTCATAAGTTCGCGGGTCAATTTCGTAAAGCAGCTGGTTCTTTTTAACCAAATCGCCTTCTTTGTAATTTTGCCTGATTAAATAACCTACGACCTGTGCATTAATTTGGGCGTTGACCATGCCATCCAGCGTACCCACCCATTCCTCCTGAACGGGCACATCCTGCTGTAGTACTTCAGTGACTTTTACCGTTGGTAGATTTGCGGCAACGGGTTGTTTGGCTTTTTCGCAACCACTTATAAACACGACGGAAATAACACCCAATAACAGGAGTGAATCCTTAAAACTGCTGCTTTGGCACCAGGTGGATGTAGTCAGACTTTGAGTTTTTATCATAAAACCTTCTAACAATTTAAAGCAATTGAAGGGTGTTTTTGTTTACATCATAAGACAAAACAAGTTTTATTGAGTGCGATTCATAACTAATAGAGGCGTTTGCGCTGTGAAATAATGCTTTGATTTATAAGGAGTTTTATTTTTCACAAGTTCTCTTCAACTTCTAATCAATTGTTATTATTAAATTTAATTCTGGGGTGAAAATTAGCCAAAAACGCGAATTGCATCGAACCTACCTCCTCAAACCCTGATTCTACCGTCGGAAATTGGGGTAAACAATTTTTACGAAGCTCTATAGGCAAGGAATATCAAGGTCTACAGAACAGCGCAAATGGCTCTAATAGACTCGGAAAACCTAGAAGGCTAATAACACTTATGTCGATTCTAAAATATTATAGTATAGATGCCCAGATAAAGTCTGTCAGGTAAGGATAATAGATTAATTAATCATAAGTAAACCCCCAGCTCTGCTGGGGGACTCACAAAGTTTGACAATTACGGCAATCATCATTCCAAAATATAGGAAGAAAAGCCTTTATGAATTGCGGTAATATTTGGGATCCATAGCGCTAACCTATAGGGACGAAGAAAGAACTTCACGGGTCAGAGTTTCCGGGCAAGAGGGTATTACGTTTCAACAGTGGGCAGGGATGAGGAAACTGTGCGTAATTATATCAAACATCAAGAATAAGAGGATAACCGAATAGAGCGGCTCGATTTATTTTAAGGCACCGCCACCTTTAGGTGGTACATGATTTAACCCGCTTTGAGCGGTTCACATTTTCAAGCCTCCGGCTTTGCCGGAGGTTTTTGAGTTGAATGAATGGCGTTTAGGCATTTTTATTGGCAGACCGTGCCCTTGATCAGAGACGCATAAATCCATTTTATTGCCATTACTTCGGGTTCTAAGGGTAATTGCACCGCCACCATGCTTGATACCATTATCAATCAGGTTATACAAAAGCCGCCGCAAAGCCATTGGTTTGTAGCGCACCGGCAGCAAATTTTTGCCCTCTGGTAAAGTCAGATCAACATGGGATGGGCGCGTTAATATTTTTCTTTGGTATCCAATAAAATCGATATGTTGCCAATTTCCCAAGGTTCTGTTGATTCGATATTAAATCTCGCTAACTTAATAATGTCATGCAAGATTATGTCTATTTCCTGGATATCTTTCTTCATACCCTCGCTTAGATCGCCACTTTCATCCATTATCATTTCGGTCGATAGACGAATGCGGGTCAACGGCGTACGCAAGTCATGGGAAATACCCGCCAACAAAAATTCCTGCGCCTTAATCATTCGATCAAGATTAGCCTTCATCTCGTTTAAAGCCCGCCCACGGCACGGATTTCTTCAGGTCCACGCGGATTAACATCCACACTATTTATATTCTTGCCGATAAATTTAGTCGCCTCAGCCAGTTCTTTTAAGGGACTAATAATATGGCGTGCCGCCAGATAAGTCATAAACATCAACACGCTGGTAGTAAATAAAAATATCAACCCTATAATTTTTTGTATGATGCCGATTCTTTTAAACGGAATATTTAATGAAAAATAGGGGTGGCTTTGTATGCAACAGCCAGATAATACTTTCCGGTTGCACCTTATATCTCAATATAAAGCTATTATTATTCCGTGTCAGGGTATTCTGCCCTTTTTTTAAAAAAGGGATATCGGGTATATCCTCCATGTGTTCGACAATACCGCTCTGGATTATCATGGCAGTGCTTTGGCGCAGTTGTTCTGCTACCCGGCGATTAGTTTCGCTGTTACCCTGCGTCATTATTTCCTCAACCAAAACTGCAAGCGATTCACTAACATAACTGAAATGCTGTGTCACCAGATTCGCTAAAAAAAACACAAAGAGTAGCCGTATGATTACTGCATTAATTAAGGTAACCAGAAAAATTAGCAAGAACATGCGTCCCAACAGTGTTTCTGGAAAAAACTTCATTCCGAATCAGCGTTAAAGGTCAGCATATAACCCAGACTACGAACCGTTTGCAGATAGCAGGGTTGCGTTGGATCACTTTGAAGTATGCGGCGTAATCGAGAGACTTGAATATCAATGGATCTATTGAGGGGGTCATGAGAACGACCGTCAATAAGATAGGCCAAGCGTTCGCGAGACAAGGGTGTGCCTGCATAATCCGCCAGCACCTTTAGCAGGGCAAATTCACCTTCGGTCAGGTTGATTTTATGATTTTCCTTGTATAAACAGCGTTCCAAAAAATTAATTTGATAGGGGCCAAATTTCATCGGTGGTCTGTTGATTTCTGGAATGGCTGCGGGGAACACGTTAGGACGGCGGCGCAATACGGCATGGATGCGGGCAACCAATTCACGAGGATTAAACGGCTTGACCATATAATCGTCCGCACCCACTTCCAAACCGGAAATGCGTGAGTCTTCGCTATCATTGGCTGTCAGCATGATAATGGGTGGACTTTTATCATCATTGTTTAAGCGCATACAAATCGACAGACCGTCTTCACCCGGCAGCATCCAGTCCAGCACAATCAAATCGAAATGTCTCAGCGCCAGTTTTTGGGTCATCTGCTCACCATCGCTCGCAGTCTCTACTGCAAATCCTTTGTCGGAAAGATAGCGTTTCAACAGAGATTGTATGAGTAAATCATCATCTACAATGAGTATTTTGGGTGACAGCATCAATAAATCTCCATTGGTATTCTAGAGGCACCAGTGCCGGATTATGTTCCCGGGAACATAACCAATAGTGATGGCACGTGGTATATCTGCCAAGCGGTAAGACTGCGGCATCTCAACGGCT
>JBAXXH010000034.1:0-32404 GCA_037127995.1 Methylococcaceae bacterium | reverse complement strand
GTATTTCCGGGCCTTAAATCACAAGACTATAAGGTAACATTGAAAATCCGGGCGACAGGGTATGTGCCACAGACTGTTGTTTTCACGATGGAAAAGATTAAAAATTCTAATTTCCCCGCTGATTTTACACCGCCGTCAGCGGTTGAAGTGAACCTACATCATAATCCCGTTGTTATAACTGGCCGGGTCATGTTGCAGGCTTCTAGCGGCACGAAAACACCGCTTCCTGGAGCCACGGTCAGCATTACGGAACTATGGCGAACGGCTCAGCCGGCCAATATGTCAGTCCCACCGGAAGCAGCGGGCATGGTTTCACTTGGCTCTCCGCTTTATTCGGATCGGACATCAGGCTCGTCCAGCATTACCGGGCAGAATTTGACTGTAGTTCCGGGGGACGACAAGTTGCTGCTTGACGATTGTGTGGTCGGTGCCCAAAAAATCCGCTTGTCCAATGGACTTAACTTCGTCCCGCCGCCACCCTCTGGCAACATACTCTTAATTGATGCCGACCAACCCGACATCGCGGAATATTTGGCTGTAAACTCGATCAATGGCACCGGCACACCGGATCGACCGGCCACGATTACCTTGGACTATCCCATGGCTTATCCTCACAGGAGAAATGCCTTAGTCCGACGGGTTATCTTACTGCCACAAGGTGCTGCGATACCATTTGCCCATGACGCCATCGAGGGGGACACCTGTATTTTTCTCAATAGTTTGGCGGGGATGGCTACAGGGAGCCATATCAGGATAACAGGCGGGGTCTCCCTCGACGGAATTCCTTTCCTCGACGAATTTCATAGTGTGAGCCTTTTTTCGACCAGCAGCGATGCCGAGGGTTATTTCCGTCAGCCATTTTTGGCACGGGTGGCACAAATAACCCTTGCAGTAAAACAAGGAGTGCATAGCTCCATAGTGGAATTCCGCCCCAATTATTCCCTGAGGGAAAATTGGCTTGATTTTGTCTTGCGATAAATCCGACTCGGATGAGATAACTTAAAGGAGAACCGAAATGCCCGAATATCTAGCGCCTGGAGTCTATGTCGAAGAAATCGACACAGGGAACAAGCCCATTGAAGGGGTCAGCACAAGTACAGCCGGAATGATAGGCGTTACGGAGCGCGGGCCCGTTAATGTGCCCATACTAATCACCGGCACCGGGGAGTTTAACCGGTGGTTTGGCGGGCTGTTGAACTTCATCGGTTATTCCGACCCCGGCACAGGCCATCACTGTTACCTTCCACATGCTGTTGAAGGCTTCTTCACGAATGGCGGCAAACGGGTTTATATAACGCGTGTGCTAGATACCGACATGGCAACACGGGCTTCATCGTTCCTATTCGACAGGGATTTGATCCCTCCCGGAACGAAGACCGTTCTGTTGCGTGCAATGGCTGAAACCACTGGCACGGCGGCGAACCCGCCTTTATTGCTTGTTCTCTCAGATGCTAAATTGGCGGCAAATGAATGGATTCGCATAGGGGATGGCAGCGAAGCCGAATACCGTAGGATCACAGTGGCTCCGGTTACTGACACCGTCGCTGTCCCACTGAACATGCCGCTCAGCCGCTCACATGCTGGCCCTGCGGGTTCCATCAGCATTGAGGAGATCACACCGAAATCCCCTCCCACGCAAGAATTCACGTTGGTTGCCCCGGCCCCGGCAGTGCGCATCCCGCCTAATCAATTGACTATCGAAATCAAAGAATCAAAAGTGGGAGGCGCGGCCGCTTTGATGACGGCGATTGCGACCGAGCCGGTTCCGCTGGAAATCATCGAAGTAACCAATACTAACATCAGTGAAAACCGCTACGCTTTGCATGCCACACTGCTGTCACCCACCAATGTGCAAATTACTCTGGATAGTCCGTTGCGGCTTTCCTATGCCAACAATGCAGCCGTAAACTATATGGACTTGTCTGCGGCGTTGGTCAAAAGCGCCAAGCTTGACCCGTCTGCACGCGCGGGGGGTAGCCTGCTGCTCGTGGATGACCGGGGAGTGAAATTCAATGTACGCACCAACGTCGCGGTCATCAAACAAGCGAATAATCTTGAGATTCGTCGAATCGGCGAGTTGGGGCAGGTGACTTTCAACGTCCCGATCTCCCAAGCTTACCCGGCGGACACCTTGGTGGAAGGTGTGAATTTGCAGGATGATAGCCACATTAAGATAGCCGCTGCGGGAGTGGGAGATGGTGTCGCCCTCAATCCTGTCAAACTCGTCAATAAAGCCGATGCCGTCGATTTAGCTGTGGGGCAAACACTGATCCTTGATGCTAAGGGGAAGCTGGAAACTGTTGTCATTCAAGCGATTGATATTACAAATGGGACGTTCCAGACTAAGGTGCCTTTGGCATTCGCTAAAGCTAAGGACTCTGTCGCCACACCCGTGCGTGCGCTAACAGCACCTGCCAAAGTAGGGGCAAGCTTTATTGCGTTGGACAACCGTCGCGGAATCGTGGTGGGCGATGTGCTACGGATTGGCCCACCCAATGACGAGGAATATGTAATCGTCCAGCGTCTACCCAACCGTGCGGCCGCAGGGCCTGATCCCGGAAATGTGGCCTTGGCTTCTGCCATTTCCCGCGCCTATGCAATCGGCGGGACGCCCGTCGTCCGGCAAGATCCTGTGACAGCCGCCAATAAACAACTGTCGGTGTTGGTGATTGATGCGTCCCAAGGAGCGGACAAGGTCTTGGTATCTGACGGAAATGGCGGCGAATATGCCAAGGCCCCCGGCACTCTGCGTTTAACTTCGCCCAGCGGGGAAATTTTCTATCATCGCGTCACCCTAGCTTCGGCCACCCCACTGGAGCCACAGATGGTCACTCTCAACCAAACCCTGAACCGCTCCCACCGGCCCGGTGCAGAAGTCGTGCAGCGTAAACCATTGTTGAATGTGGCCGCACTGGATGCGGGATCATGGGGCAACCGTCTGCGTGTCTCTGTTGAGGACGAACCTGACGGACTGGTGACAGCCACTAAGCTTGCACTGGTGATAAGCCCGACTAAGATACGGCTGGCATCCGTCGCAGGCGTGGAAGCGGGAACCGTACTAGAATTCAGAACAGCTGCTGCCCAGAGGGTGGATGCTCCGGTCAAAGTTGCGGCAATCAACCGGGCGACGGGGGAAATCATTCTCGACACACCCTTGACAGTGGCTCAGCAAGTCGTCGGCCTAGGGGTGCGATCCCTTGAGTTCTGTCTTACCGTCTACCTTCTACGTCAGCCTGACGTGGCTAATCCCGCACGCAATGAAACTGTACTGGATGTTGAGGTGTACCGTTATCTTTCGATGGATCCGCGCCACAGTCGATACGTGCAGGCCATCATCGGCACGACATGGAACGACTTTCCTGGCGCGAAGCTGGATGACTCACAGCAGCCACTGCGTCTATCAGATCGTCGCCCCGAAGGTGGGTCGCGGTACATTCGTGTCCGTGATTGGGCATTGACAGACCCTAGCCTTCCCAATGAAGATGCACGCAAAGTCGAACAGTTCAAGGTACGGCTCGGCCCGGAGACGCTGGTGGATATATTGTCGGATGGACGAATCCACACTGCTCGGATTCGCTTGGATGAAACTAGGGGAGATGACTCCATCGCGTCCCTGAGCGACACCGTCAATTACATAGGTGTGGATGATCCTACCCCAGAAAACCGCACCGGCCTGCAAAGTTTGCGGAACATCGAAGAAATCAGCATCGTCGCCTGCCCAGGCCGAACCAGTGTGACAATCCAAAATGCACTGATCAACCATTGTGAACTCATGCGTTACCGTTTTACGGTATTGGATGCTCAACGTCCGCCCAAGGATACGTTGACCGATGTGCAAACCCAACGGCAACAGTTCGACACCAAGTACGCAGCCCTTTACCATCCTTGGTTGCTGATTCCCGATCCTTACCCAACCAGCACGGTGAACATTATGCTGTACCCCATACCGCCCAGCGGCCATGTGGTCGGCGTGTACGCCCGTACCGACATCGAGCGCGGCGTCCATAAGGCACCGGCTAACGAATTGGTGAGAGGCATAACTGGTTTGCAACGTCTGCTAAACAAGGAAGAACAGGATATCCTCAATCCCTACCCGGTCAACATCAATGTGATCCGCGATTTCCGCAACAACGACCGGGGCATCCGGGTGTATGGCGGGCGGGTCATCACCAGCGACTCCGACTGGAAGTACGTCAATGTCAGGCGTTTGTTGATCTTCATCGAGGCATCCATAGACCGGGGCCTGCAATGGGCAGTGTTTGAGCCCAATGCCGAGGCTCTGTGGGGCAGGGTGCGCCGATCGATTTCCAATTTTCTGACCTTGGTCTGGCGCAATGGCGGTCTGGAAGGCACCAAGCCTGAGGAAGCCTATTTCGTGAATTGTGGCAGAACCACCATGACCCAGACTGATATCGACAGCGGCAGGCTGATCGTGGTTATCGGAGTAGCCCCGGTCAAACCGGCGGAATACGTCATTATCCGCATCGGTCTTTGGACTGCCCACGCGGAAGATTAAGAGGAACCTAACATGGCAGCCACAGCAGAACGTACCGATCCTTACCGTTCATTTAACTTCAGGCTCACTATCGATAACGTCCCCTACGGTGCGTTCAGCGAGTGCAGCGGACTCACCGCCGATGGCGATGCAGTGGATTACCGGGAAGGGACGGATCTACAGCCCAACGTGCGCAAGCTGGTGGGTTTACGCAAATACACCAACATCGTCCTGAAACACGGCTACACGGGGGGCGAACAAGACAAGTCGCTGTGGGCTTGGCACGCCGAGATCGTCAACGGCATCATCAAGCGCCGCAACGTGACGGTTGAATTACTGGACGACACCCGCCAAAAGGGTGTCATGGCTTGGCACTTCGAGAACGCATGGCTAAACAAAATCGAAGGGCCAAGCTTTAAAGCCAGCGGCAACGAAGTGGCGATAGAGTCGGTGGAAATCATCCACGAGGGCATGACCATTGAATTCCTCACCTGAACGGAAGGATTGAGCCGTGCCTACTTATACTACTCCCGGTGTTTATTACGAACGGGTAGATGCCTCTCCTCCCGGCATTGCCGCAATCCGCACGGACATCGCGGGGTTTGTGGGCATTGCCAGTCGCGGGCCTCTGCACAGTGCAATCCCGGTACAGTCCTGGCGGCAGTTCCAAGCTTATTTCGGCGATTTTACTGGCGTGGGCTATCTAGCCTATGCCGTGCGGGCCTTTTTCGAAAACGGTGGGGGCAAGTGTTGGGTAGTGCGTGTGGCGTCGGATCTAGCGACTGAAGCAGATGTTTCCATTCCGGGTCTTTTCGTCGGGCCGAGAGTCGGCTTGTGGCGCATCGCCGCCTTTAGCCCCGGCGTATTCGGCAATAACTTAAACATAACGATTAGAGAAACCCATGCTGCGCAAACTTTAATCCCAGCTAATAACCCCAGTCCAGAAATTTCTAAAGTTGCTTCTGTCACCGGCTTCAGTCGTGCCGCTCATGTCCGGCTATCACAGGATGGCAAGGACAACGTATGGAAAGTCGTTTCGGATATTGACGCCATCAACCGGCAATTAATCTGGGTCAACCCTAAACCTGAAGCTCGTCTGCCTTACGATGCCCCGCTTACCGGCTTCGATCCGAACCAGCCTATTCTTGTCGAGAGCGTCGAGTACACTCTGCTGGTACATGAACTGGGCCGGCTCGTCCGTGTGTACACCAATCTCTCGTTGGTGCCGGAACATCCAAGGTATGGGCCCGGCTTGTTGCCAAGCATCGCGTTGCCCAAAACTTGCGGTGAAGCGCAAGATCTGCAAATGTCACCGGAACCAATTTTGATTGAATTAGCACCCGGCATGGATGCTGCACAATGGCTGTCTCAGGGCTTGTTGCCCCTTGCCCGTTGGGATGTTGCAAACGCGAAAGCAGTGCCTATAGGGCCGGACAACACCCTGGCTCTCAATGATGGCGCGGACGGCCTGGCGCTGTTGGGGACGTATGATTTCATGGGTGAAGACATTTCCGTATTGGACAGCGACACGGTGAAGCAGCAAAAACGCAGGGGATTACGTGCTTTGGAGGATGTGTGCGAAGTGTCGATCATCGCCGTGCCGGACATTCACATCCAGCCGCTGGCTATTCCGCCAAAGTCTCCGCAGCCGCCTTGCATCCCCGATCCCTGCATGCCGCTTGGCCTTCCGCTGGCGGCAGTCCCAAGAACGCCTGCGGTTGGCGATTTGCCACCCGTGTTTTCCGAGGAGAACATCTTTCAGGTTCAGGCAGCGTTGATACAACAATGCGAGAAGCTTCGCGACCGGATTGCCGTCCTCGACCCGCCCTATGCGGCGGCGCGTGATGATGCCTTGGGCTTGGGCGCGGTGCAGGCCTGGCGTAGTCGGTTTGATTCCAATTACGCCGCCTTCTATTACCCTTGGCTGAAAGTCGTGGATCCGCTGCGCGAAGCTTCCGCGCTGACCCGCGATATTCCGCCTAGCGGGCATGTGGCTGGACAGTATGCCCACACCGATAACCTGGTGGGGGTGCATAAAGCCCCGGCCAACGCCCCCTTGGTCTGGATTCAGGATGTGACTGTCTTCGTCAACGATGCGGAACACGGCGTCCTCAATCCCCAAGGGATCAACGCCATCCGTCCGTTGGCCGGCCGGGGCTTGCGCATCTTCGGTGCCAGGACTGTCAGCAGTGATCCGGACTTCCGTTACGTAAACGTAAGGAGGCTATTGATGATGGTCGAAAAAGCCATTTACATTTCCACCCAATGGGCAGTGTTCGAGCCCAACGATGCCTTTACCCGCGCCAAGCTGCGCCTTTCTCTAATCAGCTATCTATTGGCTCTCTGGCAAAAGGGCGCACTTATGGGCAATACGGCCAATCAAGCATTTTTTGTCGAATGTGACGAAGGCAATAATCCCGAATCGGAGCGCAGCAATGGCAAACTACAAGCCGATGTCGGCTTCGCCCCTTCCAAACCCTTCGAGTTCGTTGTCCTAAAGGTAGGCAGGATCGATAATAAATTCGAAATCACCGAAGCATCAGGCACCGTATTGGCAATAGGGCTATCCTGATGGCAGGCGCAACCGGAGTCCGAAACGACCCGCTTTTGAACCATAACTTCTCCATCAGTCTGATCGACACCAGCAGCTCTCTCGCCAGCATTGGGTTCCCCGCACTGTCGGGCATTCTGGATACGGCAGCAGGAGGCTTCAGCGAATGTAGCGGCTTGGAGATGACTTTGAAAGTCGAAGACTACCGCGAAGGTGGTAATAATGGTACGGTGCTGAAATTTCCCAGCCGGGTGGAGTGGTCAAACATCACTCTGAAAAAAGGCATCGGTAGCGGCACAGAGCTTTGGGATTGGCACTATGGTTTTGTGCTGGGTCAAGGAAAGAGGCGGGACGGCGTCATCATTTTATTGAACGACTTACGAGCTCCCAACACTATCTGGTACTTCCGGCGCGGACTACCGGTCAAGTATACCGGGCCTTCGCTCAACGCGACCCAAAACAATGTGGCGATAGAAGCTATTGAGATCGTCCACGAGGGTATTTTTCAGCTCGGTATCGGCGGAATCGGAGCCGGTGTTAGCGTTATTAAGGGATTGGTGAGTTGATATGGAAGTGGAAATCGGTAATGTGACTAGTACAATCCGGGCTATGGTCGGGGATGCCTTGCTCGCGCCTAAAACCTTGGACAAAATCGTCCGGGCGGTTCTGGAGGCGGTCAAAGAGCACGAAGAGCACGGTAAGCGTGCCCACAGCGAGCGGCGGATTACTGGTGGCGTCAGCCACGAACGCGACCAGGAGGAGCGTTAAGTCATGCAACAACTACAGAAAGCAACATTAGTGGCTACCTATCACGACCATAGCATGGAATTTTTCCAGGTCCAGTTTAACCCGACTGAGTTCACCCTGGACAAGGGCGTGCAAATCGCCGAAATTGCCATACCAGGGCTTGATTCTCCCTTGCTGCAATTTGTCCGTGGCCAAAACGAAAAGATGAGTCTGGATTTGTTTTTCGACACCACGGAATCCGGTATGGGGCCGGGTTCAGTAAGTGTCACAACCTTGACAGATCCCGTATATTCGCTGGTTAAGATCGAACCATCCCGGCACGCCCCGCCTATTTGCAGCTTCTTTTGGAACAGCAGTTTTCCTGGTGCCAACCTGCCGAAACAGGCAGGAAACCAGCGACGCAGTGAATTCAAATGTCTGGTCGAGAGCATCAAGCAAAAGTTCACCTTGTTCAGTCCTGATGGAGTGCCGCTGCGTGCTACCCTGACCCTTTCGCTTCGGGAATATAAGACCCTGGATGAACAGTTGAGACAATTGAACCTGAGTTCTCCAGACCGCACTCATAATCATATCCTGCAACAAGGTGACACGCTTTCCGGCTTGGCCGGCCGGTATTACCGGCGAGCCGGAGACTGGCGCTTCATCGCCGACGGCAACGGCATTCAGGATCCGCGCCGCCTTCAGGTGGGCAGTTTTCTGACCATTCCGCCGATTAGATAGGGCTATCATCATGGGCTCAACCACACTCAGTGAAGAATCAGTCCGTCAACAAGGCTTTTATGTGCCTCTGTTCGAGGTCAAAATCCAGGGTGTCGGTCTACCTAGAAATGTGCTACGTGATGTCACCCAGTTGACTTATAAGGACAACATCAAGGAAATAGACAGTTTCGAAGCAACGATCAACAATTGGGATCCTAATACTTTGGATTTCAAATATGTAGGCTCCGAAACTCCGGAACAACTGGTTAAAAATGACAGTATATTCAGATTGTTCGATCCTAGTAACAAGACAGTGGAAATATGGATGGGCTACCACCTGGGTGATTTGCGGCTGATGATGAAAGGCACGGTCACGACTATGGAGCCCACGTTTCCGGCCAGCGGCACCCCCACTTTAAGTGTGCGTGGCCTCAATGTGTTGCACCAACTGCGCCGCAAACAATACAGCAAGACTTGGAACAACACGCGTGATAGCGACATAGCGCTGAATATAGCGACTCTTATTGATAAGGATCTGGCAAAAGCCCCCACGAAGCGCTTTCCTTTACCTGTTGTCATCAATGAAACAGCGAAAGCCAAGGAAGATCTGTTGCCCTATGTCGCCCAAAAAACCCAGTATGACATCGATTTCCTCCTTATCCGCGCCTTGCGCCTGGGCTATGTAGTGGTGGTTCGTGAAGGCGATCCCGCTTCGAAAAACCCCGACGAGCGCGATCAACACCTTTATTTCGGCCCCTCAGATGGCCGCATACCCGGTCAACGCGACGTCACTTTCCGTCTGAAGTGGGGTTTATCTCTTATTGACTTCAAACCGACGCTAACAACAGCTAATCAGGTCCGTTCAGTAACGGTGAAAGGCTGGGACCGCAATAAAAAAAAGGAGATAACCGCCAAAGTCAGCCTAGATGACAAGGATTTGAATATCAATCGCGATTTGCAAAATCTGTTAAAGAACAGCGATCCTCGTGAAGAAATCGTAGTGGATAAACCGGTGTTCTCGGAAAAAGAGGCAAAATCGGTAGCCCTGGCCATTCTCAAAGACCGGCAAAAGGAGATGGTCAAGGCTAGCGGCACCTGTGTCGGACTACCCGACTTGCGGGCTGGACGCAAGATTGTCATCGAAGGCCTGGGTTCCCGTTTCAGCGGGACTTATTTCGTGACCGACACCACCCACACTATCAACGACAGCGGCTATATCACCAAATTCAATGCCCGCCGAGAACAGACGGGTTTATTAGAGGGGGTTGAATGAAAAACATAAGCGGCGTGGTTATTGGCATTGTCAAGGAAGTTGATGCAACTGTAGGTGCCATCAAGGTTGATTTCCCCTGGATGAGTCCGCCGCAACGCAGCCATTGGTCCCCTATCGCCACACTCATGGGCGGCAAAGGCAGGGGAGTCTATTTCATGCCGGAAATAGACGACGAAGTATTAGTGGCTTTCCAGCACGGTGAATTCGAGCATCCTTTTGTCATCGGTTTTTTATGGAACGGGATGGATGCGCCGCCCCGGGCAGATCCTAAGCGCCGTGTTATACATTCTGTCAATGGACACGTAATTGAGATTTACGATCCGGATATTAGTGATGGGGATAAAGGTTACATACGGTTAAAGGATGCCCATGGCAACTTCGTCGAATTGGCCAACGCGCGTATCACTATCCAGAGCGTGGCAGCGATCAATATTAATGCGCCCAGTGTGGTGATCAACGGTCGGCCTGTTGCGCCTGTGCCCAACCCAATCTGAGAGAAGATGCTATGGCCGAAAAACTTGAAATGCCCTGTGTACGGATACCGAAGATTGCCAAAGTCCCCAGTATTAACATCTTGGGGATTGCCGAATTGAAAGGAATGATGGACTTCTCCACGGGGACGCCGAAGGATTGCACGCTCTCGATCAACCTCATGCTGCAACTTGCACCATTACTCGCTAGCATGACATGCCTGTTAAGAATATTGGCGGTGCTGCAGGCTTTGCCAAAATTTGTCAAAAATCCGCTCACAGAAACCACCGAACTGCTCGGAAAGCTCGGAGAACTGAGCGAATGCTTTGGGGCAATACTTCCAATCAACATCGCCATCACCATAAAAAGCATCCTCAGCCTGGTTATTTCATTTTTGAGCTGCTTTTTGGAGCAGCTCGATAGCCTTGTCAAATTCCAGGCGGGCATAGATTTAAAATCCGCCGAGGGAAATCCGGACTTGAAGTTGTCCCTTGAGTGCGCCCAGGCGAACGCCAAGATTTCCACCGACAATCTGATGCTGTCCCTGCAAACCATACAGCCATTGCTGGACATGACGATCAACTTGGGCGGCGTAGCCGGATTTGATTTGAAGTTGCCCAATCTCTCGGATCTCTCGGCGAATCAGGATCAGGCGGCAGTCATCAATAGCCTAAGCCAAGGAGTCAAGGATTTACAGAATGCGATTAACGCTTTGCCGGGATGATAGCCATGAGCGCCGATACATGCGAATTCTTGGGGGTCGGTTGGAAGTTTCCGTTGCAGGTGACTCCGGGGGGTAAGATTGCCCAAGCCAGATACGAGCAGCGCATCGAGGAAGCCATCTATTTGATACTCAGCACCGCCAAGGGCGAGCGGTTAATGCTGCCGGATTTTGGCTGCGGCATCCACGATTTGGTTTTTGCCCCCAATAACGCCGGCACAGAAGCGATGGTTGTACAAACAGTAAGGACGGCTTTGGTGGCCTATGAGCCGCGCATCGATGTGCTGGATATAAACGTAGAAACGCCGCCTGAGCAACTTAACTTGCTGTTGATACGGATTAGCTACCAGATACGAGCCAATAACGCCTTGGGGAATCTGGTTTATCCTTACTACATTTCCGAGAGTACCTGAACATGCCACTGGATAAATATGTGCCCAGCATAGACGATCGGCGCTACGACGATATTGTCGCCGAACTTCGGACGCGTATTGCCCGCTACACGCCGGAATGGACTGACGTTAACGACAATGATCCAGGCATCACCCTGGCACAATTGTTCGCCTGGCTGTCGGATATGATGCTGTACCGCATGGCCAAGGTTCCAGACCTCAATTATCTCAAATTCCTGCAATTGCTGGGGATCGAGTTGAACCCGGCGGAGCCGGCCCTAGCCGAGGTTAGCCTCCCACTGAAGGAAGACTATCCCGCACCCACCGTCATCATCCCCTTGCGCACCCAGCTTAGCGCTGAATCTCCTGACGGCGGACTGCCCCTCATCTTCGAAACGGATCGGTCTTTGGTTGCCTTAAAAGCAAGTCTTGCTAGGGTACAATCCTACGATGGCTATACCTTTGAAGATCTCAGCCAGGAGAACAGTGATTCCGGACAAATCTTCCAACCTTTCGGGCAGTTTGCCCAGGATGGCTCCGCATTATTTCTGGGCTTTTCCCTTAAAAACCCCGCCGATACTTTTCCGGCAACCGAACTCGACTTGGCCGTTTGGATTGCCCCGCCCGAAGGCAAAATAAAGCCTTGGCAATGTGGTTCTGTGGAAACGCCAGCCTTTGCCTCGGCGCGTCTGCACTGGGAATTCTGGGGCGGCACGGATTGGCAGAGCATCAAGCTGTTGAAGGACGAAACTCTGGCGTTCACCCGCTCCGGTCATGTGCTGGTGCAAATCCCCGCCAAACCCCTGTTGCAGCGGGCGGTGTTCGGCGAAGTCAAGGGGGAGCTTTATTGGATACGGGCCCTCGTGGTGCGGAGCCAGTATGAACGGCCTCCGAAGTTGTTGGCAATCCGCACCAACACCGTCAGTGCCAGTCAGGCCGAAACCATTGTCGATGAGGTGTTGGGCGGCAGCAATGGCAGGCGCAGTCAGGTTTTCAAACTTGCCAACACCCCCGTGTTGGCCGACAGCCTGAGCCTGGAAGTGGACGAAGGCAACGGGCCTCAAGTTTGGACTCCGGTCGATGATTTCTTTGCCTCATCGCCAAGCGACCTCCATTACGCACTGAACCGCACCACCGGCGAAATCCGCTTCGGCGATGGTGTGAACGGGCATTTCCCGGTGGCGAATGCAAACAGTCCGGATGCCAATGTAGTGGCCCGCATTTACCGCTTTGGCGGAGGCAAGCGCGGCAACGTGCCGGCACAGGCGATCAAGGCCTTGGTCACGTCGTTGGAAGGTATTGACGAGGGCAAGGTCGGCAACTTGCAGGCCGCAAACAGCGGGCGCGACGAGGAAACCCTCGACGAGGCGAAAAATCGCGCCCCACTTGCGATCAAGAGCCGTTCTCGGGCGGTGACCAACGAAGATTTCGAATACCTCGCCATGCAGTCCGCCAATGTCAAGCGTGCCAAGGCTCTGCCGCTATACCATCCCGGCTTTCCCGGTGTGCAAGTTCCGGGGGTGATTACCGTTGTCGTCGTCCCGGATGCCGATGTGCCCAACCCCATCCCCAGCGAGGGCACGTTACGGACGGTTTGCGCCTATTTGGACCCGCGCCGCTTGTTGACGACCGAACTTTACGTTATCGCTCCGACTTATCAGAAGATACAGATTCAAGGCCAGGTCATCGTCAACGGCAATGCAGACTTGGCCGAGGTCAGCCAGCAGATCGAACAGACGCTGTTGGATTACTTTCACCCACTCAAGGGCGGTGAAGACAGATTGGGCTGGCCATTTGGCGGCACGATCTTTTACTCGCGGGTCTACCAGCAGGTGTTCAGCATCCAGGGAGTCCAGAGCATCCAAACCCTAGTGGTTGTGCTTGACGGGGAGGCAGCGGCTGTCTGCACCGACATACCAATTTTAAAGGGCGCACTGGTGTACTCCGTTCAGCACAATGTGCAAGTCAGCTATAGTTTTGATGTGTGAGCAAGCCAATGAACATCCCGGATTTTCTGCCACCACTGCCTCAACCGCCACATGATCCGACTTCCTGGTTGCTGGATGCAGGCGAAGGCTGGCAGGATGCTTTATTGGACAAGAAGTTGGAGAAAACCCCCATTGCCGGGTCGCTTGCGTTTGCACCAGAGCCTGATTCCATTCCTGCGCTAACAGGGGCCGATGGCAGTTTTGGCGGACTGACAGTCCCAGCAAACGTCACACTGGTGCCGGACGGAACCCTTTTTCTGCTGGATGCCGCCACACTGGAATTAAAGCGGTTTGATCGCTGCGAATGCGCCTTTGCTACAGTGCCATGTTTTGGGGGCGAGGGCGGCGGCGCACGGCAATTGAAAAATCCCCACGGTATTGCGACCGGTTCGGGCAATATCTATGTATGCGACACCGGCAACTTTCGGTTGAGCGTTTTTTCGCTGCATGGGTTCGTGCTGCGGGGCCATTGGCATCCGCCAAAATCCAAATTTGCTTATCCCTTCGAGCCCTTCAGCGTAGCCGTCGACAGTCGCGGACGGATATTTGTAAGCGACAGTGCCAACAGTTGCATCCACCGTTTCGGATCGCATGGGCATTGGGAAACCAGCTTGTCCGGGTTCGGCCAGCCGGTCTTTTTGGCAATGGACTGCCTGGACTGGCTTTACGTGGCGGTGGAAGGCGTGGAACGCGAAGTGCTAATATTGGACGGGGACGGCAAGGAACTAGGGGTAGCCAGCCGTGTGGAAGCACTAATGCCCCAATTTCCGCGTCTGCCCTTTGTCGTGGATGCGCAAGGGAATCTTCATCTTGGTTCTTTGTGCGCGGTGGAAACTACTGCAGCATCGCCCTGTATCACGCAATCCTTGCCTACGGTTGCGGAGCGCGGGGTTTTCGACCTTAACGGCAAGCTTGTGGCATCGCCCAAGCCACCTACGCCCCCGGCCTATCCCAAGCAAGGATTTTATATTAGCAGCCCCTTGGACAGTGCGCTTTACCGTTGCCAATGGCATCGCATCATCCTTAGTGGTGATATTCCTCCGGGCACACGGCTGGTGGTTTCCACTTATACCGCAGAGGCAATACTGACAGACACCCAGATTCAAGCGCCCGAACTGGCCTGGGAAACCCGGCAAAACGCCAACGCAATGCCGATGGGCGATTGGGACTGTCTGGTGCGCAGCGGTGGTGGCCGTTATTTGTGGCTGCGGCTGGAATTCGTGGGCAACGGCAAAGCCACGCCCATCATCAACAGCATCATCATTGAGTTTCCGCGCATCAGCCTACGGCGTTACCTCCCCGCCGTATTCGGCATGGAACCTATCAGCGCCGATTTCACCGACCGCTTCTTAGGCCTGTTCGACACCAGCCTCCGCAGCATAGAAACCAAACTCGACAACCAGGCGCGTTATTTCGATCCGCTGTCCACGCCTGCCGAACGAAACCCGAAAACCGGGGTGGATTTTTTGTCCTGGTTGGCCTCATGGATAGGTGTATCCATGGACCAGAATTGGTCTGAGACGAAGCGCCGCCTGTTCCTCAAGCGTGCCGGCAAACTATTCGACTTACGGGGAACCCGCGAAGGGTTGCGGCGGCAATTACTGCTGTTGTTGGACATGGAAGCTGACACAAAAGCTTGCCCTGACACCAGGCCAAAACTTCGCTGTTGCCCGAAGCCAGCCAATTGCGCCCCACCCGAGCAGGAACCCGATGTTTGGCAGCCCCCACTACTCATTTTGGAGCATTACCAGTTACGCCGCTGGCTGTTCGTTGGAGCCGGACGCTTGGGCGACCAAGCCATACTGTGGGGCAAGCGCATCGTCAACCGTTCGCAGTTGAACGAAGGCGCCCAAGTCGGACAGACCCAGCTTAAAACCACGCAAGACCCTTACCGTGATCCGTTTTACGTCTATGCCCACAAGTTCACGGTATTCGTCCCCGCCCGCTTCGGGCGTTCGGACAAGCAGCGCAAATCCCTGGAAAACTTGCTGAAGGCGGAGACCCCTGCGCATACGCAATACCAAATCGAATATGTGGAACCCGGTTTCCGCATTGGCGTGCAGGCCATGATCGGCTTCGATGCCGTCATTGGTCGGCCCATACGGGAAATCACGCTAGATGCCACGCCGCTAGGTTCGGCATCACTACTGGGGAAGCCTGCTTACGATCAAGGCGACCCCGCCTTCCAGCTCGGCAGGGAAGGGCATATTGGCATCACAACCCGACTGGGTTAACGACAGACATCGAATAAGGAGAGGCTTGTAATGACTCAGAACACGCATCATGATCACCAAGGCAGTTGCCCCGCCTGTAATATCGGGCCTTTCATCAGGAACAATTACTTCCGTGGCAAGTTCCTGGATGTCTTGGATTTCACCACGGAACAGCGCTACTTTATCGACAAGCTGCGCCATCACCATCAGCGCTTGCACGGTTGGGGAGTTGTCTGCGGGCTGAAAGTCAAACAGCACCAGAATACTGACTGCCAGAAACGGTTCATTTGCATCGAACCAGGATCGGCAATCGACTGCTGCGGTCATGATCTCCTGTTGCTGGAAGAAGAATGTATCGACTTCACCCAATTGCCCGCAGTCAAGGCGCTGATCGACAAACCGGACGGCAACCCCCATCGCATCCAGATTTGCCTGCGCTACCGGGAATGCCAGACCGAGCCAGTGCCGGTGCTGTACGACGACTGCGGTTGCGACGAAACCCGCTGCGCCCCGAACCGGATACTCGAATCAGTTGAGTTTGACGCCATCGTCGATGCCAAGGACGAGCCTCTGCATTTGTATACACCCAAGTTCGATTGGGATTACACGCTCCACATAGCCCATGCGTATCGGTCGGTGCTATACGATGCCGCTGGCTCGGCCCGGCTTTATGTCTTGACCAAAGACGACAAGGGTGTTGTCTATCAGATCGACCCGGTCAACCACTCGGCCATCCTAACCGCTTATAACCTTGATGCCAAAGGCATAGCACTGGCTGTGTCCAATGACGGGACGCGGGTTTATGTAGTGACCGAACCCGATGCAACGAAGGATCGCCAGTTAAATGTGCTGGATGCCTCCCAACCTGACAAATTAACGTTGATCGATAAGGCTGTTGATATTGCGGGCAGCAAAGACGGCGAGGTGGTGCTCGCCGTCTCTGTTGACGATGCTCTGCTGGCTTTGCTCACCCAAACCGGCGACTTGTTGCGTTGGAAGACGGGCTTTGCTCCAACGGATGTCCCGGATTCCTTGGTGAAACTCGGTGGCGCATTGAATGCGTTGGCGATCGATAGCGACGGCAAATTCGCCTATGCGGCGGGCGGGTCAAACGTCATTCAAATCATTGACATTGCGGCCAAGTCCAGCACAACCCACACATCTTCCACCGCTACGGCTACTTCCTCCCTTTCTATCGTAAAAAGTACAGGCATGGATATACTGATTGCCGCCGATCAAAATGGCAGCCAGTTATTTCTTTGGAAAGCTAACAGTGGTGTCCTCAGCTCCGAGGTCACTGTGAAGGTCACCAAGCCGCCCGTCGCCTTGGCCGCATCATCGGACGCCCAATGGTTGTATGTGCTGGAACGGGAGGACACCACCACTAATAAAGCCAGTTATCTGGAAGCGATCAATATCCAAGGAGAGTTGCTGGGCCATAACACTCCATTAGGCGAGCCGTTTAAAATTGGACATCCAGCCCAATCATTAGCTTTGACGGAATCGGGCAACCGTTTGTATGTGCCTTATCCCGGGGATTTTGACGGGGTGGCTGTGGTTGATATTACCGAACAAAACTGTTGCGAGATTCCCTGGCGTCAACTGGAAGGCTGCCCCGACTGCGACACGCCGAATTGCCTGGTGTTGGCGACCATCGAAAAATTCCAAGTGGGTGGCAGTATCCAAGACCCACCTGTGAGTCCAGACGACGACAACAAAAACATTGCCCGCATCGATAACCGGCCCCGGCGTTTGTTGCCGACCCCCCAAGTCCTGCTGGAACTGATCGAATGCCTGAAACGGCGGGGGCCGGGCGGAACGGGCACGATGGGGCCAACCGGTCCGGCGGGGTCTGCAGGAACCAACGGAGAGAGAGGCCCAACAGGGCCAACTGGACTTTCAGGCCCCACAGCCCCCGGACTGGAAGCAGACCTGGTCAGGATAGAAGCGCTCAGTTGGACGCATAACGAATTTCATTCTGCAGTCTACAACGATAACTTGTTCTTTGCGACAGTCCGGTGGGATGATAAAAAATCTGAGGTTCCGGGCATCGTCATCGGCTTTACGGACATTGTCAATGCCACCACGGTCGATCCAGACCATGTTTTCCAGATCCTGGTAGAGCATACAAACGCCGACGATGCCAAATTAGGGTTTGTATGCCGCTGCGCGATCCGTGGAACCATCCTGCCAGTGGATTTTGACTTGGATGCAAGCGGTGGGATTGCCGTAAACGCGCTAAAGCGCATCGAAAAGGCCAGGCAAGCAGCCGATCCTACGCAGGCCCGTGGCGTTGCCTTCATTCTGGATCCACATCAGGAATCCATACCCATCGCTCGTCAGATCCTCAGAGGAGGCATTTCCAATCTATGGATCATCTTGCGGGGTGATTTCGTACTGGACGGGAAAGAGCGGGCAATTGATGCGGAATTCACACGTGCTGAACTGCCCAGTGGAGACCGCCCACGTGCGCCTGACGACAAATTCGGCATCCAGGGTGGAACATTCGAAAGCTGGTTCACCATTAAACAAGGATAGCGGTTGACTTCTACCAATCAATCATATATCGGAGGAAAAGCAAATGGCCTATAACAGCTATACCAATACATCGTCCGTGGGGGGATGTCCGACACCGCCTCCTTGCCCTGCTTGTGGCGGCCTGGAGTGCCTGTGCCGTCCGCGTTTTTACGCCGGCCAGCAACTCACTGCGGACGACTTGAACCGGCTGGAAAACTATGTCGTCGCAAAAAACAAGCTGCACAACCGTTACCTCAACGGTTGGGGCGTGGTCTGCGGCCTTGAAATAGTATGCAGCCCTTGCGGCGACACGGTGCGGGTCAAGCCGGGCTATGCCTTGAGCCCTTGCGGCGAAGACATCATCGTCTGCAATGGCACGACAGTCCCTGTAGGTTCACTTATCAAGGCTTGCCGCCCTGCAAATACCCCGGATTGCCTGTCGCCATGGCAAACCACTCAGGACAACTGCAAGGAGGCCACGGATAAATGGATACTCGCCATTTGTTACGACGAAAAGCAAACGCGGGGTTCACAATCTTACGGGGGTGTCAGTGGATCGGGCAGCCATTGTGCTTGCAGCGGCACTTCCTCTTGCGGATGCGGTTGCCAATCGTCTACTAATAAAACTGCCACTAACCACCGTTCTGCCTCTTCCATCCAAGCCCCGCAGTGCGAACCGACGCTGATTTGTGAGGGCTATACTTTTCGGGTATATAAAGATCCTGCTTACAAGCAAGATACAGCCTTTGATCCCGGCCCCTTGATTGAAAAAATCACCGCTTGCCAGAAGGAACACGAACGGCAGACAAAGGCTATACCCGCCCAAACAGAATCTCCTCCAGTAAGATACCAGTGGTGTTGCACGTTCAAGCAATATCTTTACGACCTTTTGGTTACGGAAGGCGTCTATGACTGTACGCTTGCCGACCAGTTGGCGATCATTCAATGCCCCAATCCTGATCCAAATAATGGGGATTTTGACGGACAATGGAAGATTGCTTTAGCGCAATTAATGAAAGTTTATGATGGATTTTACAGTCACTGTCTTTGCTCTGCCTTGCTGCCATCCTGCCCGGAGCCGGTCACGACGGACTGTGTGCCACTCGCGGCCATCACCGTGCGACGAAGCGATTACAAGGTATTGAACGTCTGTAATTGGGGGGTGCGTAAATTTGCCGTGACCCTGCCAAACTTAGGCTATTGGTTGTCACCGATACTCGCTCCCTTAGCCTTTATTTTAAATAACAGAATAGAGAATCAATGTTGCGAACCATTGGATTTAAAGGAGTATATAGCAAAGCTTTACAGGCCACCGAATGCGAATATCCAAGGCGCTCAACTGGCGCAGGCAAACACCCCCGAAAACGCACAGGTATCCATTATCGCGGCTGGCAGGAATGAGACGAAACCGCCCGAGGGGGAAATTGCGGGCCTGTTTCACCAGATATTCAGTATTTTCAGCCCTGAAAAATCCACCCCGGATGGCGCGGCGAGTGTTCCGGCAAAGAACACAGCCACCGTCCCGGCAACAAACACCACCGTTTCCACCAATACCCCAATACCGCCGGAAAAGGAGTTCACTACGCTGTTATATCAGGCACTTATGGATCCAGATCGCGGTTTCGATGCCAAAGCCTTAGTCCTGTTCAATGCGCTGGGGGCAAAGGATGCCGATGGAAGGCCCTTGCTTTCGGATCTCGAAAGCCGCAATCCGGCTCAATTCGTATTGCTAAACCAAGTGATCGCGCCGCTGATTAGGGATGTCATACCGGAGCCTTCCAAAACCATAGCCGGCAAGGCCAGCACGAATGCCTTCGTGACCGATGCGGCCACGGCCCAAGCCGCTCAAATCGCGCGGCTCAGCAGCATAGTCGATGAATTGGCGGCACAAGTGGCGCAGTTGAGCAGCAAGCTACCGAAATAATCAACGGAGACGCACCCATGTCCAATAACCAGAGCCAACGCCCTATCTTTTACGAAGACCAGTATCTTGGTGCGGATGACATTAATGCCGTGATCGGCTATTGCCGTACCCAACAAGCTCGACATGACTTGGGGGCGCACATTTGGGGGATTGCGGCCGGGCTGCAAATCACTGAAAAGGACTCACCTTCAGGGGGCGGGCAAGTGGATGTTTTTATCCAACCGGGTTATGCCTGGGATGGGTTTGGCCGGCCCATAATCGTGCTCACGCCTTACAAGATTTCCGCCGGACTTTTCCAGTCCATCCCCTTTGATTCGGGTAATACTAACGGCGTCTTGGTCAAAATATGGTTGCGTTACGAGGAGCTGTCCTTGAATCCTCCCCCGACAGGGTTTGGGAATTGTTCTACGGGCGACCAATTCTCACGCGTCCAAGAAACTTATAGGATTGAGATCGGCGATCTCAATCACACAGACCAGCAAGACTTTGTATCCGTTGCGGGGTATTCTCTTGATGCGCAAGGCGTATTGCAAAAACTCAACCCGATAGCCTCACCCGATAGCCCGATCGTTTTATATGACGAATCGGTTCCCTATCAAGAATTTCCGCAGGACAATCCTAAGGAAAAATGGCTGATTCCGCTAGGCTCGGTACGCTGGCAACCCAACGCCAATCCCAGTCTGGCAGGCAACTTCCTCAGTAGAGGCAAAGAGGACAAAGCCAAGAGTGCCAGCCAGCGTGTCTATATTGGTGTCGTCGCTGGCTCAGTCCAGGCAGCGGAGGGCGTGATCCGAATGCGCGACCGCACAACTCCCCCTTCCACAGTGATGTCAGATGACTTGGTTTGGGTGGAAGGGAAACTACGCGCCGATAAAGACATACGTTTATTCAACAGCAAGATTGATTTCCTTGATGCCAACGGACAAGACAAAGACATCCCAATTGTCATACAACGCCAGGATGACACTGGATCCAAAACCAGTTTGCAGGCCGTTATCGGGAAAGACAAACAAGGCAATAATAAGTTCTCGGTTGGGCCAATGGATGCCACCACCACTCCTCAGTTTGAGCCGAAATTCACTGTTCTGGACAATGGGAAAGTCGGCATAGGGACTGACAAGCCCCACCTTACACTGGAAATTCAGGGCGATGGAGAATTCGGCCGGGATGACAACAATGCGACTCTACACCTATTCGGATCTACCATCGGCGATACCGGCGGTAATCGACTGTTTATACGTGCTTTCACGGGTGGTTCGGTAGTTTTCGACGGAAACAACAAAGTTGGCATCGGCACCGGCGATCCGAAATCGGCCTTACAGATAGCAGGCGATCTAGCCTTGGAGCCGCAGGCAAGTGGTGCACCTCGCGCACTCCCAACCGATGGGACCATGATATGGAACGATGGAAACTTATTACATCTCAACCAAAATCTTGATTCCTCGAAACTGGTTCGTGGCGTTTACACACCTTTTCTTGCTGCGTCCTCCCTGAATATCGGAAGTTTGGGCGATCCAGGATTAGGAAATGTTTGGATCACCGGCAATCTCGGAATAGGCACAACGGCACCGCAAGCTAAATTGCAAGTGGCAGGCGGAGCCATCATGCCTGCAGTGGGCAACAATCCGTCTGCAGGTATTCGTTTCCCGCCAGATCCGGGCAGTGGCGCGGGCGACGAGGCATTCATCCGATATTTCGTGGAATCTGGTGAAACCACCAAGCTGCTGATTGGATGCCAGAATGATGCTGACGACCGAATCGGTTTCTATCAGTTCGGGGGCGAAAGGATGACGATCTATGCCGGCAATGTTGGCATTGGGACACAGAACCCAAGTGCCAATCTTGATGTTGCCGGTACGGTCAACTGTTCGGGGGCCATGTCGGTTGGCGGACAGATGATTGTTAACAGTAATACGCGTATCGTCGGCAATTTGAATGTCACTGGCAGCTTTCATGCAACAACCAAGAATTTCGCCATCTCCCATCCATTGCATGGAGAAAGACAGCTTCTCGTCCACTCATGTTTGGAAGGCCCGGAAATCGCCGTTTTTTACCGTGGTTCGGGCCAACTTCAACAAGGACGGGCAATAATTCGGCTTCCCGACTATTTTGAGGTGCTTACGAGACCTGACGGTAGAACAGTATTATTAACACCTAAGTTCGTGGCCGATGAGCCTATAGTCTTGCTGGCGGCATCAGAAGTCAAAAATGGCCAGTTTTCAGTTCGCGCCGCCGATGACAGAAATCCAAACCAAGCGTTCGATTGGGAAGTTAAAGCCATCCGCGCCGATATTGACGAACTTAGTGTCGAGGTGCCTAATAATTCCCTCGAAAATCCGCCGGGGTAGCTTAGATCAATGAATGCGCAAGAAACTCAAGCGCGTTTTCTCCGCATCCGGCGTATGCATAACGAATATCTTGTTTCGGCGGATCATCCAGCGCCCTTGCGCGTCAAGGAAATGCTCGACGAGGTGGCGACAGAAAATCTTGCCCGGATCTTGACCCCCGCTCTGGCCCATTGGTTTTCCAATTCTGATTCCAGCCTTTGGCTGATCCGTCAGTTGGATGTGGAATTGGACGTCAGCGCGGATGGTGGACAGGAACAGTTGGCCCGCGCTTGGGCAGTCCAAATTACCCGATCGATGGCAATTACCATTCAATGTGGAAGCGATGGCGAAAACGTATTTTGGTTTCCCAACCGTGCCGCCTATTTGGCCCGATTTTTAGTCGATGTGGCCAATGGAATGGCTTGGGGCAAGTGGCAATATGAGTCTTTTGAAGGGTTGAAACCTTTGTCCGTTTCGGCAATTTTGCGCACTGTAGTTTGCGGGCAACCTGAAACTGGGGAAGAAGCCTTAAGGCAACTGTCCGAAACCGAGTTGAAAAAGTTGTTGCGTGGCCTGACTGAGACTGATGCGTGCCAAATCCTGGATTGTCTGGCAATGGACTCAGAGGGTTCCGATGAATTTGAACTTTTCGAAGCAGTTTGGGCGGCACTGCGTGCGTCAGCATTCGAATCCTTTAATTTCGGCGGCGAATGGCAAAACGCACTGCGGCTCTACTTGGCCTCAAGTCAAAGCACAGGCGGAGGGATTAAGCTCAAGACTGCGGTTTTGGCGCTGCTTCGATTAACAAATCTGCTGATGGACGGTTCCGATATCCAAAAAGAAGGACTGGTCGAAATCTTGGCCCGAGGCAAAGTGGCTGCTCTTTATGCCACGGCGGGAGCGGCAAATGCCGAGTGCCTGGTGCCCCTATTGCGGTGCCCGTCCGATTGGATCAGTGCTGTGGGACTTGCCCTGACAGCAAGTGTCACGGGTTATCCGCCTGCCAATGCGGAAGAATTGCCGGCCCTCCGGTTTACGCCCTTCGGCGGGATTTTCCTCCTGTTTCCCAGTTTGGATGAATGGCCGCTAACCAAGGCTACGCAAGGTTGGCCGGATTGTGAGGAAATTCCCGCTTCGGCAATCCTGCGTCTGCTCATTTTAGCCAAATGCTGTGGCCAGTGTCAAATCCAACGGGTGTTCCATGATAACTTGATCCGCGACCTTCTCGTTATTCCCCGTGACTTTTCCATCGAAGTGCTTAACCAGTGGCAAAAAGATATTTCGGTGTGCCAGTGCCGGACTTTTCTGGGTGTCTTGACAGCGTGGCTGTTTCAAAGACGCGCAATTTATGGGGATAAACTTATCCTGTGTCATTCTAATAGTGAAGCTGTGTTGCTGGATGCCGCACGCGGAATCTGGTTGGCAGTGGAAGAATTTTCCCCGTCGTGCCCTAAGGGTTTGCCGGAAGCCTTGCACTTATGGATGGAACGAGTGGTTCCTAAGGAAAAATCCATCGAATCGTCGAAAGCTGTACCGGAATTTCCCATGCTACTCTGCGACCCAAAAATTTTCATTCATGCAAAATCATCCTGCCCAGATGCATGCGTTTTGTCTTACGATGATGAACGGATCAAGCCAATAGTGGAAGAGGACGCCGTTCTGGGGGAAATTTTAGCCCGCCTGGGTAAGCTACCCGATGATTTGGTTTATCTGTCATCGCCCAAATCCTGGGGTCTGGCATCTGGGTTTGATCATACCCTAAGCGTGGCCGCACAGAGTCTGATGCGGAGCTTCGCTTGGCGTTTGCCCGGTTTCGCGCATTCGAACTTGCCCTACCTCTATGGCAACTTCCTGGATTTTTCCGCCAGCCTGGAAGACGAACCCGATCGTCGAGTGGTGCGTATGGGTCGTCCGCCCCTGCATCTCATCCTCAACATGACCGGTATCGTTCGCGGGACTTACCGTTTGAATTGGCTGGACGAACGCCCATTCGCCCTGTTTCCGGAGCAATAACGGCCATGACGACCGATACTACGGGCGACTTTCTAACCATCGGGCTACAGCGGCTCGATCTCCTGCTGCACCGCGAAATTCTCAGGATGCGTGCCGCCTATCAACTCTCGCTTGACGAATTCCGCGGACTTTATGTCAGCGATGAGCAAGTCGATGCTCTGGTTGACCGCAACCGAGAAGCCCAGGGACTTTCATCGGCCACCATCGCTGAACTGACCCGGCGGGCCGATGACCTCCACGAGGCGAGCTGCGCCATGCGCCCAGCCCATTCGCCATGGGTTCGGCTGACGGCGGAATTTGGCCTGTCGCCGGAGGAACAAGACATTCTTCTCTTGGCGTTGGCACCCGAGATCGATCTTAAATACGAGACACTTTACGCCTATCTTAACAACGATATCACCCGCAAATTCCCCACCGTCGAACTCACCTTGCGGGTGCTGTCAACATCGCCCATGGAACGGGCCCGTCTGCGCGGACTCCTGATGCCCCAAGCTATTCTGTTTGCAAATAATCTCCTGCGAACCCTTGAGGCGATGCCCCAGCTCTCATCGCTGGCCCAGGGCTTTTCACTGGCACCGTCTGCCGCCCGTTATCTGCTAGGTCTTGGCTGTGGCAACGCGACATCCTTCATGATCAGAGAAAGTCGGGCTAACTTTTGCTGGCCAAGCCACTCCCGCCCCGGCCCGGAATCAGGCCGGCATGGCATTGTCTTCAATGTTGCACCTGTCCCGTTGGTGCCCGCAGCGGATTGGGACAGGCTTGCGCTTGCCCCTGAAGGACGGCAACGGCTCCGCAACGTTACGGCCTTATTTAAAAATCCGGCCGACGAACGCATTCCGCCTTTCCTCATTTTCGAAGGCAGGCATGGTGCGGGTCGAAGCAAGGCGGCCGGTGCCCTGTGCGCAGAGCTCGGCCTGGATTTGCTCACCATCGATCTGGAAGCGGCCCGGATTACCACAGAACCTTTGTCTAAAGTATTCGATACTGCTATTTTGCAAAGCCGCTTGGAACCGGCAGGGCTCTATCTGGCGGGGCTGGAATTCTTGTTTACAGCTGAGGGCAAAGCTTTGCCCGAAGCCCATGCCATCGCCTCCGCCTTGGCCCACTGCCAACACCCGGTGTTCTTGGCTTGTGTTCCGGGCACTCCGTGGCGGGAATTTCTACGGCAGCGGCCCGACCTTTGTTTCCGCTTCCCCGATCCTGACTATTCAATGCGCCTTGATCTTTGGCATGATGCCCTCGAAACCCACGGGATGCCTATTCCCGATAGCGAACTCCAGGCGCTGGCCGGACGGTTTGTGCTGAATGCGGGACAAATTGAAGCGGCGGTAGCCACTGCAGACGATGCCCGGTTGCTCTCCGGGGCTACGCAAGCCTTTGATGTCCCTTGCTTGTTCCAGGCGGCACGTGAACAATCCGATGCCAGCTTGGGCAGCCTCGCCGTCAAGGTCGACCACATCCACCGTATTGAGGATCTGGTCTTGCCCGCTTCCACGGTTGCGAGGATCAAAGACCTCACCGGCGCGATCCATAACCGCCACATCGTTTATTCCGAATGGGGATTTGCCCGCCGCATCGCCTCGGGCAAGGGTGTAAAGGCACTTTTCGCCGGTGGCTCCGGCACCGGCAAGACCATGACCGCCAGCGTCATCGCCCAAGAGCTTCGTCTGGATCTATACAAGATCGACCTGTCCGGCGTGGTCAGCAAATACATCGGCGAAACCGAAAAGAACCTGGACCGCATCTTCCGTGCGGCCCATTCCAGCAACGCGATCCTGTTTTTCGACGAGGCCGACGCCCTGTTCGGCAAACGCTCGGAGGTCAAGGACGCCCATGACCGCTACGCCAACATTGAGGTCGCCTACCTACTGCAAAAGGTCGAGGATCATGAGGGCGTAGTGATCCTTGCCAGCAACCTGGGCAAAAATATCGACGCCGCCTTTTCACGGCGTTTGCACTACATCATCGATTTTCCCCTGCCGGACGAACACCACCGCGAACTGCTCTGGCGCACCATGTTCCCTCCGGAAGCACCGTTGGGGGACGATGTGGACTTCCGCTTCCTCGCCAAGCAATTCAACCTCGCCGGCGGAGACATCAAGAACGTGGCCTTGGATGCGGCGTTCCTGGCTGCCCAGGACGGCCGCATCGTCACCATGAAACAACTCATCAACGCTATGGCACGGCAAATGGCGAAGCAAGGGCGGATGCCGTCGGCGGCAGAATTCAAGCAATACCATGCCTTGATTACCCATTGCGAATAAGGGGAAATAAGAATGACGGAAGCCAAGGTCAAATCTATCGAGAAAACTCAGAAAGCCCCGGAAGCCGTCTCACACGCACGCCATCCCGGTGCGGCTGTTTCCCAGACTGGCTTCGATGCGGGGTTAGTTCCGCAAATGGCGGGCAATCTGGCAGTCCAGCAACTGTTCCGCGCCGGAGCCATCCAGGCTAAGCTGTCCATCAGCCAACCGGGCGATTCCGACGAGCAGGAGGCGGATCGGGTCGCCGATCATGTGATGCGGATGGCGGATCCTGGATCCATAAGTTCGACGCACGGAGTGATCCACCGCAAATGCGCGGCGTGTGAGGCGGGCGGGGCGACTTGCCCGAAATGCGAGGAAGAGGAAAAGGTCAAACGCAAGGAAAATTCCAGCCACATGCCGCATGCCAGCACTGCGGTGCATTCGCAGATTGCCGCCCTGCGGGGCGGCGGTCAGCCTTTGGCCCCGTCTGTGCGGGCGTTTTTCGAGCCGAGGTTTGGACGGGACTTCAGCGGGGTGCGGGTCCATACGGACGGGCTGGCAACGGAGTCGGCGCGGGCAATCCAAGCAAAAGCATTCACGACGGGGCAGGATATTGCGTTTGGAACAGGGCAATTTGCGCCTGGTTCGTCTGAAGGAAGGAAGTTATTGGCACATGAGCTGACACACACGATTCAACAGGGCGCTACCAACATTTTGCCCACGGCATCAACGCCTCATAGGACGGCCGCAGACTTGTTGATAACAGCGCAAGACCAGCGTTTTAACAGCTCAGTGGTGCAGTCTATGAAAATAATGGAGTCTGACCCTATTTCTTCTGAAGACCAAAAGCTCCAGGCTCATGAACTGACCGACACCCTTCAGCAAGGCGGGGTTGTCAGTCCGTTCTCTAAAGCCAACGACCTTGATGGATCTGCTAATGCCAAACATGCGGAATTTCACCGGCCATTCCAGATTCAACGGCAAGAAACCACGGATGAGGCCCCGCTGATTGATCGTTACCGCAAAGCTCTGAGCGAGGTTAATTGGGACTTGGCAGCGTTGCTGCTCAATGGCTTCAATGACGTGGATATTCAAACCCGCGTAAACGACTCAATGGAACTACCGCCCGCTTCCCGGCTGCAACTGCGGCTGCACACGCCCGACTGGGCCTTCAGGGTGAGGCGGCCCCTGCTCATCCTCGACTACCAAGATGCAAAGGCGGCGGGCCGCTGGGCCGATGCGGCGGTGTTGCTCAATGGCTTCAGCGACACCGACATTCAACTGCTGGCATCGCAACTGACGGCGGACGAAGTCGGGCCGATGGCTCAAGGGGCACGGGATGCCATGACCGGGGTCAGCCTCAATCGTGTGCTCATGGGCATCGCCCACCGTTATGATGCGGTCAGTGCGGAACCCCTTGGAACCAAGGTCGTGACCGTAGTGGGGCTGATGCAAGCGGCCGACTTGTCAATGCAACTTGCCAAGGCTTATGTGCAACTCAAGTTGGGCGTCGGGGTCGCCGCCGATCCGGCGGGTGCCGCCTCCCCGGGCGGGCAACCGAAGCCGGGGGATTTTTCGGCAGACATCCAGGCCTTTTCGGCGGCGATGAAAGGCGGCGGTCTTGCCATGGCCGCAGGCGCGGCGACCACACCTAAGGGCCAAATGCCCGAATATGTGGACAAAGGCACCCTAGCCCATATGCTAATCGGCGACACATATTGCACGCTCAACCCACCCTCTGTTTACGACCTAAGCGTCTTCGACATCCTCAGCTTTTCCAAGGGCCGCATCTCAGGCCTGGCCAAAGCCATCAAAGCCGCCACGCGCGACCTCTTCACCAATTTTGACATGCGGCCAGACATCGTCGATCTGGGCAAATTGCAAATCTTCGAAATCAAACCCATACGCTCAACCGCCTTGGCAGTCGCCGAGGCAAAACTCTATGTCGAGCTATTCGACAGCCTAGGGCTTAAGGACATTAGTTTTTCCCTTGGCAACTCTGGCAATCCGGGAACCTTCGGCATGATACCCGGCCCGGAAGAAGTGCTGGTTTGGGCCTCGCCCCTGCCGGGTGCCATCGTCTATGCCTTCGTGAAGCCACCGGAAAACCCAAGGAGGGTGCAGGAGCGCATTCAAAACGGCGCTTATGAGCCGGGGCTTGGCCTAGGGCCTCAAGCGGCCATTGCACTGAGTGTGGGCGTCGCCGGCGCGGCTGCCCTAGCGGTAGCCGGAGGCGTAGAGGTTTCGGCGGCAGCCATGGCGAGTTACGAGGTGATGCTCCCGATTCTCGCCGTAGCAGCACAGACCGCGGGCCAGGCCATACCTAAACTGGTGGAAGGGAAATAAACCCGCCTCCGTTTCGGGTAGGGGTTCGCATCCCCAAAAAGAAAGGAGTCAGACCCCATAATAAATTAGCATATCTACGCAATCTTTATTTGCTATATGCTTTGAATATCGATAACCAGTTGTTGATGTATGCCAAACTTCAGGCGACCCAACAAGGTTGCAATTTTAAAACAGGTCATAGAAGATGCGCTACGTGAATTTTTTTCTCGTCAAAGCCTAGCGCACGATCCGGTTAAATTGGAAACGTTTGCCGGGGCTGGTCTAAAACCGGGGGGTTAACTTGGATGACGGGCGCAGTTTGAACGAGATTATGGAGGGACGTTGATGTTCTTGATGGATGTCAATGTCTTGGTTTACGCGCACAGAGAGGATACCCCCGAACATTTGGCGTATCGTGAATGGCTGGAAGCCATCATTAACGGCAATGCCGCTTATGGGTACTCGGAATGGGTGTTGAGCGGCTTTCTGCGGGTCGTCACCCATTCCGAGGTATTTGAGATACCTTCTGGATTGTCCAACGCCATTCGTTTTGTCAATCAAATCAGGGATGCGCCCCATGCCGTTTGCCTTGCACCAAGAGCTATGAACTGGAAGATTTTTTTGCAGTGCATTGAACAAATCGATGCCAAAGGCAATGATATTCCTGATGCGTATCACGCCGCTTTGGCGATGGAATGGAATTGTGTGTGGGTGACAACTGACAAAGGCTTTAAACGTTTCAAAGGCTTAACCGTTCGTCCCCGCTGGCATTACTGGATTCCTGATGCCCAGAAAACAGCGTTTTTATCAACCGGGTGTGCCCGTGCATATGTTTCAACGCGGCCATAACAGGGAAGCGGTGTTTTTCGACGATCAGGATTATCTGGCCTATTTGCGGTTTTTGAAAGCATCGGCCGATGCGTTGGGCTGTTTGGTGCATGCCTATGTGTTGATGACTAACCATGTGCATTTATTAGTGACGCCAAAGGCTGCAAACGATATCAGTTTGTTGTTTCAGAATATCGGATGCCATTATGTGCCGTACATTAATAAAACCTATCAACGCCGAGGCAGTTTGTGGGAGGGTCGCCATAAAGGCCATATCTTAGAATCAGAAGATTATTTCCTGATTTGCATGCGTTATATCGAGATGAATCCGGTGCGTGCAGGGATGGTTGAGCATCCCTCGCAGTATCGCTGGCCCAGTTATGCAGCGAATGCCCAGGGAGTTGATAATGCTGTTATCCGGCCCCATGAACTGTATTTGTCGTTAGGTAAAACCTCTGAGGCACGGCAAGCGGCCTATCGGGGGCTATTTGCAACTGCAATCCATCCTGATGAAATCGATTTAATCCGTGTAAGTTTGCATTCTGGAACACCGCTGGGTACTGACCGCTTCAAAAAACAGATTGAAGCCGTTGCGGGAGTTAGCATTGGTTTTAGCAAGCCTGGCAGACCTGCCAAGAGCCAATGAGCCGCTGATTACCGATAAGCTTTCGCTAAAATAGAACTGGTGGTTTCAAAATCGTTATTGTATCTAATCAAATGACTAAGCTTAGCCCGCCTTTATCTATTCCCCGTTATCCAGCTGATATTTCTTAATCTTGTTGTAGACGCTACGCGGCGTGATTCCCAAGAGTTGGGCGGCTCGGGTTTGATTACCTCGGGTCTTTTGCAAAGCTGCCTGGACGAGTTGCCTTTCGAAATCATCCACCGACTGGCTTAAATCCCAGCCTTTGGATTTCATGTCCATCAAGCATTTGAGAGACGCGTCGCTATTCGGCAAAGCCGATTCGCAGTCCGAAGTATTTTCTAATGAGCATTGCATCTGTCCAGGGTTGCAATGAGTTTCACGATTGCATAGTTGCCGCCAAATTTCAGAGGGAAGATCGGACAGATGGAGTGGAGAATCGTCCTGTTTGCCCAGTAGCGAACGCCTCACGATATTTTCCAGTTCCCTGATATTTCCGGCTAGAGGCAAGCAGGAAATGGCGTCAACAAAGTCCTGTCCGACAGGGGGAATTTCCATATCTGTCAATGAACGGTTCTTCCTGAGAAAGTGCTCGATTAGAGGCTTGATATCCTCCGGTCTTTCCCGCAGTGGGGAGATATGCAGAGAAAGTACATTCAAGCGGTGGTATAAATCAACCCGGAATTCCTTGCTGTCGATCATCTGGTCAAAGTTGCAATTGGTGGCTGCAATGATACGAGAATTAAATAGGATTTCTTCATCATGGCCTAAGCCGAGAACCCGGTTTTCTTGCAAGACCCGCAACAGCTTCACTTGCAGGTCAAGGCTCAATTCACCGATTTCATCAAGAAAAAGTACGCCACAGTTTGCGGCACGGAATAAACCTTTTCTATCATGATTGGCCCCTGTGAATGCGCCTTTTTTGTGACCGAACAACTCGCTTTCGGCCAATCCGGAACTGATCGCGCCGCAATTGAGTGGGATAAAGGGGCCCTTGCAACGTTTAGGATCGAGGCGATGAATGGCGCGGGCCACCAATTCCTTACCAGTACCCGACTCGCCAGTAATGAGAACCGGCAAATCACTGAGGGGGGCGATACGGACAATTTGCCGAAAAATATTAAGCATTTGCAGGCTTTGCCCAACAACACCCTGGCTACCCATGAAAGCCCTCGTTTGCTGCTCATAGCACACTTGAACGGACTTTTTTTCGAGCAATCTTCTGATCAGTTTTTCCAACTCCGCTGGAAAATCCGTGCTCTCACTATCCAAAAGGTATGATGCGCCTGCGGCCAAACTTTCACACTGAGTCCCCAAGGGCCAAGCACCCACTCCACTTCCGTGGGATATTACCGTAAATCCGGCATTGCTCATCCGGTTGATGGCTTCGAGGCTGACGGCATCCATGTCCGAATGGCCTGCTACGGCAACCACCGCTACAGATGAATTTGCGAACTGTTTTATAGTATTGAGGCCGGCAAGGTTATTGATATAATCAGCTGTAGCTTTACATCCCGTTAAAACTTTGCCGATAACATCGTATCGGGGGCTCTTATCTGCCCAGACGATAACTCTCCATTTTGGTATCCCCAGCCGGTCTAGGCCGTTTATTTTGTGATCGCCGGCTTTGAGGATGGATGGGATGTTAAGGCCTGGGTCTTCCAAAGGGGACGGCCTAATGTCTAAGTCCGTATTGCCGGAAGGATGCTTCCGACTGTCATCCATAACACTTATCTCCAGACTTTAGCAGAAAAAATTCTTGAATAGACATGTATCCTCCAAAGTGAAATCAGTTTGAAAGCACCCTCAACAGCATGGCTCAGAAAACTTCGCAAACAGATCGGCAACAGGCCGATATGTCCGGCCAGTGCTTTCTTATTGTCTTCGGCTTTGTTGTTTTACGGATTCGAGAAGTCGCATATAGCGAATGTCAATCTTATAACGAAAAGAAAATGAATACAAACTCTAGTCTCTTCCACAGCGATTCAGAGCATTCCTTAAAAAATAATTGGCATCCCTACGTGCTTTATT
>JBAXXH010000033.1:0-32818 GCA_037127995.1 Methylococcaceae bacterium | reverse complement strand
AAGTAACAAGCCAGTACCGGCAACTTCCAGCCAACCCAAGAAACAAGAGCCGGCAACAACCACTAAAAGTAGCAAGCCAGTACCGGTAACTGCCAGCCAACCCAAGAAACAAGAGCCGGCAACAACCACTAAAAGTAACAAGCCAGTACCGGCAACTTCCAGCCAACCCAAGAAACAAGAGCCGGCAGCAACCACTAAAAGTAAAAAACAGGAACCAGCGAAGAAAACCCAAAGCCAGGATTCTACCAATGGTTACTATCGCGGGGCTTAAATTTTTTCGTTAATTAAAAAGGGCTGCCAGTTCAAGACGGGATGATTGATGCAACAGATAAAATAATCAGGATAAAAAATGCCATGAAACTTAAAAAATGGTTCGAAAATTGGGGATTGACAAAACTTAAGGTCAGCTTTGGCTTCCTTGAAACCGAATGGGAACCGCAAGAGGCTGATCGCGACGCCGCGTGGGAACTGTATGTGGAAATGCTGACCCGCATCGTTACGCAACCCTTGGCCGCTGAGGATGGCGATGAAAAGACGGCGCTAGCCAGTGTGCATGCGCTGTTTGGCATTACCCGGGAAATCCTGCGCCGCAAAGGCCGTGATTGCATTCAGTTCAGTAAGATCGCGATCATCGTACTGAATCAAATTGTCAGACCGTTTACCGCAAAATGGCACCAGTTGGCACTGGCTGGCTGCTTTGAGCAAGCGGAACAGCGTCAGGAGTTTCGTCAAGAACTGGAAGCCCTGCAAGTGGATTTAAGGAACTATGCCAAAGCCTTGGCAGACATTGCCGACGTGGAAGATTTGACCGGGCTGGCGTTTGATTAACGCCTCGCAGACATCACAAAGGTTTCAGTCGGCGCGAGCGTCCTAACGGCTGCTTAAAGTAAAAAGAAAAAAACAAAGGGTTAGTCCTGGGCAAGACGGAAGCCAATAAAATTGCTGCGGTAGGCCGGGGCGTACCCAAGACGGTACGCCGAACGCATCCACCCCGATCCGTCAAGCCAGGAGCCACCGCGCAACACACGCAGGGAACAATCACCCTTGTTTTGCTCTTGCCACACTGAACCGTCATCTGGTGCCTGGTCATAATTCTCATGCCAGCAATCCTCTACCCATTCCCAGACATTGCCTGACATATCGTAAAGCCCAAAAGCATTCCGTTCTTTCTGACCCACCGGGTGGGTTTTGTCTTCTGAATTTTCTGCAAACCAAGCAAAATTCTTAAACCAAGCGAAATCCTTCGCTTGGCCTTGGTTAAGCCAGTAATAATCGGTCACGGTGCCAGACCGCGCCGCATATTCCCATTCGGCTTCGGTTGGCAAACGGAACTTTTTACCCGTTTGACTCGATAACCAATGAGCATAAGCCTCGGCATCTTCCCAACTTACATTGATAGCCGGGCGGTGACCTCGACCCCAGCCGTTATCATCGGGCTTTGGTTTTCCAAGCGCCTCAGCAAATTGTTCATATTCATCAAATGTTACTTCATAACGCCCAATAGCAAAGCTTTTCATTATGACCTTATGGACTGGCTTTTCATCGTCATAACCATCATTACTGCCCATTTGAAAACTTCCGCCTGGTATTTTTAGTATTTCCGGTTCTTGGTTCAGGAACTGATTAAAAATATTAACATTAGTGTTTGATGCCTTGATTTCTGGCTGTTTGATTCGGAGCTGGTTAAAAATAATATCATAGCCAACGCTTGGTGCCTGATTAATAATTGCAATCTCCTTTTGGCTAAATAAAACCGGTATTAAAAACCAAAGTAAAATGGCGAAAATGGCCGCAATAACAGTAATTTTATCAACTTTTACCGTGAACAGTTTAGACCAAGGGATTTTAGGTTTTCGACTCGCTTTATCGGCACCAGAAGCAGCGGACAATTTTCCCTGCCCTATGCGTTCGGTTAATGCATTACAAAGGGCCAAATAATTCGATGATTCTGTATTACCCTTCCAACCGACAAGATTTGCAACTTGAATGGAACCAAAGCCCAACGGCTGTGTAACTTGATCCAGAAGAATAGGAACAAGAATTTCACGTTTAAGTCCGTCGTCAGCTTCTTCACAAACCCAATGTGACTTTACTGAATGCGTTGACCATGCAACAACCATGCAACGGCATTCATTGATTTCCTTGCCAATGAACTGTCGCCAAGTTTTTCCGGGCGGAATGGTACGATCGAAAAAAACCGTCCAGCCTTTCGTCTTCAGAGCGGCTGCCAGCACTTTAACTCTTTCCAAGTCCCTGCCATCATAGCTTAGAAATATATCACTCAAAATTAGTCACCGGTTCTAAGGATGAAATTAGCGCAGGAATGCAAGGCTCTTAATAAAACCGGCGCAGAGCCTTCGATTACAACACCTACCAGCTCTGCGCCGCAACATCCCTGCCTGGTCTATTCGGCTTTCCCATCCCTGCGAGGCCCGGAAACGGACTCATGGACACCCGCCGCTACGCCTGTCTAATCCGTAAACCAGACAACTCCGAGACTTGGCGGGGGTAATGGGCAAGACGGAAGCCAATATTGTTGTTGCGGTTGTCCGGGTTGTTCCTGTTACGGTTCGCCGAACGCAAGTTGTCCTGTTTGTTGTTCCAGGAGCCGCCGCGCAGCACACGGCACCAGTCAGATCCGTCCCCGTTGGAATACTATCGCGGAAAAAATGCTTTTACGCAAGCCCAAGGTTTGCGCTTGTTTGGCATGACCTATCCAGCTTTGCACAGAAGGATTAATGTCATCCCAATTCAATCGCCCATCAGCATAGCCGAGAGCAAACTGCCGCACCTTTCGTACAAAACGATGTCCATTATCATTTCGCAAGCGCCGATGATCGGGTAACACCCGATAACCCAATAAATCAATGCCAAAACAAACCGGCGTAATATGCGCTTTGCGGGGGTGCAATCTAAGCCGGTCACGTTCCAGGCGCTCACGACAAAGCCTTCGAAGTTCAGCGAGACGGGCTTTGTCATCCGCCAAAATCACCATGTCATCGACATAGCGCAGATAGGCTTTAACTTTTAAGTCCTCTTTAACAAAATGATCAAAGTCGTCCAGATAAAGATTGGCAAAAAACTGGCTGGTCAAATTACCGATAGGAATACCGATACACCGCTCCAAATGAGTAAGAAGATCGTCCCCAGGGAAAAATACAAACTGCTCCAGTTCGCACTGACTGGAATCGATGATGCGATCCAGCAACGCCAACAGCATTTTATCTTTCAGGTAATAACGCAATTTCTGTTTGAGTAAGCTATGATCAATGGACGGAAAATAGCGCGCAATATCCATTTTTAACGCGTAACGATAACGTTTTGCCCACTGTTGGTATCGGTCGACGGCGGCATGGGTGCCTTTACCAACCCGGCAGGCATAGGAATCCTCGATGAAACAGCGATCCAGGCTGTGTTCTATCACATTCATGATGGCATGGTGAACAACACGATCCCGAAAGGGAGCCGCCGAAATCAGTCTGGGCTTGCGCTCGTAGATGGTAAACAAACGATAATCTCCAGGCTGGTATGTGCCGCTTTGCAGTTCCCGTTGCAACTGCAACAACTCTTTTTCAAGCTGGCATTCAAATACCGCAACTGACGGGCGGCGACTTTTCCCTCGCCGCGCTTTGCGAAAGGCCAGTAACAAGTTGTCAAAAGAGACCAGTTGCTGCCAAACTCCGCCCAAGCGTTTCATTACGATTACGCACCGGTAGACAAGCTGCGCAACCAGCCACCCAATTGCCTGCCGAGCTCGTCCATCAGCTTGGCACCATGTTCATAAGATCGGGTTGGGATGGCCTGAAATTCATGGCTCAAACGCCATAAATGCCGAGCCACCTCCAGACGCAGGTTGGCGCGTTGCAATGATGGCTGTTTGTTGCGGGTGTAGGCGCTTTCCACCGTTGCTTCCAGCACTTCCAACAACACCGATTCCAGACGCTCGCCCAAGGTAAAGCGCCGGACGCGAGGAAATTTATCCAAGTGCGGAATCAGCCAGCGCAGTAATTCATGGCAGGCTTGCACAGCTTGCGGTGTGGTGTCTTTCATAACCCCTCCAAAAAAATCGCGAGCGGCCTGACGGCCGCTCAAAGAGAAAAAATAAAAAAGAAAAGGGTAAAAGGGCAAAGAAAAAAGGGTTAGTCCTGGGCAAGACGGAAGCCAACATCGTTGTAGCGGCCGACCGGGCTGAGCCCGTAACGGAAAGCCGAACGCAAGCCGTCCTGTCCGTAGTGCCAGGAGCCGCCGCACAGCACACGCCGGGAGCAATCGCCATTATTATGCGCTAGCCACGCTGAACCGTCACCCGGTGCCTGGTCATAATTTTCATGCCAGCAATCCTGCACCCATTCCCAAACATTGCCTGACATATCTTGAAGCCCAAAAGCATTCGGCTTAAGCTCACCCACCGGATGGGTCTTATTTTCTGCATTTTCAGAAAACCATGCAAAATCCTTCGTGTCACCTTGACCCTCCCAATAATAATCGCTTGTGGTGCCAGCCCGGGCGGCATATTCCCACTCGGCTTCGGTAGGCTTACGAAAACGAGCTCCCGTCAAAGCAGACAACCATTCACAATATTCCCGTGCATCGTCCCAGCTCACGTTGATGACAGGCCATCGGCCACGGCCCCAGCGTTGGTCATCAGGAGGCTGACGTCCGGTAGCATGGCAAAAGCGGTCGAACTCAGCGAATGTTACCGGATAACGCCCCAGTGCAAAGGGTTTATTTATCTTCACTGTATGCGCCGATCCATTGTCTGACGAGCCCATCAGAAATTCCCCGGCAGGAATCAACATCATTTCCGGGCCTTCATCCCCGTTCTCCAATTCATTCTTAAATGGCAATGCCGTCCACCGGATGTCGCTGCAATCGAAATGCGAGAAAAAATGCCCGATAGACTTACCCATTGATCCGGACACATGCAGAAACTCCAGCATCTGTGCTGTGGCACGCGGTTTAGGTTGCTCTTCGGTTGTGCAATACGTCAAGTCTTGCGCTAGCGTATCCGTTAGTAGAGCGTTTATCACCAAAAATTCCTGGATGCTGTAATGGGCAAAACGATAATCTGAGTCTGAGTTGCGATTAAGTAGTGAGCGGCCGCCAAAATCCACCAGCTTGATATTTCGTACTTCGGGCATGCGTTGAATCAATTGCCCTAGCTCGGCTTCCGGAAGCAGGCGCTGGCCGAGGCTCTGCAAGTAAACTGCGAGCACCCGGCAGGCATCCCACAATTCCTGCTCCGCTGGAATCCGTGGCAGATGCTGATCTTTCATTTTGCGGATTTCACGTTTTAGCCAGGCTGTCACCAATGCTTCGTAGATATGATAGGAATCCCAGGTGCGCAGCTCCGCATCCAGCAAATCCTCGATATGCGCCAATAACAGCGGCCGGAATTTAAGGGAACGCATTGGGTCGAGCAGCCTTTCCGCTTTTATAACGCGATGGTCTTGACGCTTAGTCAAACCGTGATGCCAGGGATTGGGAAAGCGTCTTAGCAAATATTCCCGTACCTGACGATCGTCGAACAGGGAAACAAACAGCATTGGACACGTATAGGTTCCCACCGTCACCCGTCCCGGCCGCCCGAACGGATCAAGGTCGGTTTTGGGGAAAAACTGAGTCCGGCAGGTAATAATTACGTGACGAAAATTTAGAGAGATTTCCAGTAACTCCTCCAGACGCTCCGCGATTCGTTCATGTGCTTCAGTATCTTCGTCAAGAGCGTCGAGCAATAAGACGGTCTCTGGCTTGCTCTTGTGATCAGTGATGCGTTGTAGCGTATCGGAGCCTAACTTCAGTAGCAGGCAGTCATAGCCTTTGGGCCAAAAATTCAGCAGCTGGCTGAGTTTGAGCATTACCAGCAAAGAGGTTTTTCCCATACCCGCATCCGCCAAAATAAACAGCTGGTTGCGTCCATCACTCAACGGCGTCGACTTACCCAAAAAATCGTTGATCGTAGTAAAAATGGGCGATTTCACCCAGGATCGGGGGCCATCATCCTCGTCAAAGTCTGCGGGATTATAATGTTGGCAGTTGGGCTCTACGTAATATTTTGCCAGTAAGCGAGGATCGCCGAAGACATTACCGATCTCCATGATTTCCTGGTCACGTTGATCCCAGATTTTGTTCAGCTTTTTCCAAAGCGGTTTGATCCATTCTATCGAGACAAAAGACAATTCGGTTGCCATATCGGTTGACCCACTGATCGAAATAATTGGTGTTGTTCAAATTACCCTATACTGAATTACGCTTATTCAGCCTAAGGTTGACCTTTGCCTTATTTAGATTGTATGGCAAAGGTTCGGATTTGCTCAGAGGTACTACAGAGTTAACTGTGCATCAAGTGATTAGGATTTTTTCATCACTCCCCAGTTGTTATGCCTCTGTAATATGTGCTGTATTTACTGATAAAGTCAAAATAAAATCGGTTTCAATTTCGAGCTCTGCAACACTGTTTAAGGCTTGTTGAGCGCTTTCATTGGCTCGCCATGCAAACGGCGTCATCTGTAATAGAGCCATTCTTTGCTGTGGATTCGGGTTGATTTTGTAACTGATTCGCTGTGCAGTTAACTGGTCAAAACCGTGTGGCACCAAGCTTTCTGAGGCATGTTCCTTTATTTCGGCATAGATAAATTCTTTTAACTGCCATAGATGACGGGGGCCTGGCGTGACGGTAAGCAAGTGGCCTGAAGGTTTCAGCACCCGCTTGAGCTCGTCGTTGTCCGATGGCGCAAATACTCTCAGCACAAAATCAAAATACCGGTCTGGATAGGGCAACCGGTTTGAACTGGCAACGACAAACCGGGCTTGGGGTTGTTTTTTAGCGGCTGCGGCTATGGCAAACTTGGCAATATCAATACCCTGCAAAATAATCTGTTCACTGTGCTTGCAATGGGTGGCAATTTCCCGGCTGTAATAACCTTCACCACACCCCAAATCCAAAAGACGCAGACCCTGCCCTTTTGTGCTTTCTGCATCAATCATCATGGCCACTGTTTTAGCCATCGGCTCATAAAATCCGGCTTCTAAAAATAGACGCCTGGCTATCATCATAAGCTTGCTGTCACCGGGCTCTTTAGAATGTTTATTCTGAACAGGCAATAGATTCAAATAACCGGCTTTGGCCAGATCAAAGCTATGTTGATTATGACAAACATATTTTTTACCTGATTGATGCAGTTGTAATGGTTCTCTACAAACCGGACAGATATACAGACTATTCGACGCGGTTACTAATGGTTGCACAGGCAAAAAATTTCAGTAGTTGATAAATGGATGGGAGAACAAGATTTAAAAGATTATCACCACGAAGACACGATGTTTTTTTATTCGTGTCTTCGTGGTGAATAAAAAACGCTAACGACTATTACGTGCAGAGCGCTTTAACACGTCCCAGACTGAACGCACATTTGACTCGGGCTCGGACAACAGCAACGTGAGCGCAACTTCTTCAAGGGCTGCAAGTATGCAGATCACAGCGGCCAAGCGAAACGGCCAGACCGGACCACCCAGAAACAACACATACAATGTCAGTCCCATGGAAGCGGCTGCGATTTTTACACCCCATGTATGATAACTGGTAAAGCACCCAAACTTGCTAAAACCTGCGAAGGCTGGCAATAAACAACTGGCGACAATCAAGCCTACAAAAACAAGTTCTCTATAAACAACGTCCGGCCATAACCACCAACAACCGATAGCGATGGTTAAATAAATAACCACATCTGCCCAACTATCCAAAGTAGCGCCAAACGGAGAAACCTGTCCGGTCAAGCGGGCGGCGAAACCATCCAATAAATCGGTCAAAAAAGCAACCGCCAACAAAATCATAAAAGCGATGCCGTGATCCTGCCATGCCAGCCATAATAAAACCGGAGCCGCTATAAATCGAAACCCTGTCAGCATATTGGGCAAGGTTAACCTGTACTGTTCGGTGTATGGTTTACTGTTCATTGGGTAAATGTAGCCGCAAGGGGCGCATGATCTGAAAGTAAATCCCAAGGTGATTGCGTCAACCGTTCACACGACACCGGGATCAAGCCACGATAATAAATACGATCCATTTGTAAAAAAGGCAGCCAGGCAGGAAATGTGCGTGCATAACGTCCATGGGTTTCTCGAAACACCTCATGCAAACCCAGATGATTAAGGAAAAGCCGCCCTGCTTGCCCTAACCAATCATTAAAATCACCAGCGACAATCAAAGGTGCATCGTGCGGCACATGACTGTCAATACGATCGCATAAGGTCGCTATTTGCGAGCGACGCTCATTGCCCATCAAGCCAAAATGAATACAAACTATATGCACATCCTGGTCGCTACCAGGCATTCGGATAACGCCATGCAAAAGACTGCGACTGGCCCAAGGGAATGGGGAGACATTAATATTTTCCCAGCGTTCAAAAGGGTGCTTGCTTAAAATGGCATTACCATGATGGCCGGCATTATAAACAGCATTTTTTCCATAGGCGAAATGCGGCCAGACACCTTCGGCAATAAACTCTATTTGCGACTGATCGGGCCAATGTGCCACATTTTTCTGATGACGGTCATGCTTACCTTGCATCTCTTGTAAAAACAGCAAATCGGCATCAGCATGTACCAACGCCTCCCGAATCTGATGCAAGATAAAGCGCTGATTGCTGATGTTAAAACCTTTATGGATATTGTAAGTTAATACCCGCAAGCCATTTTTTTTCATAACTCCCCCTGATATCCTGTAATGTGATCGGCCTTTCTAATTTAATAAGGCTGATTGCGAATATTCAATCGGTAAAGCACCGGTGAAATAAATTCCTCACACAGAAAAAAAAGCACGACAATCAATGCGATGTCAGTGAGGTTGAGTGCTAGCGATTCTTTTAACAGCCATAAGGGTAACAATGATTCCAGTACCGTATCAAGACCTCTTGCCCGACTGCTTTCAGCATTGCCCAATCGCCGCTTAATAAAGCTGGCCAGCATGTCCCCTACCATCGCCAGTAGACCAAACAATACCCCCGTTAAAGGTTCCAACCCAAATAAAATCACCACCGCTACACAAAAAACAAGTGCTGAAAAAAAACCTCGCCAGGTTTTACTGCTGCCAAATAATCGATAGCCATCACCTAGAACAAGTCCATTATCTATCGGCCTTGCCAACCGGTTGCCCAGCAATTTAGTGATAATAACCGGCGCACCATTGGCTGCAATAAGCAGTACAAAAGCCTGAAAAATGCAATACCAACACAACGACAGCAAAATCATGACTAACTATCTCCTTTTAATAAGTTAAAAACAAGGGATATCGATAAATTAAACAATAAGAGGGTATCAACGTTAAAAACCTACACAAAACAACTTGAGGATTAAATTTCATCACCTTGGAGAAAAAGTAAAATGTTCACGTATTTCATCCTCATCCCTTAATGGCATAAACACACGCAATAAAGCATTGTCCAGCGCCGCAAAAACCAACCCTAAAAAGCGGCTAAACAATTGCAACAACGACTGTAGCGGCACTATTTTTTTTGCTATTGCCTTATCAAGGTCATCCTGCGGTAAACAGACTAATTATAACTAAAATCGTCGCTTACAACCGTTTAAAAAACAGTTTGGTAACCGTTAATTTTTTTATGAATGACCAACCACTGCAAATTTCATTTTATGTCTTGAATATAATAGATGGCTAATATAAACTCAAGCTACGCCCTGCCATTATAAAAACAAGCTTCATTAACAAGGGCGGTTCTTTTCTATCAGAGGAGGTTCTATGTCTAATCTTAAAAATAATTCCCGCCGTCGTTTCCTTACCCAATCCGGCTTGGGCTTGGTTGCTTTTGCTGCCATGCCGAGTCTTTTGCGGGCCATGGAAAATAGCGAAGGTATGCATGGCATGCCGAAATTAACCCCTAACAAGGCGTCACCCAATTTTAAACCGGATGTAGAATTTGATCTGCTTTGCCAATCAGGCTCGGTATCAATTTTACCCGGGCAACAAACACAGGTGCAACAATACAGCGCCGTGTTAAAAACAGGGCCGAAAGAGACCCTCATAAACATAGCAGGATCTTATCTGGGGCCGTTAATCAATTTACAAAAAGGCCAGAAAGTACGCATTAATTTGCACAACAAACTGACCGAACCTACCGTTACCCACTGGCATGGCCTGCATGTCCCGGCTAATATGGACGGACATCCGCAGTACACTATCGATCCGGGCGAAACTTTGGTTTATGAGTTTGAAGTACTCAATCGGGCAGGTATGAATATATACCATCCACACCCGCATGAAATAACTGCCAAACAGGTTTATCATGGTCTGGCCGGGGTAATGTTAATTCATGATGAAGAAGAGGCAAAATTGGAATTGCCCGCCGGTGAATACGAAATCCCGATTGTTATTCAGGATCGTCTCTTCGACGGACAAAATCAACTGATTTATGCCCGTAACATGCATGACCGTATGGTTGGTTTTTATGGCGATCACATATTAATCAACGGCCGTCCCAATTTTCAGATGGATGTTGCCAGTCGCGCTTACCGTCTACGTGTTTTAAACGGCTCAACAGCCCGCATTTACAAACTGGGCTGGGATGACGGCACCCCCATCACCGTTATCGGTGTCGATGGCGGCTTGCTGGAACAACCGCAAGTAAAACCCTACGTTATGCTGGCACCCGGTGAACGTTTAGATGTTTGGGCGGATTTTAGTGGTCGCAACGAAGGTTCACAGTTAGTCATGCGCAGCCTGGCTTTTTCCGGCGTGTTACCCAAAATGGCTCAGCGCATGGGTGGCATGATGCATGCCAACGCTTTGCCGGTGGGTAGTGATTATCCAATTTTTACAGCACGCGTCACCAAAAAAGTCAGCGACAGCCCTAAACTGCCCTCACAATTATCAAAAATCAACTGGCATCCCATCAGTGCAACCGCTAATCCTGACAAACCGGTTCCCATCGCTATTTCAGAAGGCCCAATGGCCATGTTGCTTAATGGTCGTCCTTACAAGTTTAACGACATTCAAGACATTGAGCGCATCAAGGTAAATACTATCCAACTCATGGAAATTTTTCATGCGCATGGTGGCGGTCATGGCAAGGAATCCGCACCGGCATCCGGAGAACATGGCGCAGAAAAACAAAGCGGCGGCATGGGTATGATGGGTGGAATGAAGCAGGGTGACCACGATCAGAAAGGCAGCGATCAAGGCATGATGGGCATGGGCCATAAGGGTGGCGGCATGGGTATGATGGGTGGCATGAAACATGGTGGCGACGAGCAGAAAGGCGGAGGTCAAGGAATGATGGGCATGGGTGGTGGTATGGGTGGCATGGGCATGATGATGACCATGGCACATCCAATTCATTTACACGGACAACAGTTCCAAATTGTCAGCCGCAGTATCAGTGCTGATAACGAGGCAGACTATGCCACAGTCCGTGATGGCTTCATCGAAAATGGCCTGAAAGACACCGTTCTGGTAATGCCTGGCGAGAAAGTTCGCATCATAAAACCATTCCAGGATTTTAAAGGTTTGTTTATGTACCATTGCCACAATCTTGAACATGAAGACATGGGCATGATGCGTGACTTTTTGGTTGAATAATTGAGCGCTTGTTAATCCGGTAAAAAAAACGGGCGCTCTAATGCGCCCGTTTTTTCTTTTCAATAGGCAAAGATCGCATATAGCCAATACATTATTTTGGCAAGGTTATGCATTTATCTATTGCAAGGCATCACATCAACGGCAGAATCTGATCAAGAACCTTGCCATTAGTGACCAGAACCTGCTTGGGAAAGAGGCCTTCATTGCCTTTAAAATCGGTCACGGTAGCGCCGGCTTCCCGAGCGATTAAAGCACCCGCTGCAACGTCGTACAGATTTAATTCCTGCTCCCAAAAAGCATCAATCTGACCATCCGCAACCAAACATAAATCCACTGCTGCCGAGCCAAAACGCCGCTGCCCTGTAGTGTTTTGGGCGATTCTTCCAAAGCGTGCCAGGTTATTGTCTGTCAAGTAAGAACGCAGACAGGCAAAACCGGTACCAACCATCGCGTCGGCCAGATCGCTTTCTGAAGAAACCGTAACGGGCAGACCGTTTTTAAAAGCGCCCTTGCCCTTTTCTGCACAATAATAATCATTTAAAGCCGGTGCATAAACCACACCCATAATAAGCTCTTGATCAATTTCCAGTGCAACACTGATGCCCCAAAAATATTGCCCCCTTGAAAATGAATGGGTGCCGTCGATAGGATCGACTATCCACCGATTGGTTTGGTTAGCACTTTGCCCGCTTTCTTCTCCCCAAAAACCAAATTCCGGGTATTTTTTAGTAAGCGTTGCTTTTAAAAATTCCTCCACCGCAACATCAGCAGCAGTGACAAAGTCTCGTGGGCTTTTTTTATTGACCTCCACATTTTTTAGGTCTTTAAAATAAGCCATTGCAATTGATCCTGCTTCACGGACCACGTCTTCAAGTTCAGCAAGCGAAATGGACATCTGGGGGTAACCTTATAAGTCAAAGAAAAAAGCAATTATACTGCAAGGCATAGTGAGTCGTTGAAAATTGAAATCGTCAAGTGCTTAGTAAATCCAATGGCCCTTAATAGATTCCAGAGGGGATATACTCAACGTGATAAACACTGTGAATTTTGTTATAGTCTTTCAGAAATTAAACGTCCACTACACGACAATTTAACTCACACGGATAACATCCCTCAAAGGGATGATATCCGTTCGCATCGAAATTATTTATCTGAAAGTCTATTAGGTAGTTTTTTCACCACTAAGCCTTTCCTGAGAGAAGCTCTAGGAGGCTGTCCGAAAATAGGAACCGTAGCGAGAGGAAGCCATTTTGAGTCAGATTTTTTGATCATTTGATATAAATAGTTTGTGCGTGTAACGTTGTGAGCGGAAAATCTGGCCAAAACGGCTTTTCCGCAATAGGTTTTCTATTCTCGGACAGCCTCCCAGCTGAAGAGGGTTTTTGATCGCAGCCACGATACAAGGCTTGAAGAGAGCGTCCTTTGCAAATGTAAGCGTTTGGAGCGGGGTTCAAACCCTGTCGCGCACTGCCATTAATGACGTCTATACGTGATGCCGTAGAAAAGACCCTAATTACCTACAATATCCAGAGTTTTCACCTGCCTTCCTGTGCTAGACTAGCCCGTAAAATTATCCATTCACTACAACGGCGCGAATAGCGCAGGAGGCAAAAATGCCAAAACAAACTTGGATCAAAAATGAGTCACACACACTGACAGAGATAATTCGTAACCAAGGGCGCTTTAGACGGCCAAAGACGGATATAGAGCTCATCGAGCACACCATCCAACGGGAATACAAAGCACCCATCAACGCCCGTTTGGCATCCAACGGCGCATTATGTGTCGACACCAACCGCACCGGACGCTCCCCGGCTGACCGGTTTATTGTCGAGGGGAAATATTCTTCGCAGATCAACTGGAATTCGGTCAACAAAGAAATGCCAAGAGAAGCCTTTCTTGCCCTGATGGAACGGGTGATGGATCATGTCGAACACCTTGCCGAGCCTCTATTTTTCTCTGATGATCTTTATATCGGAAAAGATAGCCACTATCGTCAGCCGATCCGTCTTGCGACGAAATACGCCTGGCATCAACTCTTTGGACGCAGTTTTTTCATTAAAGGGGAGACGCACGACGGGAGCAAAAAACCCTGGACATTATTGAGTGTCCCTTCATTCATCACCATTCCGGAACGGGATTTCACGCACAGTGATGGTGTTATTGCCATCGATCTGGATGAGCAAGTTATTTTGATCGCAAACCGCACCTACGGCGGTTGTGAATGGAAGGCATTTTTTACGGCAATGAACACGCTGCTCCCCTTCGAAGGGGTTCTCACTATGCACTGCGGTGCAAACATAACAAAAAAAGAAGGTAAGGTCACTCTTTTTCTGGGGCTTTCGGGCACAGGGAAAACGGCACTTTCTGCGGATCCCGATTGCTTGCTGATTGGCGATGACGGCCACGCTTGGGGACCTGATGGCGTCTTTAATCTTGCCGGAGGTTGCTATGCGAAACTTCACGATATCACCCGGGAACGGGAGCAATTGATTTGGGATGCCCTTCGCTTCGGGACGATAATGGAAAATGTTGTGCTGGATAGCAGCCGCGTTGCCAATTTTGAAACAGGTCCGGAGAACATTCGGGGACTCTACCCCATGGAGTTTATTGATGATGTCTATCCGGGTGAACGCGCCGGACACCCGGACGCAATCATTTTTCTCACTTGCGATATGTTTGGCGTGCTCCCCCCCGTCGCAAAACTGTCACCTGAACAAGCGGCGTACTATTTTGCTGCGGGATACACCACCAAGATCGGCAGTACGGAGGCGAACAGTCTGCATGATTTCGAACCCACATTCAGTGCGTATTTCGGCGAAGTGTTTTTCCCGCTCTTAAGCAAGTACTATCTTGAGCTATTCCAGGAGAAATTGCGTCAGCATAACGTCCCGGTATACCTTGTCAACACTGGCTGGACCGGCGGACCCATGGGTTCGCCTGCCGGAAGACGATTTTCCATCGCAACATCAAGAAATATTGTGCATGCCATACAGCACAACAAAATCCATGATGAGGAATTGGTACACCTCCCCGAGCACAACCTGCTGGTGCCCAAGCATGTTTCGGGGGTTGATGAGCGAAATCTCAATCCATCGAATATGTGGAAAGATCAGGCTGAATACCATTCAGCTTGCCGGGAACTCAATCAGCTTTTCCATGCCAATATGGCCGGGAAGTTCCCCGATATGGACGCCGCGATCCTCGCATCCGGACGTCCATTATCATAACGAAAACATGCCTGACGGGACGCGGTATTTACCCCGTCCCGCCCAGGTTCCCGCTTGCGCTCGAAAAGACTTATTCCTGCCTACTTAACTTGAATAAGTGTGCGTAATACGCACCCTATCAAAGCTTACCTCAACACCCCGACTGGGCTAGTCGCGTGGGTTACGCTTTTTGCAACTCAACATTTGTTGCATCAACAAGTTGGATTAACGATAAAGCTGTTAATCCGACGCGGCTGATTGTCAACTCATCTACTGAGAGGATTCGCACATAGAAGACATGGCGGCAACGCTTCGCAATTTTTCTAGCCCCCCCCCCCCCAAAAAAAAAATAAAAATTGTAACGACCCCAAGCGAATTTAAATATTTTTCTATCCCGTGTTTTTCTTGGGACGACCCTGTTGCCTTTTAAAAAGCGTTGCTAGAACTCCTCCAAGAAGGAATTACATTGCTCAATCGACTGTTTTTTAGTCTCACAAAAGCGCTTTTTGAATTATTTTCATACGGGCACTCAATCACATCCCTGTGTTCTGCAATCCCGCCAATCCCCAGCGACAGTAAAATTTTCGTAATATTGAGTGAGTGTTTGTCTTAAGTTTAAACCGAGCTTTTAATCACATCCCAAGCGGTCATCCCGCTCGCGCATCAACCAGTAAACGATGCCCAAGGCCAGGGTCATTGCCGCCAAAGCCTCAATTTGACTGGTCGATATTTTATGCATGTCCATAATGATAATTTTTCTCGCCAAAGCAAGTATGGCAATCAAGAGTACTGTCTTAACCTGGATGATGTTTTGCTTGCGCATTGCCACCAGATGAATCGTATGATTGAACTCCATGGCAATCAACAATGTCATGATTTCTCCAAATAGCGCTTGAAAAACCTGGTGTTCAAGCGGGTTTAAAAACCCAAAAAGCAAGTCGTGGATAATACCTACACTTAAGCGAAACATAGCCACGAGCATGATAAGACTTACCAGAATAGTGAGCATCAACGCGACAAGGTGCTCAAAACGCTCATACCAGGTAAGTGCGAGCATCTCTTTAAAAAAGTTAGCCCATTGGTTACGCACGATATTTATTACTTTCATCGCATTAGCCCTTGTCTACTTTCAAAAACGCCTAAAAACTCTAACAAAAAATGGTTATGTCGCAAATATTCAACAGTTATAAGCCAAACCTGTTTGGGCAAAGCTATTCAGCTAAAGCTACAAATTGTTTATAAGTATGCACAGATTTGGAGGCTTTCATTCGCTACAATTAAAAATGTGGTTGAGCAAATATAAAATATTTAGAACCGTAACATGGCTTAGGGAGGATTTGCGTTGGCATTTCTCTCTATGGGTTAAATCACATCATTTCATCCATTCCGCCGCCCGGATAGCTGGGTTTTTCCTCTTTAGGCAGTTCAGCAATCATCGCTTCCGTGGTTAATAGTAAACCAGCTATCGATGAGGCATTTTGCAAGGCGAAGCGGGTGACTTTAGCGGGGTCCAGAATACCCATTACAAACATATCGCCGAATTCTCCGTTGGCGGCGTTATAACCGAAATTGCCTTTACCATCAGCACATTGATTCACGATGACGGAGGGTTCCACCCCGGCATTTTGAACAATCTGGCGCAGGGGCTCTTCAATCACGCGGGTCAGGATTTTAATGCCGACGCTCTGATCGGCATTATCGCCGGTCATGTTTTTAATGAACTTCTGGCAACGCAGCAAGGCAATGCCTCCGCCAGGAACCACGCCTTCTTCGACAGCTGCCCTGGTAGCATGCAAGGCATCTTCAACGCGGGCTTTTTTCTCCTTCATTTCAACTTCGGTAGCGGCACCGATTTTAATCACGGCAACCCCGCCTGCCAGCTTCGCCAAACGCTCCTGGAGCTTTTCCTTGTCATAGCTGGATGTTGTCTCATCAATTTGCTGGCGAATCTGTTTGACCCGCGCCTTAATGTCGTGATCAAAGCCAGCGCCATTGATGATAGTGGTGTTGTCTTTGGTGATCTGGATTTTTTTGGCGCTGCCCAGATCATTAAGCTCAACTTTTTCAAGGCTTAGGCCAACTTCCTCGGAAATGACCTTGCCGCCAGTGAGAACCGCAATATCTTCCAGCATGGCTTTACGCCGGTCACCAAATCCGGGCGCTTTAACGGCAGCCAGTTTGATAATGCCACGCAAATTATTGACAACCATCGTTGCCAGGGCTTCGCCTTCAACATCTTCAGCAACGATCAACAGCGGCTTGCCGGCTTTGGCAACCGCTTCCAGCAACGGCAACAATTCCCGGATATTGGAAATTTTCTTGTCGTGTAACAGGATATAAGGATCGTCCAGCTCTACGCTCATGGTTTCCTTATTGCTGACGAAATAGGCTGACAGGTAGCCCCGATCAAATTGCATACCCTCAACGACTTCCAGTTCGTTTTGCATACTTGAACCGTCCTCGATGGTAATAACGCCTTCCTTACCTACCTTGTCCATCGCATCGGCAATAATTTGGCCGATATCGGCATCCGCATTAGCCGAAATGGTGCCGACCTGAGCAATAGACTTGCTGTCTGAGCAGGGCACTGAAATAGCTTTCAGTTCCTCGACAACTGCAATGACCGCCTTGTCGATACCGCGTTTAATATCCATCGGATTGGCACCGGCAGCCACCGATTTCATGCCTTCGCGAAAAATAGCCTCGGCCAGCACGGTGGCTGTGGTGGTGCCGTCTCCGGCTACATCCGAGGTTTTAGAGGCGACCTCTTTTACCATCTGCGCGCCCATATTTTCAAACTTGTCCTTAAGCGTAATTTCCTTGGCAACGGACACCCCGTCCTTGGTTACGGTGGGTGAACCATAACTCTTTTGCAGTATTACATTGCGACCTTTGGGCCCCAATGTCTGTTTAACGGCCTTAGCCAGAATTGAGATGCCATTTGCCATTTTGTGGCGGGCATCATCTGAAAAAATAACTTCTTTAGCTGACATAATTAATTTCCTCTGAATTGATTAGACCGATAAATTTATTTATTAGGCTTCGAGAACAGCCATGATGTCGTTTTCACGCATGACCAGAACTTTTTCAGCGCCGATTTTGATTTCATTACCGGCGTATTTACCGTACAACACCACGTCGCCGACCTTAACTTCTAAAGGACAAAGGTTTCCATTATCAAGAATTTTGCCTTTGCCAATGGCGATAACTTCACCTTTTACCGGTTTTTCGGCCGCTGAATCAGGAATTACAATGCCGCCGGGAGTGATTTTATCTTCCTCACAGCGTTTGATAACAACACGATCATACAATGGGGTAATATTAATTTTTATCTTTCTCCAACTGACTGTAATTAAATAATAAATAAGTAGATCAGGTACAGCGCTATTCAAGCGAATATACTGCAACGTGCTGTGTGTGACATTTCAAGCAATGATTGTCGTAAAGCATCGCTCCCCGGATCGTATCAGCCATGGCTCCATTCTCGGCAAATGCATTGGTTACGCCTAAGTTAAAAACGAACAGACTCTTAAACCGTCAATTTCGAATCATTTAATCCCCGGCATGACCTAAAAAATTGTGGTGCATTGAAAAATAATGTTGTTAACCCTATTTTTATTAAAGCCATAGTGGCACTGTTGATTTACCGAGCCGTTTCAGTTTACCTGTTTTAGTACCAGATTCCACCTAAATGCCAGCGGGGTCTTCTAATTGATTTTTGATAGTGGACGGGTATAGCGAATCGGTCAACGTCTGCATAGTTCAGGGTCTGTTCCGGGGGCTCTTTTAAACTTAACAGCCGTCTTATTCTTTCTTTGGTGTCAGGATGCGTCCTGAGGATTGAAGGAGTCGATGCGCTATGACTGCGATGAAAGAGAATATCGAAAAATGACAACTTATAGACCTCTAATTTACCTAATGCCATTGCCAGGCCTTCGGGATCACCCGTTAATAAAACAGCCTGGCGATCAGCTTCAAACTCCCTCATTCTAGATAATGAAAGCTGCAAGAAACTCATGATGTCCGGTGCCACAATAAGAACGCCCAATGCAAACCAGGAAATGGTAACCAGCCCCAGAAAAAACAGAGGCAAGTTTAAAACAATCAACAATAAACCTGTCAAAGACAAGGCGCTGGTGATCTGGCTGATAATATCGGCATAACTCATCAGACTCAAATCATTATGCTGGATATGACTGATTTCATGGGCAAGTACCCCTATAAGCTCTCGCATAGTCAGTGTATTTAGCAGGGCATCACTCATGCCGATTGCCGGGGTTGCGGGGGTGCCCACAGAGAACGCATTTAGCAGGTGACTGGGCAGGTAGTAAAGTTTGGGTAGTGTGGATAAGTTGGCGCGAGTCGCCAGCTCCTGTGTTATTTGATAAAGTCCAGGCGCATCAAGTACCGATAATAATCTACCCCCATACATGGAAAAGATGAAGGACGTCGACAGGTTCGGACTAATAACCAGGATAAGAACGCCTAAAAAAACCGCCCACAAAATGCCATCGACCCCCGCCAAAATATAACCCAGAAATGACAAAATGACGCCCATGCAAAGAAAAAGCACTAACGTATGAATAAAGTTTTTTAGTTGGTGGTTAAACGCTTCGTATTTATTGATCATGGTCAGTTTTTGTCATTCAAATGGCCCATAAAAACAACATATAAAAACTCGAGGTTTTCAATATTACCGGATTAGTTATTTGTCTTCGCAGCCTGTTTACGCTCTGTGCTGACAAATCGTTGGTGACACTTTTAAAGACTCTATTGCTTAGGAATGGTAATGGTCAGCACGCCATTGTGGTAATCGGTTGTCATTTTTGCGGCATTTGCAGGCCCGGGCAATGTTAATGCCCGATGAAATTCACCCATAAAACGCTCACGAAAACTGTATTGTCCGTTTTTTTCATCCGTTTGATCCTCGGCATGTTCCGTTTTAATCGAGATATGCAAAATCCGGTCTTCCAGTTTTACCACCAAGGACGATTCGTCAGCCCCCGGCGCATTCACGGTCACCAGGTATTGATCCGGCTTTTCTTGTAAATCAACGTCAGGCACCTTGCTAAAGCTGCCTAATGGTGTGTTCATATGAAAACGTGAGAACGAATCACCGAAAAGCTGTTCCATTTCATTTTGCATGCGTTGCATTTCTTCATAAGGATCCCATGGATGACCCTTAAAAACGTCGTCATCCGGAGCCGATTTGGGGAAAGTTAAATTGGGCAGCTTTGGTGTTTTGATTTGAGGACTGCCAGCTTGATTTTCCTGTCCGCCCAGCTGTTTAAGTCGGTCGTTCAACTGAAAGATCATGTAAGCCTGTATGCCCAAGACAATAACCAAAACAGCAGCAATAGCGGCAATAATTCGATTATTAATCATCTTGTATCTCCGGGGTTTGATTGTTGATTTGTTCAAAAATATTGTGGCTGAACTTACTCTTTTTCAAGGGCATTAATCGTCCATGATCAATGCCGTCTGAAATCAAGTAAACAACAAATCCAGAGTAATTATTCAGTCCCCCTCTTTGAAAAAGAGGGGTTAGGGGGAGATTTTATTAGATAAATCCCCCTCAACCCCCACTTTTAAAGGGGCTGAATATTTACAATCCAGACTATTCAATCTCAATGACTTTGCGCTTGCTTTTTTCAGTTTTGGGAACGGTCACTTTTAATATGCCATCTTTGAAAGAGGCTTTGGCATTGGCATCATCGACATTATCGGGCAAGGACACCGTGCGTTGAAATTCACCCCGCGTTATCTCGCGTTATCTCGCGGCGAAAATATTTGCCTTTTTCTTCTTCCTTCTTTTCTTCTTTGGTGGAAGTTCGGATGGTGATTGTTTGATTATTGATGGTTACATCAAGATCTTCTTTTTTAACGCCAGGCAAAGCAGCCTGTATCTCTATTTCGTTGTCATGATCGATGATATCAATTTTTGGAAAGCCTCTTTCAATCCCGGCAGGGGCATTCCAGTCTAGCAGACGCGGCCATCTGCGTGAGAGAAAGTCATCAAAAAAGTTATCAAACTCATCAAATGACAGCAAACCGCCCAGCGATGTTTTGGGTAATAATTCAGAACTTTTTGTGGTATCTACTTCTTTATTTGACATAACAAACTCCAGCAAATTAATTAAAAGTATCTGCCTAACCCGGATTGATGCAAATGCCATCAAGGTCAGGCATTCTTAAGTTATGCATCCTTACGGTAAATATTCCTGTTCTGCCTCGAACCAGTCTTCAAGTTCATGGCCCGGTTCAAAACCTCTACTTTCCGCCTTGTAATAGGCAAGTTCAGAAATCCTGGCGTCGCGGTCCGGAAGGCATATCGTATCGCCGGACGCCTCTAAAACAGCATTTACTTCATCTTTAACTTTTAACGACATGATTCACCTCTACAATGGTTATATTGATTGATTGATTGATAATCAACTTTTAACGACCCAAAGCAAAAAAACACAACATAAGCCCCGCAACTCCGAAGAGAAGAGAAGAGAAGAGATAACTTCTTCCAATCTTCAGAAATAAGGCAAACCCGCAACGTTTAGTTTTTTAAGCATAATCAATCCGCCAAAGGCGATAGTTTGACTGGCCAGCCGGATCATCTCAAAAGATAGGCTGAAAGCCCTTCAGAAAAGTTATCCCAAATATATAAAACCGGCTAGGCATGGGCGCTGATCAAAATTGTATGCTTGCAAAAATAAAAAAACAATACTTATAAATACCTATACCGGCTAACTTTAAAAATTGGCGGCTTTGGAATGCCGATACCTGTTTATAGTGTTTTAAATGTTGCAGTATTGCAATCTGCATACATGGATTTATAATTTCTTGATCTCGTGGATAAGCCGCGTAGGTTGGGTTGCGCTTTTTGCAAGTCAATATTTATTACATCAATGTGTTGGATTAACGATAAAGCTGTTAACCCAACCTACGCTGCTGCCATCTTTCTCCGTTCGTCTTTCGACTAGCTCAGGACGAACGGATTTATTTTTACAAGGTTCTTCAGCGTGAAATTGCTTGTCAGGGCTCGCCAGCCTCATCCAGTAGACTGGTTACGGTTTCATAGAGTGTCGGCAGGGATTCATTAATAGTATGCCAGACCGTCAAGTCGTTAACAGAGGCGTAACCATGAATTAGCACGTTACGAAACGCGATAATTTGTGGCACATCGGGAATGCGATCGCCCCATTCCGGCTCGATTTTGCATAACTGATTAAGCGACTCACCGATGATTTAGAACTGGCGCTCGACGGCGGAACGCAACAACCGATCACTGGCATAGTCCTCGAAGGTTTTACCCGCCACGAATTCCAGTATTGCCGCAGCGGCCTCCCTTGCATCCCATAGATATGCGCGTGGATCACGCTGCATAAACGACTTCACGGCTTTGATTGACGCTGGCCTGGATATAGGGGTTACGCAGAGAGGAGGATTCCGCCAGCTCGACGGCACGTCCCAGGATTTGTGACAAGTCAGCTTGTAACCCAAAAAATGCCTTTAGCGTAGGGCCGACGGCGGATGGCGAGAACTCCACCAAGAAATCGCCATCACTGCTTTCCGGGGCGAAATCGGTTCCACGCGAGGCAGAACCAAACACTTCAAGCCGTTGTACGCGATAGCGCCGACAGAGTTCAGCGATGTCGGCCTGGTGTTGCTGAATAAAGATGTGCATTGTTAATGCCTCCTTAGGTTTATGTACAACCGATCTGGTAATCTTTGTTTAATTTCTGACTGGTAGCTTTTCGGTACAGGCGTAGGCGTAGGCCGGAATAAGACCACCCAAGCGTAGCGAGTGGTGGCGTTTCCGGCAATTTGTGCAAAAGTATGCCGGAAACGCTTGTTCTCGCTTACGCTCGAAAAGTCTTATTCCGGCCTATTCATGCTCCATGTCTTCCACATCGGGAGGCACAACATCGCCCCAACTGCTTGTATACCACCCAAGCTCTACAAAACGGGCAAAAGAGCTATATGGCCAATCGCCGGGCGAAGAAACCAAGCCATGTTTGACCGGGTTGTAATGGATGTAATCCAGATGCTTGTGAAAATCGATTTCGTCGCGGATGCAATGATCATAAAAACGCGGTTGCCAAACAGTTTTCGCGCCGTCTTTTCGTGTTTTAGCGGGAATACGCCTTGAAAAGCTTGTCTTCACCATTTGCCATCGGGTAGAAAAATCGGCATCACCCTCTGGTAAGCTCCATAGACAATGTAGATGATCCGGCAAAATGACCGCTGCCAATAGATCAAAAGGGCGTTTCACCTTCACCTCCCGAAAAGATTGGCGCAGTTGTTCGACCCGTTCGCCGTCTGCAAAAATAAGTTGTCGGCGGTAAGTGACCAAGGTAAAGAAATAAGTTCCGCCGGGAATATACACGCGTCGGTAATTGCTCATTGAACACCTTCAATCCACCGTAAATACGAAATGATGTAGGCCGGAATAAGGCCACCCAAGCGGAGCGCGTGGTGGCGTTTCCGGCAATTTGAGCGGTGTGTGGCCGGAAACGCTTGTTCTCGCTTGCGCTCGAAAAGCCTTATTCCGGCCTACAAGGCTTCACGGACAACTTCTTCAAGTACAGCAAGCGAAATCGACATCTGGGGGTAACCTTATCAATCAAAAAAGGTTGATTATACGGCAAGAAAGTTAAGTCGTTGAAAAATGACCATCGTCAAAAGCCAAATTAACCAAATAATCCGTAGAATTATTCGTCAAATAATTGTAGACCGGAATAAGACTTTTCGAGCGTAAGCGAGAATAAACATTTCCGGCCTACCAGGCTGAAGCTGTCCAATGACGAGCGAAGCGAGGAACGACCTTGAGCGACTTGTTAGGTTCACTTTGTGTTCGTCTTTACATATATATAGAAGACTTTATTGCCGGCAGGAAAAACCGATATTTCTTTGTACGCACCAACATTTTCCCAGCGGATTACATTCTCATTAGAAAAAGTTGGATTGGACTCTTGAAGCCCTATTGCGGAAATTGCATTATTTCCATACGCCACGTTATCCATACCTCTTAATGTCAGCCAGTCGGCAACTCCCTTTATATATACGATTTTACTTCCCGATTTTTCGTAGTAGCAGGTTTTTCCGTATTCACTTTTCTGGCAATTTGATGAACCTAAAAATTTTGAAACTTGCTCCTCTTTCTTGCCTGAGATTGTCTTTATATCTATTACAACATTTTCGGCCAGACAGAAGGATGGTAATAGCAACACAGATAATAAAATATTTGATAATTTCAAAGAATGGACTCCATGCTTGTGAACCTAACGTTTGAGTTGAAGGTAAAGTCAGTACAGTGAAACTAAGTGACGATCTATTATCATTCTGACTTGTACCTTTGAACGACATACTGAACACTGAGAATAGATTATTTGCCAATTTACTAAATTGCTGAAAATAATGCACTGTAAACCTGAAGCGTTTCTAAACGATTTAATTTTTAGCATTTTTTCTACGCTTTGTCAAAATCGGCAACTAACACAACTATGGTCATGTATGTTGATGAACGTAATAGATACCTCACATTAGTTGTCCAATAATCTGTCCGAGATGTCGTATAATCATGATTGTTTAATAATATCTTATTGTTTACAAAAAATAAAGACTAAGTCTGCACAACAGCGCATGCAAATAAATACGACTCAAACACACCTAAGAAATTTTTGAATCAAGTAAGCGATAAGATCGAGTTTAAGCACAAAAGCCCTATAATCGAGCAACAATAAACTGTTGCCCGACCAATTTATAACTACCTCAACACCCCCGCCGGGCTGGAATAACTATCCAATACCTGCACATAATTGGCGCGTTCATAAGCGCTGGGATCAATGGCGTGTTGTTGGCTCACGCTGCCTTTTAACTGGCTGATGGATTCATATTCATGCTCGATTAGCCACTGTTCCAGTTCGGTCAATATTTGGGTTAAATGACCCACGCCTTGCTTGAGTAAAACACTGCACAGATGCACGACATCAGCTCCTGCCAATAGCGCTTTCAACACATCAGAGGTCTCGTGAAAACCACCCGTTACTGCCAGGGAAAGTTTAGTCCGGCCATATAATAAAGCGGTCCAGCGTATGCGCAACAAGGCTTCTGATGAAGAGGACAGTTCCAGTTTTGGCTGCACTTCCAAGGTTTCCAAATCAATATCCGGCTGATAAAAACGATTAAATAGTGCAATACCATCGGCACCCGCAGTTTCCAATCGTCTTGCAAAATGAATGGGGGAACTGAACTGTGAAGACAGCTTCATGATGATAGGTAAACTGACGTGACCTTTCAATTCCTGCAATATATCCAGATAACGGTTTTCAACGGCGTCGCTGCTTTCATCGGCATTGGCCGCCAAATGATAGATATTAAGTTCCAGCGCGTCGGCACCTGCCTGTTGCAATTGCTGGCCGTATTCAACCCAGCCACTTAAAGACGTTCCGTTCAAACTGGCAATGACCGGAATCGACAGGGCTGACTTTATTTTTTGCAGTTGCTCCAGATAATGTTCCTGATAGGTCTGAATATTATCGGGCATGGGATGAAACGAATCCGCTTCACCATGCCCCAGGGATTGTTCATAAAAAAACCGCTGAATTTGATGCTCTTCAGCTTCGATTTTTTCTTCGAACAATGAATACATCACCAACGCCGAGGCACCTGCGTCTTCCAGTCTACGCGCACTGCCTGCATCTTTGCTTAAGGGTGATGCTGACGGCACCAAGGGATTGGCCAGTTTTAAGCCTATGTAATCTGTCGTTAAATCAACCATTATCATTCTCCTTGGCAGTTTCGGTTTTAAGTTGCGCTTTTACCGCTGAAACACTGGTGGTTTCGTTCCATTCCAGCTCGGACAGTTGTTTGTAGTAACGATAGCGATTTTTAACATCTTGCTGTGCCTGAGCCAGGAAACGCTCAGCCGCTTCCGGATGCGTTTGCCACAACATGCTAAATCGGGTTTCTGTTTTCACAAAATCGCGGTAAGGGATTGAAGGTTCCGCCGAATCCAGTTTCATTGGATTTTTACCGGCTTTGGCCTTGCTGGGATCAAACCGAAACAACGGCCAATGTCCACTTTTAACAGCCAAATTTTGTTGCCTGTGGTTATTGGACATATCCACACCGTGCGCGATACAAGGCGCGTAAGCGATGATAATGGACGGGCCGTCGTGTGCTTCCGCTTCCAAAAACGCATTGAGGGTTTGGATATCTTTACCCGCATAGGCAACATGGGCGACATACACATTACTGTAATCCATCGCCAATAAAGCCAAATCTTTTTTGGCTGTTGCCTTGCCGCCCGCAGAGAATTTTGCCACGGCACCTAAGGGCGTTGATTTTGAAGTCTGCCCACCGGTATTGGAATAAACCTCCGTATCTAGAACCAGAATATTGACGTTACGGCCACTGGCCAAGACATGATCGACCCCGCCAAAACCAATATCATAAGCCCAGCCATCACCGCCGATAATCCAGACACTTTTTTTGCTCAGGCTGTCCGCTAATTGAAGCAAGGTTTCGGCAGATTGGCCTGTCAAAGACGGCAACTTTTGTTTAAGACTGACAACCCGTTCGCGCTGTTCGTAAATCCCCGCTTCATCGGACTGGTCGGCATTTAGAATGGCATCAACCAATTCGTCGCCTAACTGATCACGCAGTGAAGCCACCAGCTCCTTGGCGTAGTCATTTTGTTTATCCAGGGCAATGCGCATTCCCAAGCCAAATTCGGCATTATCTTCAAACAAGGAATTGCTCCACGCCGGCCCGCGACCTTCACCGTTTTTAGTCCACGGTGTCGTGGGCAAATTGCCGCCATAAATTGAAGAACAACCAGTTGCATTGGCAATCACCATGCGGTCACCAAACAACTGCGAAGCCAGTTTAATATAAGGCGTTTCACCACAACCGACGCACGCGCCGGAAAACTCAAACAGCGGTTGCAGAACCATGGCACCTTTAATGGTATTGGTTTTTAACAAGCGTCGATCATATTCCGGGATGCCTAAAAAGAAATCCCAATTGTCGCGCTCTGCATCACGCAGCGGCGGTTGTGGTTGCATGTTTAAGGCTTTGCGGCTGGCGTTGGATTTATCCCGAATCGGACAAATATCAACACATAACGTACAGCCCGTACAATCTTCCGGCGCGACCTGATAACTGATTGCCAAACCTTCCGGAAAATCTTTACCCAGCATCGGTGCAGATTTGAAAGTTTCTGGTGTACTGGTTAAAACATCGGTAGAAAAAATCTTGCTGCGAATAACCGAATGCGGACACACCATCACACATTTTCCGCATTGGGTACATATATCGGTTTCCCAAACCGGAATTTCCAGGGCCAAATTGCGTTTCTCAAAAGCGGCCGTGCCGGTTGGAAAAGTACCATCAATCGGCATAACACTGACCGGCAAGGCATCACCTCGACCGGCAATAATTTCGCCGGTTACCCGTTTAACAAAATCGGGCGCGGAATCGGTAATGGTTGAAATAATATCGAATTGACTACTAACAGTTGTTGGCAGTGGAACAGTATTCAAACTGGCCAATGTTTCATCAATGGCCTTGAAATTAAGCTCAACAACACGCTGACCTTTTTTGCCATAAGTTTTTTCGACGGCATGTTTAATCGCGGTAATGGCTTCGATCTGCGGCAACACCCCGGAAATCGCAAAAAAGCAGGTCTGCATGATGGTATTGATACGCTTGCCCATACCGCTTTTTTCAGCAACGGCATAACCGTCAATGACATAGAAGCGAATTTTTTTGGCTATCATCTGCTGTTGCATTTTAGCAGGTAGCGATGCCCAAACCTGTTCGACCGGTTCTGGTGAGTTTAATAAAAATACAGCATTGTCGGCGGCATTAACCAGCATGTCATACCGTTCCAGAAAAATCGTCTGATGACAGCCGATAAAATTGGCATCGTTTTCGGCAATCAGATAAGTGGAACGTATCGGCTTGGGGCCGAAACGCAAATGCGAGACGGTAATAGCGCCGGACTTTTTCGAGTCATAAACGAAATAACCCTGAGCGAACTGTTCCGTTGCTTCGCCGATAATTTTAATGGTGTTTTTATTGGCGCTCACCGTGCCGTCGCTGCCCAAGCCATAAAACATGGCCTGAAAAGTATCGCTAAGCGCATCGGTGCGATAACTCGCATCCCAATCCAGACTGGTGTGTGTAACATCATCATGAATGCCGATGGTAAAATTATTTTTCGGATGCGTGTGTTTTAATTCATCAAAAATCGCCTTAATCATACCCGGCGTAAATTCCTTGGAAGACAGACCATATCGGCCGCCCACCACTTTCGGCAATACCGAAAACCTGGCCTCGCCGCTGATATAATCCTGAGCAAGGGCACTCAAAACATCCTTGTACAACGGTTCACCATCTGCACCCGGCTCTTTGGTACGATCCAGCACCGCGATTGTTTGGCAAGTATCCGGCAATGCCGCAAGTAGACTTTTCGCATCAAAGGGCCGGTATAAACGGACTTTAAGCAACCCAACCGATTCGCCCTGACGATTAAGATAATCAATGGTTTCCGCTACGGCCTCTGCACCTGACCCCATAATGACGATAACACGTTTAGCCTGTTCAGAGCCTGAATATTCAAACAGGCGATATGAGCGGCCTGTTAGATCGGCAAACCGATTCATTGCCTTCTGGACAATCGCAGGCATCGCCCGATAATAAGGATTAACCGACTCCCGCGCCTGAAAATACACATCAGGATTTTGCGCGGTGCCGCGCAGCACAGGCTTATCGGGCGTTAAAGCCCGGCTTCGATGGGCGGTAACCCACTCTTCCTTAATCATGGCCCGCAACACAGCATCATCCAGTATTTTAATTTTGGCGACTTCATGCGAGGTTCTAAAACCGTCAAAAAAATGCATCAGCGGAATTCGACTTTCCAGCGCTACGGCATGCGCAATCAACGCAAAGTCCATCACTTCTTGCGGTGAATTGGAACACAGCATACCAAAACCGGTCATCCGTGCCGACATGACATCACTATGGTCACCAAAAATAGACAAGCCCTGACAAGCCAGCGAACGGGCGGCAATATGAAACACCGTCGGCGTTAACTCGCCGGCAATTTTGTACATATTGGGCAGCATCAACAGCAGACCTTGGGAAGCGGTAAACGTCGTCGCCATCGATCCCGCCTGCAAGGCACCATGAATGGCTCCGGCGGCTCCGGCTTCACTTTGCATTTCGGTCACTTGCGGCACTGTCCCCCACAAATTGACCTGCCCGCGCGATGACCATTCATCGGCCCATTCCCCCATATTGGACGACGGGGTTATCGGGTAAATGGCAATGACTTCGTTAAGTTTATGCGCTACCGTAGCGGCAGCCTGATTTCCATCAATTGTAAGTGTTTCCTGATTTTGCATTAGACAGCCCTGTGATTAACAAAAAAAAAAGTGTAACTACCTTATATTTGGCGTGGATTTTAAGCAATGGCTAATTTTACGCTTATTCTTACCTGCTGACAGCACCATTTTGTTTATAGTCTGATTCCGGAATATTACGCCTCACCCCAACATCGCCAAAGCCAGCTCCGCCATATTTTTAGAGCCTCCGCCCTGCCCTAACTGTTCCTTAACCAGAATCAAATTAGCTCGCATTTGATCCGCATAAGCCTTATCCGTCAAAATTTTGTTAACTTCTTCAGCCAAGTTGTCTGCTGTTGCTTCATGCTGAATAAGTTCTTTGACAAAGCCTTTGCCCAAGACAATATTCGGCAAACCTATAAAAGGCGTATTAACCAACCAGCGTCCCAACCAGTAAGTGATTGTAGACAACTTGTAAGCAATCACCATAGGCACGGTCAACAAGGCAATTTCCAGGGTTGCAGTTCCTGATGTTGTCATCACCACATCACAGCATTGAATAACGTCATAAGGCTGGTTTTTTATCACTGTTATTTTAAGCGGTGACAGACTCAAGTAATGGTCAAGCAAGTCATCACTGATTGAGTCCGCTTGGGGCAATATAAACTGGCTATCAGGCAAACGGGCCTGTATCTTTTCAGCAGCGGCCAACATCACGGGTAACATCCGGTTAATTTCATTGGCGCGACTGCCGGGCAGTAAACCGACCACCGGTTTATTTTCATCCAATCCAAAATATACCAGATCTTCAGTTCGACCATGCTGCGGATGAACTTTATCAACCGAAGGATGACCCACATAACGTACCGGCACATTCTCGGCATCATAATAAGCGGTTTCAAATGGAAATATCACCGCCATCATATCAATCGCCTTGCCGTACGTTTTTACCCTGCCCGGTCGCCATGCCCACACTTGTGGACTCACATAAAACAAGACTTTGATACCGCGCTGCTTGGCGAAACGCGCCAATTTAAGGTTGAACTCTTTATAATCGACACACACCAGTAAATCAGGTCGTTCAGTTGCAACCAGTTGTTCTATCAACTTTAACGCCTTGCGAATTTCACCATAGTGCTTGAGCACTTCAACCACACCGATAACGCCGATAGCGCCTGAGTCATAGCGAATATCGATACCCGCCTGCGCCATTTTAGCGCCCCCCATGCCAAAGCCTTTAAGGTCTGGCTGATGTTTTTTCAGTTCCAGAAACATATTGGCTGCATGTTGGTCGCCAGAGGATTCTCCGGCGCTAAATAGGATGGTTAACGATCTTTTTTGTTGAGGCATGGATAAGTTTCCCTGGGCTATAAACAAATTAATAGCCAATTCATTAGCAATCATTTCGGCTTGCTTGAACATGGTTTCAGTAACTCGCTGCCTGATAACTCTTTGTTTTTAAGCAAATGGGAAGACAAGGAAATTGCCTGCCTTAAATTTGTCAGCGACATTTTTCAACCCTTGGATTTCATCGTTTAACACGCATTTCGCCATTCATTAATTTGATGTTAAATTGACACATAATATTTATCTTCTTGCCATTTACGTGGGTTATTTTGAATATATTCAGCGATTTTTAAATAAAATTCTTCATTACGAATAACATGTTCATGAAAACGTGGCTGCCAGGAAAATTTTGTATTAATTTTTCTCATTTCAAAAGTACACCTACCCTTATACCAGTTAATAAAACGAGACAAATTTTCATGTAACATTGGGTTATTATTTCCCGTAACTCCTCCAATTTTCCTGACCGTAGAGACGCGATTTATCGCGTCTGGATTTATCGCGTCTGAATTGTCAGCGTCTGGATTGTCAGCAGCATTTGAGACGCGATAAATCGCGTCTCTACCATCAAAAAGGGGTTTATCAATATTTATTATTCCATGCACATGATTCGGCATGATAATAAAATGGTTCAAAACGACAAATGGAAATTTTTTTCCATTTCCAACCAATATTTATTTGCCAACTGCCCCAAATCGGACAAGTACATTTCTGCCTCTTTAACATTACCGAAAAAACAGATTTTATTATCCGTACAAATGGTTACAAAATAAGGGGCATTCGAACCATAGTCCCAGTTTTTTAATCGAGCAGAAGGAATTCTATATTTGCCTTTATACCCATCAACCATAAATTAATCCCCGTAGGGACGCGATTTATCGCGTCTAAATAATATCCCGTGCATTTTCATATTTAGAAACGCGATTTATCGCGTCTAAATAATATCCCGTGCATTTTCATATGTAGAGACGCGATAAATATAGACGCGATAAATCGCGTCTCTACGGTGGCGTTCCTTTTCTACCGGTGATTATTCGCAGTGCTTTCACTAAGTATTCACTATGACAACCAACTATTCCGTCAAAACACCCCGAATAATAGCAACAATTTCCCTGATCGTATCATCTTCAAGAAACGGGCAAATCGGCAAGGAAAAACAAGTCGCCGAAACAGCTTCGGTAACGGGCAGACTTAACCCGGCACATTCTTCTTTAAACACATTTTGTTGATGCAAAGGCACCGGATAATAAACCGCACAGCCGATTTGCTTGTCTTGCAAGGCTTTTAAAATGTCATCGCGACGATCCGATAACAAGGTATATTGATGATAAACATGCTCACCCAAAGCATCTTCATACGGAGTAACCAGCGGTAAATCCGCCATCAGTTCTGAATACAGATGCGCAACATGTCGACGCGCCTGATTGTATTGGTCAATGCGTTTTAATTTGGCTCGCAAGATGACCGCCTGCATTTCATCAAGACGACTGTTATAACCAATCACATCATGATAATAACGCACATCTGAACCATGATTACGCAACTGCTTAATTTTTGCAGCGGTTTCGTCCGAGTTGGTAACGACCAACCCGCCATCCCCGAAAGCGCCCAGGTTTTTACTGGGAAAAAAACTGTATCCACCCGCATGACCTATCGCACCGGTTTGTTTACCATTGATGCGAGCGCCAAAGGACTGGCAAGCATCTTCAATCAGCTTTAAATTATTTTCCTCACAGATTTGTAAAATTTCAGTCATGTCCGCCGGTTGACCAAACAAATGCACCGGCATGACGGCTTTGGTTTTTGGGGTAATGGCTTGTTCTATAGCGAACGGTGAAATATTAAAAGTCCTGGGATCTATATCCACAAAAACAGGAATGGCACCGACATATTTAATGGCTTCAGCTGTCGCAATAAAAGTAAAGGCCGTGGTAATCACTTCATCACCGGCACCAATACCTTCGGCAATCAATGCCAAATGCAAGGCGTCAGTTCCTGAAGCCACACCAATGGCATGTTTAACGCCCAAATACTCTGCTGTTTCCTTTTCAAATGCCTGTACATTAGGGCCTAGAATAAAAGAGCAGTTTTCTATTGTTTCAGCCAGTCCCCGTTCAACTTCTTCTTTGATTTCTGCGTATTGAGCTTTCAGGTTTACCATCGGTATCATGTTGTTGCCTTTTATTTATGTAGAAACGAGTTTCTCAGAGTGAAAATAGTAAGGGACAAGGTTAAAGGTGCAAGGTAAAGATCGACCATTATAGAGATTAGCTTTAACCTTTAACCTTTAACCTTTAACCTTTAACCTTTAACCTTTAACCTTTAA
>JBAXXH010000032.1:0-33621 GCA_037127995.1 Methylococcaceae bacterium | reverse complement strand
TTCAGGATGCCGGAAACGCTTATTCTCGCTTGCGCTCGAAAAGCCTTATTCCGGCTACAAAAAAAGCTCAGTAGGGAGTCGGCGGGTAATGGATATTACGATGGGCTTTGTGGTCTTTCTACTCATTCTATGCGCTAGATATGGGGGTGTAAGGTTGGTGCGTGTTTTCCCTAAAAATAGCTGTTGACTTTCTTACAAAAACTTAAGCATAATTCGCCTTTATCCGGTTGAAAAGCCTATTCCTGGCAACACCTCCTATCAACCAAGCAGGAGACACATTCATGACCACCAACACTTCAAACCGCGCTGCGGATATTTTCACCCGCTACGAGCAACCCATCCTGGAAGACTGGCTGCGCGAGCAGTTGGCTGCGCTCACCGCACGCCAGGACTTGATTTCCGAAGCCGACCTGCGCCGGCAATCGACCGAGCTCTTTGCGCTCTTCATCTCCGCCTGCCGCACCGGCAGTTTCACCGACATCAGTACGCCTGGGTGGAAGACCGTCCTGGAGTACCTGGCCAATGTCTCCCGCACCCGCGCACAGCAGGGCTTCACGCCCTCGGAAACGGCCACGGTCGTGTTCTCGATCAAGCAACCGTTGTTTGCCCGTCTGCGGCAGGAGCTGGGCGCGAATGCCGAAGCGCTGGCCGATGAGTTATGGAGCGCCACCGTGCTGCTGGACAAGCTGGGCCTTTACACCACCGAGGTGTTTCTAAAGAGCCGTGAAGACATCATCAAACGCCAGCAAGCAGAAATGCTCGAACTCTCCACGCCCGTCGTCAAGCTCTGGGACGGCGTTCTTGCCGTGCCGCTGGTCGGCACGCTCGACAGCGCCCGTACCCAAGTGGTCATGGAAGGCATTCTGCAAAGCATTGTCGATACCGGCAGCAGCATGGCCATCGTGGATATTACCGGCGTGCCCATTGTGGATACGCTGGTCGCCCAGCATCTGCTCAATACGGTTTTCGCCGCGAAGCTGATGGGGGCGCAATGCATTATCAGCGGCATCCGTCCGCAGATTGCCCAGGCGATGGTGCATCTGGGCGTGGAGTTTGGCAGTGTGGTCACCAAGGCCACACTGGCCGACGCGCTCGCTTATGCCTTCCAGCAGATCGGCGTTACGGTCACTAACAAGGCTCCGATCGCATAAGCACAGGGGGAACCTATGGACCAGATACCTATTCTAAAGGTCGGCGAATTCCTCTTGGTGAGCATCCAGGTGGATATGCACGACCGACAAGCGCTGAGCCTGCAGGACGACCTTACCACCCAGGTTGTCAAGACCCGGGCCAAAGGCGTGCTCATTGACATTTCCTCGCTTGAAATCGTGGACTCGTTCATCGGCCGGATGCTCGGCAACATGGCTTCAATCACGCAGGTGCTGGGGGCGCACGCCGTTGTCGTTGGCATGCGCCCGGCCGTGGCCATCACCATTGTCGAACTGGGCTTGTCGCTCACCAATGTCCGCACCGCACTCAATGTGGACAAAGGCATGGCACTGCTCCGAATGCAGATGAACCAGGAGATGAACGAAGGCGGTCATGAGCCCTTTGAGAAGTGAAACCCTGCCGCTGCGCACCGATGAAGATGTCTTGCGGGTGCGCCAGACGGTGCGGGTCTGGATGGTGGAGCAGACCTTCAATGTGGTGGAGCAGACCATGATGGTGACGGCCACCAGCGAACTGGCCCGCAATACCGTGGTGTACGGCGGCGGCGGTTCGGCGCGGCTGGAGCTTCTGGCAGACAGCGGTCGCCAAGGTATTCGGGTGATCTTTGAGGATGAGGGACAGGGCATCCCGGACATTGAACAAGCCTTGAAAGACGGCTTCACCACCGGCGCAGGTCTGGGGTTGGGTCTGGGCGGGTCAAAGCGGTTGGTGGACGAATTCGAGATTGAATCCGCAGCCGGCAAAGGCACGCGCGTGACCATCACCAAATGGAAGAAAAGCCATCCATGAACATCCCTTCACAGCCTCGCTTGTTATTTTCCCGGCATATCCGCGTGGAAGACGCCAGTCATACCGGCGCAGCCCGGCGGCTGGTCGCTGTGCTTGCCCGCGACCTGGACTTTGACGATTTACACACCGGCCAAGCGTCGCTGATCGTGACCGAACTCGCCACCAATCTTCTCAAGCACACGGCTGGCGCTGGCGGCGATCTGGTGTTTCGCCCGCTTGAGGAAGCCGGGGAGACCGGCCTCGAAATCCTTAGCCTCGACCGTGGCCCCGGCATTGCCAACATAGGCGAAAGCCTGCGTGACGGCTCCTCCACCTTCGGCAGTTTCGGCACCGGTTTGGGTGCCATTCGCCGGCTGTCGTCGGCTTTTGACATTTTCTCCTCGCCCGGCAGAGGTGTAGCCGTATTCAGCCGCCTCTGGAACAACTCGCAGCCCCCGTCCCCGATGGCTGTGGGTGCCGTGTGCCTGCCTGTCCGCGGCGAGCAGGCCTGCGGCGATGCGTGGGTGATGAAGTCGTGCGGCGATGCCACGCGCTTCATACTGGCCGACGGACTGGGGCACGGCCCGGACGCCGCAGCAGCGTCCAACCAGGCGGTCGCCATTTTTGCAGAACAAGCCTCGCACAGCCCGGCGGAGTGGGTGAGCCTGATTCACGCCGGCTTGCGCGGCACGCGGGGCGCAGCCGTTGCAGTGGCCGAGGTCGTCTTGAAAACGCGCGGCGTCCGCTACGCAGGCGTGGGCAATATCTCCGGGCTGATTTTGTCCGGGGGAACCTCCCACAACCTGGTTTCCCACAACGGCACCGCCGGGGTTGAAGCGCGAAAAATCCAGGAATTCAGCTATCCCTGGCCGGAGGATGGGATGCTCGTGCTGCACTCGGACGGGCTGTCGGCGCATTGGTCGCTGGCGGATTATCCGGGTTTGGCGCAGAAAGATCCGGCGCTGATCGCCGGGGTGCTGTTCCGCGATCACCAGCGGCTGCGCGACGACAGCACCGTAGTGGTTGCCAAGGCGGCCGGACGCAGGGTGATGGAATGAATGCCGCCATTACCCATATTAAAATCCGGTTCGAGCAGGATATCGTTTACACCCGTAAGCGGGCGCGGCTGATTGCCGGGATACTGGGTTTCGACCGTCTGAAACAGACCCAAATCAGCACCGCTGTCTCGGAAATCACCCGCAACGCCTATCAGTATGCCCAAGGCGGTGAGGTTGAGTTTTTCATCGGGGAGGGCGCTGCGTCGTCGCCGCCATGCTTCACTGTTGTCGTGCGCGATCACGGGCAGGGCATTGAGGGTCTTGACGCCGTGCTGGAAGGCCGCTATGTTTCGCGCACGGGCATGGGGCTGGGAATCGTCGGCAGCCGTCGGTTACTGGATCATTTTCACATCGAGACCACGCTTGGCCAGGGCACCACTGTCACCCTCGGAAAACGGCTCCCGCCCACCGCCCCGCCGGTCACGCCGGCCGTGCTTCGGCGCATCGGGGAAGCACTGGCCGCAATCCGCGCCGATTCACCGCTGGAAGAAATTTGCATGCAAAACCAAGAGTTGCTTGCCACCCTTGAATTGCTCCGCCAGCGCGACGAGGAAGTGACGCGCGTCAATGCTGAACTGACCGAGACCAATACCGGCGTGGTTGCGCTCTATATCGAACTGGAGCAGCGCAGCGAGCAACTCCAACAGGCCCAGCAGAAGCTTCTGGCCCGCAACGATGACCTTAAAGGTTTCGCCTACACGGTCTCGCACGATCTAAAAGCGCCGTTGCGCGGCATCGTCGGCTACGCCCAGGAACTGGAGCGCAAGCACAGCGCTGGCTTAAGCGAACGCGCCAGGTTCTGCATGAGTCAAATAATCACTGCCAGCCACAACCTGGAGCGCCTGATCGACGACCTGCTGCACTTCGCAAGCCTGGACGCCGAAACCCCCGCGCTCACCGCTGTGGCTTTGCCCGGTCTGGTCGCCGCCATCCTGAATGACCGCAGCCTTTTGATCGCCGGGCAGCACACGGAAGTGACGGTGGATATCCCCTTCACGACGCTGTGGACGTGGGAAATAGGGTTGGCGCAGGTGCTGGCCAACCTGATCGACAATGCCCTTAAATACAGCCGTAAGGCCAGTCCGCCGCGCGTCGGCATCCGGGCCGAGGAAGCGGACACCGGCTGGCGGCTTAGCGTCAGCGATAACGGCATCGGCTTTGATATGAAATACCATGAACGCATTTATGGCCTGTTCGCCCGGCTGGTGCGCGCGGAGGAGTTTGAGGGCACCGGGGCGGGCCTTGCCATCGTCAAAAAAGTGCTCGACAAACTGGGCGGCAGTATCCGCGCCGAAGCGCAACCGGGGTTTGGGGCCACCTTTTATATCGAGTTGCCCAAACCCCAAACCAAAACTGAAACCGAGGTCTTGCCCTTATGAATTCTCAATCCGAAATCCGTCATTTGAACGCCCTGGCCAGCGCCATCCTGCTGGTGGAGGATAACCCCATGGACATTGACTTTGCCCTCCAGGCCTTCGAGGAAAACAAGATCGCCAACCCCGTGGTCATTTGCCGCGACGGTGAGGAAGCCCTGGCATTCATCAACAGCCATTCGGCCCCGGAAGATCCGGGGCTGCCCATCGTGGTGCTGCTGGATCTGGGCCTGCCCAAGGTGGACGGTATCGAAGTCCTGCGCCAGGCCCGGCTGCATCCGGTCTGGAAAAAGATCCCCGTAGTCATCCTGACCACCTCGCAGGAGAATTCCGACATTTCCAACGCCTACGAGTTGGGCGTCAACTCCTACATCGTCAAGCCGGTGAATTTCAACGCGTTTGCCGAAGTGATAAAAACCATCAAGGCGTATTGGCTGCTGATCAATGAACCGCCCTATGCCGAATCCATCTCAAGGCAGCCATGAAGCCAACCATCCGGCTCCTTTATGCCGAGGACAATCCCCAGGATGCGGATCTGACCCGAACCCATTTCGCCGAGTACGCGCCGGAGTTTGAGCTGATGGTCGTGGACACTGGCGCGGCCTGTCTGGAACTCGTCCGGAGCAGCCCGCCCGATGTGCTGTTGCTCGACCATCACCTGCCTGACATTGACAGCCCGGCGATGCTCAAAACGCTGCACCGCGAGGCACCCGGCCTGCCGGTGGTGCTGGTGACCGGCGTGGGCAATGAAGAGTTGGTCGTGCGTGCCTTGCGTCTGGGGGCCGCCAACTACGTGCGCAAACACGGCAACTATCTGGAAGCTCTCCCGAACCTGCTGCGCACTGTGCTGGACGAACACCGCCGTCAACAAAGCACGGGGCTGGCCACCGCGCCCCAGCGGATTCTCTATGTCGAGCATCAAGCGATGGACATCGACCTGACCTTGCGGCATTTCGCCGACGCCGCGCCGCAGTTTACGGTGGAGGTCATTCAAAGCTGCGCCGAAGCGCTGGCGCGTTTAGCCCTGCCACCCGTCTATGATCTGGCGCTGATCGACTTGCGCATGCCCGACCAGAGCGGGCTGGATTTGGTGCGCGACGCCCAGCGCCGCAAACTTTCGTTGCCGCCCTTCATCATGATCTCGGGCTCAGGCGACGAGGAGACCGCCATTGCCGCTTTAAAGCTGGGCGCGGCGGATTACATCGTCAAGCATGAGGGTTATCTCAATCAACTGATCTACCGCATTGACCACGCCATTGACCACGAGCGGCTCAACCGGCTTAACGAAGCGCTTCGCGCTGATGTGGCCGAACGCAAGCAGGTCGAAGAGAATCTGCGGGTGCATCAGATTGAATTGGAGACGCAGAATCATGAACTGCTTCAGATTCAAGAGGATCTGTCCGCCGCGCAGGCACGTTATTTTGATCTCTATGATTTTGCACCGGTGGGCTATTGCACCGTAAACGCAAAGGGGCTGATCCTGCAAGCCAACCTCGCAGCTTCAACCCTGCTGGGTGTGGACAGGGGGGGGCTGGTCAAGCAGTCTTTCTATGAATTTATCCTCAGGGAAGACCGGGATAGTTACTACCTGTTGTGCAAACAGGTTGTTGAGGATAATTCATCTCAAGCACGCGAATTGCGGATGGTGAGGAGGGGCCGCAGCGACACGCCCTTCTGGGTGGCGCTGGTTGCCGCTGTGCAAAACGGCGACGGCGTCCCGGTATTCCGTATAGTGCTGACTGACATCACCGGGCTCAAGCAGGCCGAGGCCGTGTTGCGGAAGAGCGAGGAATTGAATAGGAATATCATCCATACGGCCATGGACGGCTATTGGAGGTTTGACATTCAGGGGCGTTTGCTGGAAGTCAACGAGGCCTATTGCCGGATGAGCGGTTATAGCCAAGAGGAACTGCTGACCATGCGCGTTGCCGACCTGGAGGCCGTCGAAACGCCCGAAGAAATTGCCGCCCACATGCGCTATGTCATGGCTCAGGGTCATGACCGGTTCGAGTCCCGGCATCGCAGCAAGGATGGCAACCTGTTTGATGTCGCAATCAGCATCAACTACCTGCCCCGCCTAGATTCGCAGTTTGTGGTTTTTATCCAGGACATCACCAAGCGCAAGCAGACCGAATTGGCGTTGCGGGATAGCGAGGCCTTAGGTCTTGCCATTTTGGATTCGGTGACCGCCGAAATCGCCGTGCTGGATGCTGATGGGGTCATTGTTTTGGTTAACCAGCCGTGGCGGCGTTTTGCCTTGGAGAACGGCAGCGAGTCGGGTATCCCTGCACCACAAACGGAAGTCGGCGTCAATTACCTGGCGGTCTGCCGGGCAAGCTCTGTATCTGCATCGGATGTTATTTTATTGGGCATCTGCGAGGGTATTCAGGGGGTTTTGGACGGTCGGTTGCCCAGCTTCACCATTGAATATCCCTGCGATTCGCCACAGCAACAGCGCTGGTTTAGCATGATTGTCACGCCGTTGGGGGGGCATGGCAAAGGCGCGGTGGTTTCCCATGTCGATATCACTGAGCGCAAACAAGCCGAACAAAAGCTTCAGCTCGCTGCCAGCGTCTTCACCCATGCCCGCGAAGGCATCATGATCACGGCCGCCGACGGTACAATCATCGATGTCAACGATGCTTTTAGCGATATTACCAGTTACAGCCACGATGAAGTTATAGGCCGGAATCCGCGACTGCTCAGGTCCGGCCGTCACGAACGTCAGTTCTACAGTGATCTGTGGCAAAATCTGCTTGAAAAAGGTCATTGGTATGGTGAAATCTGGAACCGGCGCAAGGACGGCGAGGTGTACGCTGTGATGCAAACCATCAGCGCCGTGCGCGATGCCGAGGGTAATCCCAGGTATTACTTGTCGCTGTTTTCCGACATCACCCTGATCAAAGAGCGCGAACAGGCGTTGGAGCACAGCGCTCACTACGACACCTTGACCAGTTTGCCCAACCGTGCGCTGCTGGCTGACCGCCTGCAACAGGGCATAGCTCAAGCCCGGCGGCGAGGGAATCTGCTGGGGGTGGCCTTTCTCGACCTTGACGGCTTTAAGATTATTAACGATCAGTACGGGCATGAAGCCGGTGACCAGTTGCTGATTGCTGTGGCCGCCAACATGAAGCAGACTTTGCGCGAGGGCGACACCCTTGCCCGCATGGGCGGTGACGAGTTTGTTGCCGAACTGCTTGATCTGGTCGATGTTGAAGCCAGCGCACCCATGCTTGTCCGCTTGCTCGCTGCTGCTGCCGAGCCGATGCAGTATGGCGATCTCAGCCTTCAGGTCTCGGCCAGCTTGGGCGTTACCTTTTACCCGCAGGCGGAAAATATCGATGCCGACCAACTCCTGCGTCAGGCCGACCAAGCCATGTATCAGGCCAAGCAGGCGGGGAAGAACCGTTACCATATCTTCGATGCCGTGCAGGACAGCCGCGTCCGCGGGCGTTACGAAAGTCTGGAGTTCATCCGTCACGCCTTGGCTACGGGCGAATTCGTACTGTATTATCAGCCCTATGTGGACATGCGTAAGGGTGCGATCATTGGTGCAGAAGCGCTTATCCGTTGGCAGCATCCGGCCAAAGGTCTGCTGTCGCCGGCGACTTTTTTGCCGGTGATTGAGGATCATCCGCTGGCTGTTGAACTCGGCGAGTGGGTTATTGAAACGGCCTTGGCCCAGATAGAAATCTGGTTGGCCACCGGATTGAATATTCCGGTGAGTGTTAATGTGGGTGCCCGCCAGTTGCAGCAGACAGATTTCGTCGAACGTCTGCGCGGGCTGCTGGCGGCGCATCCTGGGGTGAGTCCGTCTTGCCTTAAATTGGAGGTGCTGGAAACCAGCGCACTGATAAACGTGGCACGGGTGTCGCAGGTGATTGAGACCTGTCGGGGGATGGGGGTGATGTTTGCCATGGATGACTTTGGTACCGGTTATTCCTCGCTGACCTACCTCAAACAACTGCCGGTCGCCACTATCAAGATCGATCAGAGCTTCGTGCGCGGCATGCTCTATGATCCGGATGATCTGGCTATTCTGAAAGGCGTGCTGAGCCTGTCCGGTGCCTTTCACCGCGAGGTTGTCGCCGAAGGTGTGGAGACCATTGAACAAGGCGCGATGCTGCTTCAACTGGGCTGCGACCTTGCCCAGGGTTACTGCATCGCCCACCCCATGCCGGCACGCGAACTGCCCGATTGGTTGGTTAACTGGCGACCCGATCCTTCCTGGGCAGGGTCAATGCCTTTAAGTCAAGCCGTTGGCTGAGCGGAGTCGAAGCGATTTAGCCGGCTTCGGCTTCGCTCAGCCAACGGTTTATGAAGCGTGACGGGGTTTGCAACCCCGTCACTCACGTTTTGAAAGTTATTGAAGTCTTCAAACGTTTCGGTCGGGGTTGCAACCCCCGACCGGCATAGTGCTTAACTTAATGCCAGTGAGACGTAGGATGGGTAGAGCGACAGCGAAACCCGTCAGGCATTCTTTTCAAATTCTTTGCCAGTCAAATGATGCGCCTGGATCAGTTTTTCGTCCGGGGGCGATATCACTGTGTCCGGTTATTCGTTGTCTCGATAACGTTGGATACGTTTTAAGTAAGGTGTCAATCACGGCAGCAAGTTGTCTGTACTGTTCTTCGGTATAAGCTATCGATTCGGTACCTTCAAGTTCTATACCTATCGAAAAATCATTACAGCGTTCTCTGCCCTGATAGTTTGATTGTCCCGCGTGCCAGGCGCGTTTGTCAAAAGGCACATATTGCACACAACTGCCGTCCCGTTTAATCAACAAATGTGCTGATACCGTGAGTTGATAAATTTCTTTAAAATAAGGATGATCATCGGGATTGAGCAAATTGCAAAAAAAATGGTCTATGCAAGGATTATTGAATTCACCGGGCGGCAGGCTAATGCAATGAATCACCAGCAATGAAATATCGGCAGGGCCGGGACGGTCATCACAATTGGGTGAGGGGGTTTTGGTAATGCCTGTGAGCCAGTGTTGGTCTATATTCATAAAATTAAAAAGCCGCGTAGAATGCAAACAAATTGATGAATTTAAGATAAAATGATCTTTATTTACCGGAAGGGTCGGTGCGGTAAATTCACACATCGCTGAAGCGTGACGGGGTTTGTACTTCCGTTACTTACGTTTTGAAAGCTATTGAAGCCTTAAAACGTTTCGGTCGGGGTTGCAAACCCCGACCGGCATCTTGCTAATCAAAAAGAATTTTACCATCAAATACAAAGGAAAGCGTGAACGCTTATTTAACAGTACGAACAAGTGAGAATTTTATGGCAACCGTAGTTTATAAACGCTTATTCAAGTTGGTTTTCGCCGTGTTGCTGGTCGGTTGTGCCAGTAAGCCGGCGACTTATCATGATGACTCGGCAAAAAATAACAATCAACAAACTAAAATTCCGCCGGCCGGTTATCCGCTAAAGCAGCCTGACCAACATTATCCAGGCAGTCATGGCAAGATGCCGTATTCAAGCAGTTATGGCGCCAACAAATTAACGGGCACCTACGCCAACTCGCCGGCAGTACGCAGTTTTATTCAGCACATGGTGAGGCAGCAGGGCTTTTCGGAAAGCTATTTAAATGGTTTGTTTTCGCAGGCTAACCGGCTGGATTCGGTTATTCGTTTGGAAAATCCGGCACCCTCTACGGGGCCGTCAAAGCCGAGCCCGGGCAGTTGGACGCGCTATCGCAACAAGTTTTTAACCGATGCGCATATCAGCAATGGCGTGGAGTTTTGGCGCAATAATGCAGACGCTATTAAACAAGCCAGCGTCACCTATGGTGTTGACCCTGAATATATTGTCGGCATTATTGGTGTGGAAACTTATTTTGGCAAAAATTTTGGCAAAACCTGTATCTTTGATGCCTTAACTACCTTGTCTTTTGACACGTTCAGGCGCTCCGGCTATTTTACGTCTGAACTGGAGAACTTTTTGTTAATGACGCGTGATGAAGGTTTTGATCCGCGTCAACCGCAAGGCTCATGGGCGGGCGCTATGGGTTATGGACAATTTATGCCGAGTAGTTTTCGAAAGTTGGCCGTAGATTTTAATCACGATGGCCGCCGTGATCTTTGGCATCCCAAGGATGCAGTCGGCAGTGTAGCGAATTATTTTTCGCGTAGCGGCTGGCTGTTACATAGTCCCGTTACCAAACGTAGCAGCCCCGCTAACGATGAGGCTGTTATTGAGTTGAGCACTTATGAAGGTAGCGAGTTTTGGCGTGTTTATCCCAATTTTAAAGTGATCAAGAAATACAATAACAGCAATAAATATGCGATGGCAGTCCATCAGTTGGCACAGGCTATTAAACAACGGTATCAGCAAGCTTATGCGGGCAATATTGATAACGTAACCCGTTAGAAGCGGGTAGGCTTGGGGTGTGTTTGGGATTGGAAAAAAGCTAATTATTAAGTCCCCCTCTTTGAAAAAGAGGGGTTAAAAGAGCTGTCGGGTTAGGCGCTAGCCGTAACCCGACACAGATACGTCGATTTGTCGGGTTACGCTGTCGCTAACCCGACCTACGCGACGGGTCTTGCAAAAAGTGTAAACCGAGGGGACTGAATACTTACCGAAATTTTCATTAGCACTGGCGCTTTTTAGTTGTATAGTAAATACTTTGTTGTAATCAACAAGTCGGCTATTTAAAACGTTATCCGGATAAATAGTTATTGATTGTCTAATCTTTTTATAGAGGTGAGCCATGTACACATTAAAACATTCATTTTCTGTCGCTGTGCTGTTGGTCTGTTGTTTTGGGACGGCATCTGTTTTTGCTGCCGACATGGCGGCTGGCGAACAAAAAGCGGCTGCCTGTATGGGTTGTCACGGCCCCAAAGGTAAAAGCAGTAGCGCTCAATGGCCTAATTTAGCGGCTCAACAAGGGCTTTATCTAGTCAATCAACTTAAGGCATTTAAAGCGGGAACACGTCATAATCCGATGATGCAACCCATGGCTGCCAATTTAAGTGAGGACGATATCAATAACCTGGCCGCTTATTATTCCAGTCAACCCGCTGTTGGCGCAGGCGGCGATGCAACCTTGGCAAAATCAGGCCAGACTAAAGCCAGTATGTGTTTAGGCTGTCATGGCGCGGCTGCTGAAGGTAATGGTCAATTTCCAAGGCTTGCCGGTCAGCATCCCAATTATCTGGTAAAGCAATTAAGCAACTTTAAAGAAGGCGACCGTAAAAACGGGCACATGCAAGCTATTGCCGGCACCTTGTCTGAAGAAGATATGAAAGCATTGGCCGCCTATTTTGGTTCTTTGTAGTCCCATCCTTTAGAAGCCTGTCCGGGTTTTTAAAAATACCCGGATTGAACAAACGTAGGCCGGAATAAGGCTTTTCGGGCGCAAGCGAGAATAAGCGTTTCCGGCAACTCTGTATGAGAGTGCCGGAAACGCCACCACGCGCTACGCTTGGGTGGTCTTATTCCGGCCTACGCCTGCGATTAATATCTGACAACGTTGGGTAGTCATTGCCCGGTGTAAAGTGCAAAATAGTGACCAATATGAATATAAAATGTGTCCCTGGAAGCGTGTTGTTGTGTGCTCTGGTTTTTTTCTCAAATACCGTTTTTAGTCATACGCTGGAGCAGCAACGGCAGGCTTTTTTGTTGGCAGAAAAATTGGCGGCGCAGGGCAATCAAAGTGCGTTTTCATCTGTCAGCGCCACGTTGACAGATTATCCGCTTTATCCCTATTTGCAGTATTTGTGGTTAAAAAATAATTTACCGGAAACTGATAAAATCCTGGGCTTTTTATCAACCTATAAAGACTCCCGCTACGCTGATTTACTCCGTGCCGATTGGTTGAATTATCTCGCTAGTAATGAACGTTGGCCTGAATTTATCAATAATTATCAAGCGAGTAATAATACGGCGCTTGAATGTCGGTTTTTTTGGGCAAATTATAAAGTGGGTAATCAAGAGCCGGCTTTGAGTGCGGCCAAACGTTTATGGACGGTCGGCGACCGGCAGCCTGAAGAATGTGACGCCCTGTTCTCGGTGTTGGCGATATCGCCTGTTTTTACGGCTGATTTGATTTGGCAACGCTTTGATTTAGCCTTAAAGAAAGACAATAAATCCCTGGCAAGTTATATACAGCGTTTTCTGGATAAGCCGGATCAAGCCACCGCTGAGTTCTGGTTGCAGGTTCATAAAAAACCCTCACTAATCGAAGGCGGTCTGTTTATGGGGGCCGATGATCTTTACGGTCGTATCTTTGCGCACGGTGTGGATCGATTGGCTCAAGCAGACCTGGATTTGGCGCTGGGTCTTTGGGATAGTAGAAAGCGAAATTTTGTTATCAATAACCAAACTACCCAACAGCTTGAACGCAGATTGGCGCTGGCATTGGCGCGTGCGCGTGATAACCGGGCATACAATCGCCTGACTCAGCTGGTTACAGTTGATGCAGAGGTCAGGGAATGGAAAGTCAGAGCCGCTTTGTTTGAACAAAATTGGCAGCATGTTGCACAAGCACTTGCGGGATTAACCCTTGAAGAGCAACAAACGCCGCAGTGGCAATACTGGCTAGCCCGCTCTTTGAGCGAAACCGGAAGCGTGTTGCAGGGGCTGTCTGTTTTTAATCAGCTGGCGCAAGATAGAAGTTACTATGGATTTATGGCGGCAGATGCGGTCAATAAACCCTATAACCTGGCTGATAAAGCGGTTGTTATTATCGGGGATGCGCTTGAAAAGCTGGCTCAAACAACAGACTTTAAAGCGATTCAAGAGTTGGAAATTTTAAACCGTGATGCCGAAGCAAAACGACAGTGGTGGTTTACCTTAAAAAAATTGCCCAAAGAACAAATCTTGATTGCCGCTAAATTAGCTCAACTGTGGCAATGGGATCAGGTCGCCATTATGACGTTGGTTAAAGCGGATTATTGGGATGATTTGGCCCTGCGATTTCCGGTGAGTTATTTGGATCAGGTTCAGAGCAATGCGGATTGGCAACAGCTTGACCCTGCCATTATTTTTGGCTTGATTCGTCAGGAAAGTATGCTGGACAAGAATGCGAAGTCGGCAGTCGGTGCGCGTGGCTTAATGCAAATCATGCCGGAAACGGGTCAGCAAATAGCACGTAATCTTAAAGAGCCTTGGCAGACGGAAAATAGTTTGTTTAATCCGGATATTAACATTAAATACGGCGCTTTTTATTATAAACAATTATTGAACCGCTTCGATGGCCATTTTGCACTGGCAGCGGCGGCTTATAATGCGGGGCCAAGCCGGGTAGTTAAATGGTTGCCTGGCGATAAGCCTGTTCCCGCTGATGTTTGGATAGAAACCATTCCCTTTAAAGAAACCAGAAAATATGTAACTTCTGTGCTGTCTTATGCCATTATTTATCAGCAACGGCTGCAAAGAAATGCATTAAAAATCACCGGATTGCTCTTTGATGTGCGTCCCCGCTAAAAATTGAGCTGATTTTTTTCAGTGTCTGTTAGATAATACCCGCATTAAACTATAAGAATAATTACAAAGGTACATAAATAGCATGCAGAAACAGCATAGTTTTACGCGCGAAGAACTATTAAAGTCCGGAAGGGGAGAGCTATACGGACCTAAAAATGCGCAATTACCCCTGCCAAACATGCTGATGATGGATCGTATTACGCATATATCGGACGAAGGCGGCACTTATGGAAAAGGTGAAATTATCGCTGAGCTGGATATAAATCCTGATTTGTGGTTTTTTGCTTGTCATTTTCAGGGCGATCCTGTGATGCCCGGTTGCTTAGGGTTAGATGCCATGTGGCAACTGGTCGGCTTTTATTTGTGCTGGATGGGCGGGCCAGGCAAAGGACGCGCTTTAGGTGTGGGGGAAGTTAAATTTACAGGTCAGGTATTACCCACCGCCAAAAAGGTAATCTACCGGATTAATTTAAAAAGACTGATTATGCGTAAACTGGTTATGGGTATAGCAGATGCCACCATGGAAGTTGATGGAAAGGTAATCTATGAAGCGACCGATTTGCGGGTTGGTTTGTTTACTTCTACAGAAGATTTTTAGGGGTCAAAAGAAAAATGAAAAGAGTCGTTGTAACCGGATTAGGCATTGTTTCCAGCATTGGGAATAACCGGAATGAGGTTGTCGATTCCTTAAAGCAAGGTCGTTCAGGAATCACTTTTGCAAACGTTTATGAGGAGTTGGGTTTTCGCAGCCACGTACATGGCCCTGTTAATATAGACCTGGATGCATTTATCGACCGTAAAACAAAACGTTTTATGGGTGACGGAGCCGCTTTTAACTATATCGCGATGCAGCAGGCCATTGATGATTCAGGTTTAACCGAGGCCGATGTATCTAATTTTAGAACCGGTCTGGTGATGGGTTCTGGCGGCCCTTCAACGTCGAACATTGTTGACGCGGCAGATATTTTGCGTGAAAAAGGCATTAAAAAAGTTGGCCCCTACATGGTGCCCAGAAGCATGTCCAGCACCAATACGGCTTGTCTGGCAACACCCTTTAAAATTAAGGGCGTCAATTACTCCATTAGTTCAGCGTGTGCGACCAGTGCCCATTGTATTGGTCATGCCATGGAATTAATTCTTATGGGTAAACAGGACGTGGTGTTTGCGGGTGGCGGCGAAGAAGTTCACTGGACTATGTCGGTATTATTTGACGCGATGGGGGCTTTATCCTCCAAATATAATGACACACCAACTACCGCGTCCAGACCTTATGATGAAACCCGCGATGGTTTTGTTATTTCCGGTGGCGGCGGTGTTTTAGTCCTTGAAGAATTGGAGCATGCCAAAGCGCGTGGTGCCAAAATATACGCAGAACTGGTCGGTTACGGCGCAACGTCTGATGGTTATGATATGGTTCAACCGTCAGGTGAAGGTGCCGTGCGCTGTATGCAACAAGCAATGTCCACGGTGGATGGCAAGATTGATTATATCAATGCCCACGGAACCAGCACGCCGGTTGGCGATACCAAAGAATTGGGCGCTTTGCGTGAGGTGTTTGGTGCAGGCAATGTGCCTTGGGTCAGTTCCACCAAATCACTGACCGGTCATGCGTTAGGCGCTGCCGGTGTTAATGAGGCCATTTATTCATTATTAATGATGGAAGAAAACTTTCTGAGTGCTTCCGCCAATATAACGCAACTTGACCCAGGCGCAGAAGGCATCCCTATTGTATGTGAGCGCCAGGATAATTTAACTTTAAATACCATTATGTCCAATAGTTTTGGCTTTGGCGGTACTAACGCGACATTAATTTTTCAGCGTTATAACGGCTAATGTTTTTCTTATCGGGGTTCAGTAGACTATGAACCCCGATTTCCTTTTCTCCTTAGCAACCGGCATAAACTAACGTGAACACGTTATAAAATGCACATTGCTTCATCATCGAATATAATTCTGACCATGTCAGATTCAAAGCAAAAATCCACAATTCAATTTAACAAATTACAAAAACGACTGCGCCATACTGTCGGTGATGCGATTGCCGACTACAACATGATCGAGAATGGCGATAAGGTGATGGTTTGCCTGTCAGGAGGAAAAGATTCCTATACCTTATTAGACATCCTGATGGGTTTACAGAAAACCGCACCGGTTGAGTTTGAGCTGATAGCCGTTAATCTGGATCAAAAACAACCGGGATTTCCCGAGCATGTTTTACCGGCCTATCTTGAATCCTTGGGTGTGCCTTATCATATCATTGAAAAAGACACTTACAGTGTGGTCAAGCGCGTTATTCCTGAAGGCAACACCACTTGCGGCTTGTGTTCACGCTTGCGGCGCGGCACTTTATACGGGTACGCCGAAGCCAGCGGTATTAGCAAAATAGCGTTAGGCCATCATCGTGATGATATTTTGGAAACGTTTTTTCTGAATATTTTTTATGGTGGAAAGCTCAAGGCGATGCCGCCCAAATTATTGAGTGACGATAAAAAGAATATCGTCATCAGACCGCTGGCCTATACGCGTGAGAAAGAAATAGAACGTTTTGCCGCCTTCAAGGATTTTCCTATTATTCCCTGTAACTTATGCGGCTCTCAAGCAAACCTGCAAAGACAAGCGATGAAAGTCATGTTAACGAGTTGGGACAAGCAATTTCCGGGGCGACTGGAAACCATTTTTACCAGCCTCCAGAATGTTGTGCCTTCACAATTGGCTGACCGGCAATTATTTGATTTTGCTGGACTGATGCGTAGTGAGCAAGCTGACGGGCAGGATATTTCATTGAATGCAGGTTTGGACGTATTAGCCATGTAAGGGCTGATTTAAGTTGCTGCGCCACTTTTTTACAACCTTTCAGCCTGTCGGGAATACCTGCTTGCCGTTGTTCATTGGTAATGAGCATCCCTTTGCTGTCTGGTTAATTTTAATAATTGCTCTTGTACACCTATGACACCCATACAATATATTGACACACCTGATCAACTGGCCACGCTGTGCGAACAGATAAAAAAAGAAACCTGGTTGGCCCTTGATACCGAATTTTTGCGTGAAAAGACCTATTATCCAAAATTTTGCCTGTTGCAAATAGCAACGCCGGAATGGGTTGCCTGTATTGATCCGATAGCCTTGCCTAATCTGGATAGCCTTTTTGAGGTGATCTACAATCCGGCTATCGTAAAAGTTTTTCACTCCTGTCGACAAGATCTGGAAATTTTTCATCAATGGACAGGCAAACTGCCTGCACCGATTTTTGATACCCAGATAGCCGCACCTTTGTTGGGTTTTCAGGATAATCCGGGCTATGCCATGTTGGTCTCCAGCTTGTTAAGTGTTAATTTAAACAAAGCCCACACCCGGGCAGATTGGAGCAAACGGCCTTTAACGGAAGCGCAAATTGAATACGCAGCCGATGATGTTATTTATTTATGCCGGATTTATAAAATCATGGTTCAAAAACTGACCGAATTGGGTCGGATTGATTGGCTAAAAAATGACTTTGTCGAACTGACTAATCCAGCGCTTTATAAGGTGGAGCCCGAAAAAGCCTGGTTTAAAATTAAAGGCAAAAATAAACTGACCGGAAAGCAACTGTCCATTATCCAGACGCTGGCGCAATGGCGGGAAAAAACCGCGCAAGCTGAAGATCGCCCCAAAAGCTGGTTGTTGCGGGATGAATTGCTGTTTGATTTGGCCAAGCTACAGCCGGAAACAGTGGCGGAATTGGCCAATGTCCGGGGCATTAACGAGCGGGCGGTCAACCGTTATGGCAAAGAACTGTGCCAGTTAATTACCGAGGCCAAAAATCGTGCTCCGCTTCCTTTACATGAAAAAGACCGCCCCGCCAAAAAAACCCAGCAAGAAGAAGCCATACTGGATATTTTAACGGCTCTGGTAAGAATTCGCGCCGAAGAAAATTCCTTAAACCCGACTATTCTGGCCTCACGTAAAGACCTTGAAGAACTGTTGTTTAACGATGACGAGGATTGTCCGTTACTGCATGGCTGGCGTTTTACCATGGCGGGTCGGGAATTGGTCGGCTTGTTAAAAGGCGAGTTGTTACTGGGTATCGACTCGGACAAATTGGCTATTATTGAAAAATAATTTTTTAATGCATACGACCATTTGCATAGAAATGCTCATGAAATAACTTTGGCCTCTTGCTCCCTCTCCCTCCGGGAGAGGGTGAGGGGATATAAAGGGTCAAGTTATTTCATGCACTTCATATAATGGAAATTTAATTTCTGAAAGACGATAGACCCTAAATCCATGACCCCAATCACTGATCAAATTTTCGATAGCTTACAAACCGTGCAACGTCCCGGTGACTTTTATGCCACCGGCAGCCTGGATATTTTCTTGCCGCAATTGGAAGTTGCCGGTGTCGGCAGGATTGCCTTGCCATTATTATCAATGCAGGCAGAGCAACTGGTTGCTATGGCCGAACAAGCCCCTTATGGTCGCGGCCAAGAAACGTTGGTCGATACCGACGTGCGGCGCACTTGGCAGATTGATGCCCGGCAAGTCACGATCAAGGGCAAGCATTGGTCGGAAAATCTGGCCACGATTGTCAGTAATTGTGCGGCAGGATTAGGGGTTAGTGGCGAGGTGCAGGCGGAGCTGTATAAGTTGCTGGTCTACGATGCAGGCAGTTTTTTTGTCAGTCATCGCGACACCGAAAAAACGCCTGGCATGTTTGCCACCTTGGTCATTGTATTGCCCTCGGAATACCAAGGCGGCGAACTGGTGGTAAAGCATCAGCAAGAGACGGTCACCCTGGATTTACACTGTGACGATGCCGCCGAAATCGGTTATGCCGCGTTTTATGCCGATTGCGTGCATGAGGTATTGCCAGTCACCCAAGGCTGTCGACTGACCTTGATTTACAACCTGATCCGCGCTGACCAGCAATTGCCGCTGCCGAAGCCGCCGGATTACCACCAAGAGCAAGACTTGGTGGCGGCCTTGTTGCATAACTGGTCGGACTTACTGAGGGCGAAACCTGGCGACGAAATACCGGAAAAACTGATTTACCTCCTTGAACATGCTTATACGCCCGCAGAGTTGGGATTTGATACCCTAAAAAACGCCGATGCAGCAGTGGCGGAGGTGTTGGTGGCAGCGGCTGAACAAGCCGATTGTGACATCCACTTGGCTCTGGTGTCAGTTGAGGAGAACGGCAGTGCTGAATATGCCGGTGGCTACGGGGGGTATTGGGATGATGACCCGGAAGATGACGATTATGAAATTGGCGAAATTTTTGAACGCATTGAAACCATTTCCGAATGGCGGCGCAGGGATGGCAAACCCTCACCTTTGCCTACACTGCCGTTTAGCGAGCATGAATTTTGCCCAATGGCGGCTTACGAAGCTATTGAGCCTGATGACATCGAGTTTCAAGAAGCCACCGGCAATGCCGGGGCTTCTTTTGAGCGCACCTATCAAGCGGCCGCCTTGGTGGTTTGGCCTAAAGCTTTCAATCTGGCTATTATTAACCAAGCAGGATTCGCGGCGACATTACCGGTGTTGCGGGATTTTTGTCAACGCTGGGAAGATGAAGGCCAAGACCAAAATTCAAGCCTATGGCAAGATGCTCATACGCTGGCGGGTTATATGTTGCGCGATATCTTTCGCGAAAACACCAACAACCCTTTTGGCCATCAAAGCCACCGCAGTGACCGTGAATTTTTAGAGTGCCTGTTTCGTTTGCGTGACAGCCACTGCATCAATGGCTATTGGCAGGGTATCGCCGGGCGTGGATTTTATCAAAAGGAAGACTGTGCGGCATTGGTGCAAACCGCAACGCTTGTGCCTTGGCCTAATGTGGTCAACACTTTGGAGCAAGCCTTCTCTTTAAGTGCCGGTAAAGCATATCAAGCGTGTGCCGCGCTATTGGCCGATTTATGTGTTGCCGAACCCAATACTGCCCCAGACCTCAATAATGCCGCGCAAATCTTATGGGCGGCACTGCCAGGAGACCCGCAACGATTCCCTGAGCTACAACCTTGGGAACGCGGCAGAATGACGGTCAACGATGAATTAGTGGTCAATATTCTGACCAGTTTCAGTGCCATCAATGCCGCATTGGCCGACAATGCGCTGGCTTATTTTCTGGCTTGGCCGGCTGTTTATGATGTGGATAAAGTCTTGGTGGCAGCCGTCTTGTCCCTCACCCAAGCCGAGCTCTATCGCAACCTGCCTGTTATCACGCGCTTGCGGACAGCGGTGATTAAGCATATCAACGTGCGGGTGATGATGGTATTGGAGCCGCCAGCAGATTGGCGACGGGACAGCCAAATAAAGTGTAGCTGTCAAGATTGCACGGCATTGAAGTCATTTTTGGACGACCCGACACAACCTAAATGGTACCTTAAAGCCGTTGAGGCAAGACGCAAGCATGTTGAACACATAATCAAAAAACACCCAAACGATGTCAATTGCGCTACTCAACGCATCGGCAGCCCCCATACATTAATTTGCACCAAAAACCAGGCCAGTTACCAACGGCGTGTTGAACAACGCACGCATGACTTGAGTGTGTTGAAGAGTTTGGGTGCAGTGTGATGAGGAAGATTTTGGATTATGACGGTCGACTGTAAGGATTAATAACTAAATCAATAGTTGGGGTCACAGTAAAGGTAAATCTTAAGTTTATACTGATTCCAGTTATTTAATGTCGTAATGTCGGTTTCCGCCTTATACGATTTGAATGTGTAGGATGGGTAGAGCCATAGCGAAACCCATCATAAACAATCCCAGTGTGATGGGTTTCACTACATTCTACCCATCCTACGAGCTTGCTTGAATGTAATAATTTCAGTGGCATCCTTTAGCGCCGCCGACTTCAAAATAAAATCAGTGATGTAGGTTTGGCAACATCTTTTCGTTGCCCAACCTTCAGCGGTCAAAATCAGAATATCAAGAGATTTCTTCAATGCCATTCGTGCATTTTAACGCGAATGTCGGGCACGAAAAGCATGTGCCCGATCTACTTGGCTACATTAAAGCCTTTCTCGCCAATAATCAGGTCGGCGGCGATGTGCTGCAATAGCTAAAACTTCATTTTCAGAACCAACAAGCCGATAAAGAATGTTGTACGGAAAGCCTATAATTCGGTAGCGACGAATGTCAGGAGGAAACTCAACCTTATACCGATTTGGAGCTTCACAAACGTTTGCCATTGAAGAGACGAAAGCAGCGAGGTAACGCTTGCCAAGACCTTCCTGTTGGGACTCATAATAAGCCACATGCTCAAGAAGTTCTGCACGGGCCGTTGGATTAAAAAAATAATTCACCCGAGAAGTGCTTGAGCTTCTCGAAGGACAGCATCACTAGAGATACGTTGAACTAATCCTTGGTCAAGTTCACTAGCGCGAAGTGCCGCTTCTTGAAACCAAAGATGCTCAATTTCGGCCTCTGATAGAGCATCAAGACTAGACAGTAATTGCTCAGCCAAGTGCGCCCTTTCTTGAAGAGGGAGAGATAGTGCTTCATAACGGATTGCTTCAATATTCATTTGATTATTACCATTTATCTTAAAACAGCCTTATCGGAAAGAAGGCAATTATTGTAACATGGGGCATATCAATTGCCTCTTGCTAAAAAAGCTAAGGCGAAGTCTGCCGCTGTGCCTATAGCCATGTAAGTTGGGCGCATCTTTTCGTTGCCCAACATTTAACGGTTAAAATCAAAATATCGAGAGATTGCCTCAATGACATTCGTGCATTTTAACGCGAAAATGTCGGGCACGAAAAGCATGTGCCCGACCTGGCTACGCGCTTATTTTTTCATAGAGTGATTCGGGAGCGATGTCTGCACCATTCTCCCAAGCGATTGTGCCGCCATCAATACTTGCTGCTTTAAACAGGTTCAAATCCCGCAACGGTTCAAAAATAGCCCATTTACCAATGTATTCTGAAAAATCGACGTTGCCACAAGTACCATCATCAAACACAACGTTAAAAATGTAGCCTTGTTGATAGTTAATTTCAATGACTTTATTCATATTCCACATAAACGCCAGCACCTCAATTTAGTGGTTTTATTTTAGTAATATCTTTACCTTCTTGTGCTAGTTGCCAATCTTTTTCAAGTTCGGCAACATACAAATCAATCCATTCGGGTACCAGTTTGGTCGCTGTTCTTGAATTTAATGACCCCTTGAGGATATTCCCGTTAAAATCAAACAAAGCATTTTCTCCCTGATATTCCGCATGAAAGTGTGGCGGGTTATGGTCATCGTAGAACATTCTGATGATGATTCCAAAAAAATCTGGAAATTATTGGCATAGTCAATTCTCATAAAAACAGCATAACAATCAGAAACGAGGTTTCGATAATGGTGGCTTGCCTATGTAAATCCACCTTACGAGTTGTTAATAATAACTGAGGGCAGAGTAAAGTTAAATTTAAGTTTACTCTGACCCTGTCATTTTAATCGAGGATAGTCGAAAATAATTCCTCGATTCCGTTTTACTTCATCGAGGCTGCTTGCTACCGTCAATGAATAGTAAGGCAATCAGCAGCCATGAAGATTTACATGCTGCTTTACAATTAACCTGTTATGAGTTTGTGCAAACAGCGCTTTAAACGTATATTAGTCAGTTGTTTATATTGCCGGAATTATTTGATGGATACTATTAGCATTCGTGGTGCCAGAACGCATAACCTGAAAAATATTGATATTGATCTGCCCAGAGACAGACTCATTGTTATTACCGGACTTTCCGGTTCGGGCAAGTCATCACTGGCGTTTGATACTATTTATGCCGAAGGTCAGCGGCGCTATGTGGAATCCCTTTCCGCTTATGCGCGTCAGTTTTTATCCATCATGGAAAAACCGGATGTTGACCATATAGAAGGCTTGTCTCCAGCTATTTCTATTGAACAAAAATCCACTTCGCACAATCCACGCTCAACGGTGGGTACAATCACCGAAATCTATGATTATCTTCGCTTGTTATATGCGCGTGCCGGCACGCCGCGTTGTCCTGAGCATCTTACGTCACTGGAAGCACAAACGGTCAGTCAGATGGTTGACCACATTCTTGCGCAACCGCAAGATCAACGCTGGATGTTGTTGGCACCCGTTATTAATGATCGTAAAGGCGAGCATAGTCAATTATTGGATGACTTGCGTGCCCAAGGTTTCATACGCGCCCGTATTGATGGCGTTGTTTATGATTTGGATGAAGCGCCGGCTTTGGACTTAAAAAAGAAACACACCATAGAGGTGGTGGTTGACCGTTTTAAAGTGCGTGATGATATTGCCCTGCGCTTATCTGAGTCCTTTGAGACGGCTTTGCGTATTGCCGACGGTATTGCAATTGCTGCCTGTATTGAAGATGCCACGGAGTTGGTTTTTTCTGAGCGTTATGCGTGTATACAATGCGGTTACAGTTTAACCGAGTTGGAGCCGCGCATATTCTCGTTTAATAACCCCAAAGGTGCGTGTAGCAGCTGTGATGGTTTGGGTGTCAGGCAGCATTTTGACGCTGATCTTATTGTCCATAATCCTGATATCAGTCTTGCCGGCGGTGCCATTCGTGGCTGGGATCGCCGCAATGCCTATTATTATCAAATGATTTGTTCACTGGCCCAGCATTACGGTTTTGATCTTGAAGTGCCTTTTTCAGAACTGCCTAAAGAAGCGCAAGACGCCGTGCTTTATGGCAGTGGAAATGCGGCCATTGAATTTAAGTTTATGTCCGGCACGGGGTCGGTTAAAATAAAGAAACATCGTTTTGAAGGTATTATTGCCAATATGGAGCGGCGTTACCTTGAGACCGATTCGCAGATGGTTCGTGAAGAATTGGCAAAATACCGTTCTAATAAGCCCTGTAATGTGTGTAATGGCGCACGGCTTAATGTCGCCGCCCGACATGTTTTTATTGAAGAATTTCCGATTCATCAACTGACCCGTTTACCTATCCGAAAATCACTGGCCTTCTTTGAGACCTTATGTCTGCCAGGGCAGCGGGGCGAAATTTCTGTAAAAATTATTAAAGAAATTCAGGAACGACTGGAATTTTTGGTTAACGTCGGACTGGATTATCTAACGTTGGATCGCAGTGCCGACACACTCTCCGGTGGTGAAGCGCAGCGTATTCGTCTCGCCAGTCAAATTGGTGCAGGTCTTGTAGGCGTGATGTATGTGCTTGATGAGCCGTCTATCGGCTTACATCAACGCGACAACCAGCGCTTGCTCAATACTTTGTTTCATCTGCGTGATCTGGGTAATACCGTGATCGTGGTTGAGCATGACGAAGATGCCATTCGCGCGGCTCAGCATATTGTTGATATCGGCCCTGGCGCGGGTGTTCATGGGGGGCAGATTATTGCCCAAGGTACACTGGATGATATTCTTAATAACGAAGATTCCTTAACAGGCCAATATTTGTCCGGAAAAGTGAGTATTGAAATTCCGGAATCATTAACGCCTATCGATAAAGACAAGTTAATTACCATCCGCAATGCCTGCGGAAATAACCTGAAGAATGTGGATATTTCTTTTCCGGTGGGGTTGCTGACCTGTGTAACCGGCGTTTCGGGTTCCGGTAAATCAACCTTGGTCAATGACACTTTATATGCCCATGCGGCACGGTTAATCAATCGTGCCGGGGTTATTCCCGCACCTTGTGATGCCATTGAAGGGCTGGAGCATTTTGATAAAGTGGTTGATATTGATCAAAGTCCTATAGGTCGAACGCCGCGTTCCAATCCGGCAACTTACACAGGTTTGTTTACGCCCATACGCGAGCTTTTTTCTGCGACCCATGAAGCCCGTTCACGGGGTTATACGGTCGGTCGTTTTAGTTTTAATGTTAAAGGCGGACGCTGCGAAGCGTGTAAAGGGGATGGCGTTATCAAAGTTGAAATGCACTTTTTACCGGACATTTTTGTGCATTGTGATGCTTGCAACGGCAAACGTTATAACCGTGAAACGCTGGAAATACGATATAAAGGCAAAACCATTCATCAAGTGTTGGAGATGACCGTAGAAGATGCGGCTGAATTTTTTAGTCCGGTACCTACGTTAGCCAGAAAGTTACACACCTTAACCGAGGTCGGTTTAAGTTATATTACCCTGGGACAAAATGCGACAACGCTTTCCGGCGGCGAAGCGCAACGCGTTAAACTGGCTAAAGAGCTTTCCAAACGCGACACCGGCAAGACTTTATATATTTTGGACGAGCCTACGACAGGCCTGCATTTTCATGATATAAAACAATTGCTGGGTGTGCTGCATACCTTGCGTGATCATGGCAATACCGTTATTGTTATCGAACATAACCTGGATGTTATTAAAACTGCCGATTGGCTGATAGATATGGGCCCGGAAGGCGGCGATGGTGGCGGCACGCTGGTTGCCGAGGGTTCACCGAAACAGGTTTCTGAAAATGCGGCTTCGTATACGGGGCATTATTTAAAGCGGTTTTTTGAGTAAGTGTTTTGGCATCCTTTATAGAAGCCTAAAAGCAGTTGACACTTTTTTATCACAAAAAATGCTAATAATCTCTGTCCGGTTAGGCGCTAGGAGGCTGTCCGAGAATAGGAGCCGTAGCGAGGGAAAGCCATTTTGAGTCAGGTTTTTTGGTCATTTGAGGCGAATAGTTGTTCTATTTAACGAAAATGAGCGGAAAATCTGGCCGAAATGGCTTTTCCGCAGTAGGTTCTCTATTCTCGGACAGCCTCCTAGCCGTAACCCGACACAGATACTTCGATTTGTCGGGTTACGCTGGCGCTAACCCGACCTACGCGACTGATGCATCTTGCCAAGCAAGAAAATTATTATTAATAACATGATATAAACAGGGTTTTATTATGACCGCATACTGTTTATGATACTTAAATTTTTGGTGCAAAGGAGTAACCGGTTTTGACAAAAGTGCAGGATATTACGAGTCCGATGACCGCATCGGAAAAGCGTGCAACGTGGTCTTTAGCAAGTATTTATGCCTTGCGTATGCTGGGTTTGTTTTTGATTTTGCCCGTGTTGTCGTTGTTTGCCGAGCAGCTTGACGGCTCAACGCCATCCTTAATCGGCATGGCTATTGGTATTTATGGTATTAGCCAGGCGATTTTACAAATTCCTTTTGGCTTAATGTCCGATCGGTTTGGCAGAAAAAAAATCATTATTATTGGCTTGATACTGTTTTTTATCGGCAGTGTGGTTGCTGCCCTTTCAACCAGTATTTACGGCGTTTTATTGGGTCGGGCCATTCAAGGATCTGGCGCAATCGCCGCACCTATTATGGCTTTGGTGGCAGATTTAACGCAAGAAGTGCATCGCACTAAAGCGATGGCGTTAATTGGTCTCAGCATCGGCGTCTCTTTTGGCGTTGCCATTACTGCAGGGCCTGTGATTGCCGGATTTATTGGTGTTCATGGCATATTCTGGCTGATTGCAGGCTTGTCATTGCTGGCTATCTGGGTTATTCGTTATCAAGTGCCTGATCCGCAGAAATCCAAAGTACACAGGGATGCAGAGCTGGTGCCGGGCCAGTTTTTTAATATCTTAAAAAATCATGATTTATTGCGGCTTAATTATGGCATTTTTATTTTACATGCCATTTTAACCGCCAGTTTTGTGGTGGTGCCTTTATTAATGCGTGATACCGGTTTGCTGCCTGCCGAACACTGGAAAGTGTATCTGCCGGTTTTTGTTATCTCAATGGCCGCCATTATTCCGTTCGTTATTTTGGCAGAGAAAAAACGCAAGATGAAACCGGTTTTTATCGGTGCCATTGCCGCACTGGTTTTGGCTGATCTGGGTTTAATGCAGTTTCATGCGTCTTTGCCTGGCATCATTGGTTTTCTCTGGTTGTTTTTTACCGGCTTTAATTTGTTGGAAGCAACCTTGCCTTCATTAATCTCCAAGACGGCACCCGGCGATTTAAGAGGCACGGCAATGGGCGTTTATTCAACCTGCCAGTTTTTGGGCGCAGGTATTGGTGGCGGTGTAGGTGGCTGGTGTTATGGCGCTTATGGTGCTGCTGGTGTGTTCTTGTTTTGCTCAGCGGCTGCCTTGAGCTGGTTACTGCTTTCACTCAGTATGAAACCACCCCGGTATTGGGCTAATTTGCTTATTTCATTAGAAAAAATTAACGAGCAGGAAGCCAACGATTTTGTGGCTGCAATGTTGAAGGTGGCCGGGGTAGAAGAAATTACCTTGCACTACGATGAGGCGGTGGCTTATCTAAAAGTGGATAATCAACAACTCGACAAGAACCGGTTACAAGGTTTGATTACGCAGTATGTGGGTTAGCAGAAAGTAGCCTTGATGCAGTGGTTCGGAATCGAGGGTTTTGACGACTTTCATTAGCTTCGATTCTGTTCTGTTACATCGAGTAAGTAATATAAGAGGTATAACATGTACGCCTATAAAGAAATACTGACACTGGAAAATCCCCAGCAACTTAACCTAAGCAAGCCGTTACCCTTTTTAAAAGGGAAAAAAATTGAAGTGCTTATTATTGTTGAAGATGACACGGACGAAATGATTGCTGAAGAAGAAACTGACTATATTTTGAAAAACGATGAATTAATGCGACAAATTGCATTATCCCGTCAAACGTATCAACAAAATACCGGTTATCAGCCAACCCCAGAGGAATTAAATGCGATCATTAGTATTTGATGGTAAAACTTGGGAGGCTTACGAAGCATTAAGGCAACAGGATAAAAAACAGCATGAACAATTATGCCGTATTTTAAAAGAGATGCTTAGAAATGATCCACGTTATGGTTTGGGAAAACCCGAACCACTCAAGCACGCACTAACGGGATTATGGTCGCGTCGCTTATCTCAAAAAGATAGATTGGTTTATCGTTTCGATGATAATTCCGTTTTTATATTTGCCATTGGTGGGCATTATGATTGTAGCAATCCATAAAAAAACCTTTCGGTCTATCCGCTAAACTAAAATCCGCAAGCTCAAACCAAGATCTGCCCAATGGTAAATGCGCCTAAATAAGACACTGTAAAATAAAGCAATGACAAGGCTATACTGGCGGCAGAATTGATAGCGAGGATTTTTCTGAAAATATAAGCCATCACGGTAAGCTCCCATAAGAACAATATCCCCAAACTATAATAGCTTAAAAGATCCTCACTGACGGTTAGCCAGATTAAAACGGGGATGACGAAAAGGGATATTATATTGGCACACACCAAAATGGCGGTGGTTACTTGTAGATAGGCGTATAAAGTTTTGTTTAAACGCAGTATAAATCCTATAAACAGAAGCGTTAAAAGTGTTTGTATCGCCACTTCAACAAATGATTCAAAAGGATCATCCGTCATGTTGGCTTGCATGAAATACTCAACAATAAAATAGAACAATAGATTTTGTTTAAAAAAAACCTTTGACCGGGTTAATTCAAGCGGGTTATGTTTAAACCAGCACAAAGGCAGATATTGTCTTAAAATTTCAATAGGTAACATGGTAAGTCATGCGGGTAGTGACGACTATAGGTTCTTTAATATCCTGTAATTATTCTTTAATTTTCGATAAATCCAGATAGTTAGTGTGACGCTCGTCTTTATAACCGGTTTCTATGGGGGCATTATAAGAACCAACCCCATCATAAGTGCCAAAGTCATCATTTAATGATTGCACCAGTATCTTGGCTTTATCGGTTAACTGCATTAAGCGTGCTTTAATTTTCTTGTTCCAGGCGGCGGGCTCGTTAAGTGGCAATAGCATACGCACAAAGGTTAAGTTCTGTTCAAAGAGATTAGCCAGGTTGCCCATTAAATGTAGTTCTTTTTGTCGTTCATTTAATTTATTAATGATTAGTTTCGCGTGCAGTTTACTGATCAGTAAATGTATGGGTACCATAATGCCCAACAGAATGAGGATTAATATCGGCCCAATAATAGGATCGATTAAAAACTCTAAAATCCCGATATTTATTTCAGCAAAAACGGCCAGGACAGCAATAAAGCAAAGAACAATCAGGCTGGAAATGTTGACGCGCTCTTTCCAGAGAAGGATGCCGTTTTTTACCTCTGGTATTATCACGTCTTCAATTTCTCGTATGTTCTTTTCCAGTGAGTCCAAAATCCGATAGGTTCGGTCATAGCCAACATTTGACATGCGTTGGTCTATTTCGGAAAAATCGACTTTGTTGAGCGTATTAATACTGTTTTGCTGGGTCGGTGCGATAATAAATTGTCCGGTATTTAAGCCCGTTCCGGATAATTTTCTTTGCCAGGAAGAAATAATTTCATTAGCTTTGGCTGGATTAATTGCTGCTAAAGGTTCGTCTATCAGGTAAATAAATTTATTGGAGTCCTGGTGCAGGATAATTGTTTGTATTAATTCATCCAGCATGGGTGATGCCGACTCAAATACATCAGTAAAAACCAAAACCAAATCAGAGTGTTCAATGATATGTTTTGTTAACATTGAATTAATCGGATGGGTTGGTGCTGCGCTTATATTGGGCGAATCAATGAATAATTTCCCCTTTAGGCGGTCGCTGCTAATGGTTTTTAATTCCAGGTAAGCATTAAGGCGATTACCTTCGCCTTTTTGCAGTTGTTCAATTTGTTTGCTGATTTGATAAAAGGGGTAGCGAGGATCAACGTCCAGTGCTGTGCCGGGTAAAGTCGCCGGGTTGGCTTGGCTGTTTTGCAGTAGCACCGTAAATTTGTGACTGGATGCCTGAATGCCGGAGAGCACTTGCTGTGCACCAAGATAGCTGTTGATAAATCGGGATTTGGCCGTAGAATTACCGCCAATTAAACTGATTATTGGCCACCATGAGTTTTTACAGGCAGTCGTTTCATCCATTTCAATGAGTCCAAGATCGAATTCAATTTGATCAAGTTCATGAAAGATTTTTGCTGATTTTAGCAATACCGGATTGTCATTAGCGAAGTGTTTTTCAAGGTTGTTCAGGTACTTGCTTACTGTCTTTTCAGTCATCAGTTTAATCCCCGTGTTTACTGAGTTTTGAGATATAAATGCGTTGGAGTATACACCTAACGATGTTTTGATAATACAAAAAACAGGGTAGACTTTTAAGCTATATTATAGCTGTGAATCAATACCATCCTTTAATGGCGTGTTGTTTTTTAGTTCTTCGCTTTGGAAAAGAGGGGCAGGGGAGATTTTATTAGATAAATGCCATAATGCTTGCTGCTCTGTCCTTCAATTTTACAAAAGGGGCGGCTAATATTGGTGTTTTTTTCGTACCCCGTTAAACTGGATATAGGGTATATTATGATTTTAACTGAAGCCTTATGCAGGACTAAAATGACAATATGGAATCCAAACTGGGTTAATCTTCCAGGCTTAATGCTGATATGGGTTACGCTAATGTTGTCAGGTTGTGGTACGCCTTTTTGGGGAAGCTATGGCGTAAAGGGGCAGAGCAAAGAAGAATTTACGCGTTATGTGGAAAGCGTGTTTAAATTACAAAACAGCCTGACCAGCGAGATTATGGAATTTCTGGAAACTGATGTCAGCAATCATGATGATTTATTAAAAGCAGAACAACACATGCAGGAAGCCTGTGGCCCTCTTAATGAGTACGCTTCTCGTGAAAGTGAAGGATTAAGCACAGGCATTCTGTTGAGCCGACGCGTTGAAAAAACAGCTATTGATTGTGAGCAGGCCGCTGAAAAAGTTAAGTTGCTGCTGGGACACTAACAGACAAAATCTGACATGTTTGGCGCGTAACGATTAAAGGTTTCGCAGGTTACTTTCGCCTTATCCAAATCCGCGCTCTAATCTAAAAGGTATGAGCTTGAGGCTAACTCACTTATAATTAAATCAGCCAAAAAGGATATTATGACCCAGTCGGATGAGCCTGTTGATTTACCCGTAACAGATGACTACGATAGTCCCTGGAAAGAAGCGGTTGAGCATTATTTTCCGGAATTTATAGATTTTTATTTTCCATCCGCTTACGAACAAATCGACTGGACTGAAAATCCGGTATTTTTGGATCAGGAATTACGCTCGGTCGTAAGAGATGCTGAATTAGGCAAACGCTTTGTTGATAAATTAGTTCAGATTAAATTATTGACTGGCGAAGAGAAGTGGTTGTACGTTCACATTGAGGTACAAGGCTCTAAACAAACTGAATTTGCTGAACGCATGTTTGTTTACAATTACCGGATTTATGATCGGTTTCGGCAGCCGGTTGCCAGTTTAGCGGTATTAGCCGATGAACATAAAAACTGGAAGCCGTCGTCTTTTGGCTTTGAGTTTTTGGGCTGTAAACATACCCTTGAGTTTCCTGTGGCTAAGTTGACTGATTACCATGATCAGCTTGAAACATTAAAAACATCGGAAAATTCGTTTGCCATAGTCACCGCGACGCATATTTTGACTCAACAGACCCGAAAAAATGATGCTCAACGTTACGAGGCCAAATATGCCTTGGTTAAAATTTTATACCAGCGTCAATGGGACAAGCAGCGCGTTATCGATTTGTTTAAAGTCATTGATTGGATGATGCGATTGCCCAAAGCATTGGAACAACAATTGTGGTGTGAAATAGAAGCCCTTGAGGAGAAAGAACAAATGCAATATGTCACTAGCGTAGAACGGATTGGGATAGAGAAAGGGATAGAGAAAGGGATGGAGAAAGGGATAGAGAAAGGGATAGAGAAAGGGATGAAAATTGGGATGGAAAAAGGTATGCTAAAAGGCGAGCAAAAAATTTTACGTCGCCAGTTAGAACGCCGCTTTCAGACTCTGCCCGACTGGGCTATTGAACGTATTGCAAAAGCTTCAGAAGCAGAGCTTGAACAATGGCTTGATAATATACTGGATGCAACCAGCATCGACGTTGTTTTTACAGAACCAACCGCATCACATTAAAGTCAGTCAGCACCACAAAGATACGAAGAAATAAAACGACATATTTTTGTGGTGATAACCCAGTGAAAATTAAATAATCCGCTCACCCCGCGCCAGTTTTGGCAACTTGCCTTCCAAGCCCATCGCACTGCGCATGACTTTGTTTTTAGCGGGCAAGATACGTTCAGCCAGTACCAAACCTAAATTGCGTATCAGTTTTAGGGGTAACACTTCATTACTGAATACCTGATAAAAAATATCCATGACGGTCATCATTTTCAGGTTTTCATTGCGACGCATTTTTTCATAGCGTTTTAAAACGGTTAAACTGCCGGGATCAAGCCCTTCTTTTGCGGCTTCAAGTAATACTTCACCCAAGGCTGCGGCGTCCAGCAAACCAATATTAACCCCTTGTCCTGCCAGAGGATTAATCATGTGTGCCGCGTCACCCACCAGAACGACACCGGGTTTAACATAGCTCTGTGCATGTTGTCGTTTAAGAGGAAAGCTTGCTACGCCCAGCACGTTGTTCACTTGACCCAGACAATCAGGAAACGCGGCCACCAGTTCGTCTTTTAATGCTTCAAATGATAAGGTCTTTAACCGATTGACTTCATCAGGTGAGTTGTACCAGACGATGGAGCCATAATGTCCGGTCAACGGTAAAAATGCCTGCGGGCCGCTAGGCACAAAGCGTTGCCAGGTTATATCCTGTTGCCCATAAGCCGTTTCAATATAAATCACCAAGGCATGTTGTTTATAATCCCAACTGGTCACACCCAAACCCACCGTTTGCCGGACTCGGGACTGACCGCCATCGGCTGCAACCAGAACGTTTGCAGACAAGATTCGTCCGTCTTCCAGTTCTACTTCGCCGGGTTTTCCTGCAACGTAATTGATTTTTTTAATACTGACAGGACAAATTAATTCAATATTATCAAATTCCTGCAGGCGCTCCAATAACGCCAATTGAGTCACCCGATTTTCTACGATGTAACCCAGCTCGGGATAGTTAATATCATCACTGCAAAATTCAGTATCACCTGCGCTTTCCCAAACACGCATCCTTCGGAAAGGGCAAAAGCGTCGATTGACGACACCTTCCCAAGCACCTACGGTTTCAAGGATATTTTTAGACGCGATACTTAGCGCAGAAACCCGCATATCATGCGGTTGATCAGGCGCATAAGGCGCAGGCGGCGAGTTTTCTATAACCGCAACTTTTAACAAACTGCTGCCCAGACTGCAAGCAACGGCGGCTCCAACCATGCCACCGCCTACAATTACCACATCAAATTTTTCTTTCATAATTAATTGACCATAAATTCAAGCATCCAACATACATGGAAAGATACCATACTTATTAAACGAATAAGAAAAAATACCTCAATTAGATGTAGCTAATTACCGGTTTGCTGTTAAATTTAGTTGAGGCGTGACGGGAATTACAATCTCGTTACTCACAATTTTAAAGGTGTTGAGCTCTACAGATGTTTCGGTCTGGGTTGCAAGCTCCGACCGGCATCAATTTCCACGCTTTGAGTGAAAATAATGTCAAGAAGCCAAGAAGTTTTTACCTTGGTTTTTCGGCATCCTTCATAGAAGCCCAAAAGTAGTTGACACTTTTTTTATCACAAAAAATGCTAATAATCTCTGTCTTAGGCGCTAGCCGTAACCCGACACAGATACTTAGATTTGTCGGGTTACGCTGTCGCTAATCCGACGCGATGTTAATTGCAAAAAGTGTAAACCGAGGAGTGAAGGATCCCGGTTTTTCTTCGTGTTTTCGTGTTGAAATGCTTTGAATTGAGGTCTATGAAATTTACCGGCATCGAATTGAGCAAAACACCTCAATATGGATGTAGTTAAATACCGGTTGGCGGTTAAATTTACAAGGCATCCATTGTTAAATTTTATAGTCATTGCCTGTTTTTTGGTTAAACCAATTTATAACGGTTTTTTGAATGCTTGCGATTGTTTAATAAGTGTTGTAAAACA
>JBAXXH010000031.1:0-36002 GCA_037127995.1 Methylococcaceae bacterium | reverse complement strand
TGACGGTAGGGGGACTTTCACCCCCCAAGATTCGCAGCCTTGCCGGCTGCTCCCAGGACTCAACTCATGCTTAGCCAAAGTGACGGGCAGCAACTGCGGTTAAAAGGCCCACTTGAAACAGTATTGCAGAACGCCGAGCGCTGCAAAACCATTTTAAGCAATCTGCTCACCTATAGCAGAACCATCGGCAAGCAAGAAGCCGCCATCAATCTGCCTGATTTAATCAGGGAAGCGGTTGATGCGGTGACTTATCGAAGATGACATGAGCGCCATTGAAGTGGCCGTGGCCTGCAATTTGCCGACCTACACTAAAATCACCGGCAACAAGGATGCGCTGCTCTCCGTCTTTGTCAATCTTATCCGCAATGCGCCGCAGGCGATGGCGCAAACAGGCAAGCTGACCATCACGGTCGCCAAGGAAAATGAAAACCAAATGCGCATCGAAATTCATGACACCGGCATCGGTATCAGCAAGGAGCGGTTAGAAAAAATATTTCAGCCATTCAACTCCGGATGGCAACAAGACAAAGGCACCGGACTGGGTCTGGTCACCAGCCTGGGTATTATTGAGACGCACTGCGGCAAGCTGTGGGCCGAAAGCGCAGGCGAGGGGCAAGGCGCAAAATTTATCATTCTACTGCCGCACAGAAATAGAAAAACTCAGGCTATTAACGGATTGGAGGACTAGAAGCGGGGAGTCGCTATTTTTGAGTAAAGATTTCCCTTGCTCCCAGCATGGAAATCCTCAAAAATACCGCGACCAATTAGATTGCTACGCAAGCCCCAGCCGTCCTGGTCACTCGCTCACCACCCAACAAGGGGTGGTTCACATGCTCTCCAATGACTCGACGCGATTTCGTAAAGCCTGCATTTCCACTACGCAAAAAACGCTTCGTGAAAACACATGCACTATCGCTTCTGGGGACTACTCGACTCCTGTCTCGCAGCGAATGAAAAATGCATTGACGAAGTGGAAAATACTCCTGATTGATGACGAGCCTGATCTGTTGGATCTGATCAAAGAATTGCTGGAACAAGAAGGCTATCAGATCTTTTGCGCCACCAATGGCACCGATGGCATTCTGCTTAATGAGCAGGAAAATCCGGATTTAATCGTTCTTGACCTGCGGATGCCTGAAATGGATGGTATTGAAACTTTGCAACATATCCGTAACACCGATGACCAAGTCATTGTTGTCATCCTGACCGGCTATGGCTGTCCCGATACCATCAGGGATGCGGTCGACCTTAATGTCAGTGAATACTTAAGCAAGCCTTTTGAAAACAAACATTTGGTAAGCGTTATCGGCAAGGCGCTTGAACTCTAAATAAAGGAGCTGAAACAATGGAAGATCTCAGAAGACTTATCTATGTGCCTATTCTGCATGCACAGGAAGATGCGAAACACAAAGCTTCAATCTTGCCAAAGGATCAAAAAATTGCTGTTAAAAAAGTCAAAATCGCTAGGGAACTGTCTGCTGTTGATGAAATGTGGGAGGGAATTGCCGCCAAAATAGAAGGGCTCAACTTGCACTGGAATAAGACTCGTATTTATCAGGATGGCACACCGGTGTGCGGTAATGAATTAAGATTGGCTAAGCGACTTGCCGAGAGCGGCAGTCCTAATTTCTCGTTTATTTTAGATTTAATCAAAAAGGGCGCGACACTTGAGGGTACGGAAGATATGGATTTACTCATACAGGAATACGATCTGCTTAATAAATTGCTGATGAAAAGCTCTGCTACGCATCAGCAAAGCAAGAATGCGGAATACCAGACTAAAAGCCGTGAACTGCTTGCATTGAGGGATCAATTCATCTTAAACCGCATTACCGGCACCCTTAAAAAGAAGAATTGCCCATAGTTTTTATGTGCGTCATGCACCGTTTGGATAAAATGCTCGAAAAGGATTTCCTGGTTTCTTATGTTATTTATCGTCTTCCATTTCGTAGTATTGGAACCATTTATAACGTCTAAAGTGGAATAATATGCCTCGACAATCATCGTTGTTAAACGCCAACCCCATCCTGTTTTCACCCATTTACCTTAACGCGGAAAATGTTTCCACGGAAAAGTTACTGGCTCTTTATCGCTTTGCGAATCTTTTTTTTCCACAAATGGGTGCCAGCCTGGTAAATACCATTTTGGACATGGAGAAAGCACAGTGAACGGTTGACGGCGAATAGTTCTCCGGAAGAAAGGCGCACACTGATCCGTGAAATGAAGGGCCTGGGCATGAAAATGCAATGCTCAATCAATGATGAAGGGGGCAATATGATGGAGATTTCAGTTAACATTGTGCCCAGCGAAGTACTTGAACGGGTACAACAAGGGCAGAATGATTTAATTCAGTATCAAAAATTGAGCAAAAACCTTGATCAATTAATCGACCAGCTCATTACCAAAGAAATGCGACGCTTCACGGCCAAAGTGACGGATTACCTTAAGGGGTTTTGGAAAAACCAACAAGTGCCGTCTTTTATCACCCAATTGCTTGACATGGGCTGGATTGACCGCAATGGACAATGATGAGTTGCTGACCGGAAAATATCATGAACAATTTGAGCAATTGATGCCGGAAGAACTCCTGCAAGAAGGTATGCAAATCCGCGAAACCATCAAGACCTGTTTTGAGATCAGCCAAGAGGATGCCGACTACCTGATTTTGGACGCCAAAAAACGTCATGCCCTGCTTGAAATTACAATTCGGGAAGCTAAAAGCCATAAATCGTCGGTAACACTTAGGCGGGATAAAGCAGCATTAGACTTTGCTTGTTCACAAGCAGAGCTTGCGCACCAAATAACAGAATCTATTCACACTGTCCCGGCTTAAGTTGATAGCGCTATTTTTCATTGAGTTGTAGAAAATTCCAATTTAAGGTGAAGTTTAACTTTCCAACAAAAAACTTGGAGGCATAAACTTTTCCCACCCAACATCCCTACTGAAATAGGGATATAAATTATTCGCGTACCCGACTCACTGCAAAGAGTGCCAGTGCCAAAACAGACAAGCTGGGAATAAAGGCTATTAAGGGCGGATTTAAGTCATAAATCAAGCCCAGATGTCCAACAATCTTGTCGAAAATATTAAAGCCCATGCCAATAACGACACCTATCATCATCCTTGCTCCCACACTAACGCCTCGTTTAACGCCAATAACAAAAGGGGCGGATAACAGCAACATGATAAAGGTGACCAAAGGATTGACGATGCGCCCCCAAAAAGCCAGCTCAAACGACTGGGATTTTTGATGATTTTTCTTTAAAAAATCGATGTAATCGCCCAAGTCGAGCAGCGACAGATTACCGGGATTAACAACGACAATTTTGAGTAAGTTGGGCGCAATGGATGACTTTAAGATTTGGCTGTCTTGTGTACTAGCAAGCATCTGTTCTGTTGAAATTATTGATTGCTTGATGTGTTTGAGATTCCATTGCTGGTTACCCAAAAAAACGGCCTGATCAGCGTGTAGAGTCTGGTGTAAATGTTGCTGATCATCCAGCTCATAAATACTGATATCGGCCAAGTTATCGTCATTCACTATTTGCCTCACATTGACAAATCTCTTGCCTTCACGCAGCCAGAGTCCATATTTTACGTCCATAAGAACCTGTTGATTACGGGCAGAAACTCTAACCATTTTCGCCATGCGCTCGGTGACCGGTGCAACAAATTCACCAATCAATGTTGAAATAAAAACCAAAATAGCGCCTGCCAGCATAACCGCTTTAATAATGCCCAAAATAGATAATCCCGCAGCCCGCATGGCAATAAGTTCACGATTATTACCCATCGCGCCCAAAATAAACAAACTGCCTAATAATGCCGAGGCAGGAACCAGCTCATAAAAAACAGTGGGCGACGTCAAGGCCAGATAATAGAAAATATGTTTTAAGTCATACCCTCCACCCACATCATTTAATTCATCACTAAAGGTAAATAAATTAAACAATGTCAATAATAATATCACCGCAACAAAAGAGCCTTTTAGAATTTCCCTGACGATATAGCCTGTTAATACATTCACTTAAGACACCTTGTCTCTGATTTTCATGACCAGCCACTGCCATCCATATAATCTTGCCAATAAAAAACTGCCAATCAATAACAACATTACATTAACGCTTGCACCACCCAGCCAAGCAGGGATAGCCCCTGTCATCACCCAACTCTGACTGACGCGAACAAGATTTCCATAACTGAAGTAAATTAAAAAGCCCACCAGCATATTTCCGTAAACCCCGCCACGAGGTGAAATCTGAGCCAAAGGGACAGCAATAAAACTTAATAACAACGCTCCTAAAGGAATGGAAAAGCGACGCTGCAACTCGGCAATGTAGGCTTTCACTTTAGATCCCCATAATAAATCCACAGTAAGCGCTTGCCTGTTAAGGGCAGCTACCGATTCTTTTGTTTCCAGTCTTACGGCGTATTCGACGAACTGTTCAATCACATAATTTAAAGTACCGGGCTGTCCTCGTACTTGCTCGCCGTTCTCAAAAATAATGTAGCGCCCGTCAGCCAATTCTTCTATCCGGGCCGCGTCAGCATTAATAATATCCATGTTTCCGTTCTGCCTGTTTTGCACAAAAACGTTGTGCATCTTTTTATCAGCGCTGATTTTTTCTACATAAAAAACCAGATCGCCCTGGCTATATTCACTAAACTTGCCTGCGGCAATCCCTCTCAGGTCGGCTGATTCTTCGCCCTGTTTCATTATCTGATCCACGTTGGCTTCCGCCCATGGCGATACATACAGCGATAAACCCAAAGCCAGCACACTTAAGGGAACAACCAACAGAAATACCGCTCGATAAAGCGTTCCGGCACCCCCGCCCGCTGAAGCAACAGCCGACATTTCCTGATCCCGGTACATTCTGCCCATCACCATTAATACCGCCATAAATAGTGCTACAGGCAAAAATTCCACCGTGGCTGAAATCGTTTTTAGTCCCAAGATACTCAGCAACGTTTCATTTGATACTTGCCCTGATATGGCTTCGTCAAGAATCCTGATAAATTTCCGACTGACGATAATGACCACAATCACTGTCAATACTGACAGCAGTGTCTTGAGTAAATCGTGGACAATCATTTTATCCAGAACGGTAACCAGTTTACGCCGCCCCATTTTATAACCTTCCGGCCAATCTGCTTCCAAGCCTGTCTCCCCCAGTCAAAATCAATAGATTTCTATTTTATTACCTTAGCCTTAACGCTCGGCATTTTGAAAAATTTTACCACATCAGTGCCAAGTACCCAGCTTTCATCATGCATAACCTGTTTGTAAGCGCCTGCAACCCGGTAATTATTACCTTTTAGACCTTCAATCAGCGGTGCAAAGCTGCCACCTAAAAAGCTTCCAGGTTTCGATTTCGCCACGGTGCAAATAAACCGCTGACAGGTTTTTTTGCACCAGTCTCACCGTTTACTCCTTTTACCTTATTGAAAAAAACAGCCTCATATCATCATAAAATCAGCATGTTACAAAATTACAACCAGTTGGCACAATAATCGCTTGTGATAAAATATAAACATTATTATCAATAACGAGAATTTATATGAGTGAAGCTTCATTAACTGTATTACCCAAATCGGGCCTGGCTGGTTTAAAGGAAAACTGGCGCAGCGATTTACTGTCAGGATTCTTGGTCTTTCTTATCGCTTTGCCGTTGTGTCTGGGTATATCAATGGCTTCGGGTTTTCCCCCTTCAGCCGGAATTATCACCGCTATTATCGGAGGAATGCTGGTTTCTCGTGTCAGCGGTTCCTTTATAACCATTAATGGCCCCGCTGCCGGTTTGATTGTGGTGGTGCTCAGTGCGGTGCAAGAACTGGGTGAAGGCGATGCGATGGCAGGTTATCGTTATGCCTTGGCTGCCATTGTGGTTGCCAGTGTATTACAAATCTTAATGGGTGTGTTTAAAGCCGGGCGACTGAGTTCTTTTTTTCCGGCATCGGTTATACATGGCATGTTGGCGGCGATTGGCATCATTATTATGGCCAAACAAATCCATGTCATGCTGGGCACTACCCCGGAGAAAGGCAGTAGTCTGTTTTCGACTATCGCTCAAATTCCGCACAGCATTATGAACCTTAATCATGAAATTGCCATTATCGGTTTTACCGGACTGGCGATATTGATTATTTGGGCACTGTTAAAAAATCCTGTTTTAAAGATGATTCCGGCACCATTGATTGTGGTGTTGGCAGGAATAGGCTTGGCGAAATATTTTGATCTGGATCATGAGCACATGTATTTGTTTCTGCCCGATGCGCATTTTCTGGCGCATCATGAGGAAACTGTCGGGCCCAAATTTTTGGTCGCCATTTCTGACAATTTCATGTCCAGCTTTTATTTTCCTGACTTTTCAAAAATTGCCACGCTAGAGTTTTGGGAAGCCGTTATCAGTATCAGCCTGGTCGGTAGCTTGGAGAGTTTGCTTAGCGCGATGGCGGTGGACAAACTAGACCCGTATAAACGCCATTCCAATCTTGATCGTGATTTAACGGCCGTTGGTGCGGGTAATCTGTTAGCCGGATTAATCGGCGGCTTGCCAATGATAGCCGAGATCGTAAGAAGTTCGGCTAATGTAAACAATGGTGCCAAAACCCAGTGGGCCAACTTCTTTCACGGCACTTTTATGTTGTTGTTTGTGGTGTTGTTTCCACGGTTAATCCATAGCATCCCTCTGGCTGCACTGGCCGCATTGCTCGTCTATACCGGGTTTCGCCTGGCTTCTCCAAAGTCATTTGCAAACGTTTTACACATAGGCAAAGAACAGTTGTTTATGTTTGTAATTACGATTATCGGTGTATTGGCAACCGATTTATTAATTGGTGTCGCTATCGGTATTACAGCCAAGTTTGCTATCCACCTGCTGCGCGGTGTCAGACTGAATAATCTGTTCAAAATCCATTTTGTTGTTAAGCCTAAAGATGCTGATTCCGTTATAGTCTCGATAGTGGGGGCGGCTATTTTCTCCAATTTTATGTCTTTAAAGACTGCATTGGCTAATCTTGAAAACGGCAAGACTATCATCTTTCAATTGAATAATGCGTATCTGATTGATCATACTGTCATGGAATTTATTCATGACTTTCAGCATAACTATGAAGGGCAAGGCGGAAAATGTGTATTTATCGGGATGGAATATCATGATACTTTTTCAGCCCATCCTTTAGCGGTGCGCAGAATGAAACCAGGCAATATGAGTCGTCGCAAAAGTGACCATTTCGGTTTGTAATACACCGGGCGATTAATGAGTTAACAGCGTTATTGGCTGCTGCAAAACCTATACTCCGCGCGGTGATGTTTACGGAATTTATGATCGAGTCATTTTATTCGAGGGCAAGGCGCAAAAACAGGCGCATAGCTGCCTATGTAACTGTTTTTGCAACGCCGCTATCGGATGGAATGGCCGATCAGAAAACCGGGTTGTGACCGCGCGGAGTATATTAATAAGGGTTATGCACAAATCATTGCCAAACGTGGCGTACCCGACAACTGTGATAGTTTTGCGGTCAGCGCACCAGTCGCGCTGTGTGGTGGTATAGTGATTGGCTGAGCAGCATGTAAACTCACACTCTACTACACTATACGAGGACTTTTATGAACAAATCATCCCTGTCGACGATGCCAAAAACCGGACTGGCCGGTTTAAAAGAAAACTGGCTTAGCGACTTAGCTTCCGGATTTTTGGTTTTTCTTATTGCCTTGCCGCTATGTCTGGGTATAGCAGTGGCTTCGGGATTTCCACCATCGGCAGGTATTATTACTGCTATTATCGGTGGCTTATTGGTATCGCGCATTAGCGGTTCTTACCTGACTATCAATGGTCCTGCGGCCGGTTTGATTGTGGTGATTTTGGCGGCTGTGCAAGCCTTGGGAAACGGCGACGCGATGGCTGGTTACCGTTATACCCTGGCCGCGATTGTGGTCGCCAGTGTTTTACAGATTTTGATGGGGCGGTTTAAACTGGGGCAATTGAGTTCCTTTTTTCCTGCATCAGTGATTCATGGCATGCTGGCTGCGATTGGCATTATTATCATCGCCACACAAACTCACGTTATGTTGGGCGTTACGCCGGAACCCGGCAGTCTGTTTTCGATCATTGCACAAATTCCGCACAGCTTGCTTGGCATGAATCTGGATTGTGTTCTGATCAGTTTTTTAGGCTTGCTAATATTGGTTATTTGGCCTTTAAGCGAAAGCAAAATTCCCGCTCCGGTTATTGTCGTGTTAATGGGTATCGTCTTCGCTTGGCAATTTGGCTTTCAGGAAACGGCTACCAGCGACTCACACTATCTGGTCACAATTCCCGATAATTTTTTAGCCGGTTTTTATTTTCCCGACTTTTCAAAAATAACGACAATGGCCTTTTGGGAAGCCGTGCTGAGCATTGGCTTGGTAGGCAGCCTTGAAAGTTTACTGAGTACGACAGCGGTAGACAAGCTTGACCCGTATAAGCGAACGTCTGACCTTGATCGTGATATAACAGCGATTGGCATAGGAAATCTGGTAGCCGGTATGATTGGCGGCTTGCCAATGATTGCTGAAATTGTCCGTAGCTCGGCAAATATCAATAACGGCGCAAAAACCGCTTGGGCCAACTTCTTACATGGCTTGATATTATTACTGTTTGTCGTCTTTTTTAGCGGTTTTATACAAAGCATTCCGTTGGCTGCTTTAGCCGCCTTACTGGTTTATACCGGTTATCGTTTAGCGTCGCCTAAAACATTCACCCAAGCATTAGATGTCGGTAAAGAACAATTATTATTGTTTGTAGTCACGCTTATCGGCATATTGGCGACCGATTTATTAATAGGCGTCACCTTGGGTATTGTTGTCAAACTTGCCATTACCTTGGCAAGAGGCGTTTGGCTTGGCAACCTGTTCAAGATTCACTTTACGATTAAACAATCCGATAACAATACGCTGGTGATCAAGTTATTAGGCTCTGCCCTCTTTTCAAACATCTTGCCCTTAAAAAAAGCACTGACCGAACTGGAACAAGGTAAAACACTTATTTTTGATTTTTCAGACGGTTACCTGATTGATCATACGGTTATGACGTTTATCCATGATTTCCAACAAAACTATCAAGCTCAGGGTGGGCATTGTCGACAAGTAGGTAGCGCGTTGGAAACGTTTTCAGATCATGCGCTCGCCGCACGACTAATGACGGCTGATGACAGGAAATAGGAATGAGGCGAAAGGTGAAAGGCAAAGGGCGAGTATGTTGACGATTTGTTTTTTTTGCCTTTAACCTTTAGCCTTTAGTTTTTAACCTTTAATTTTTTTATTTTAGCTCAAACACGATAGTGAGAATTTCATGATCCTTTTATCAGCTTATTGTGCGGTACTTCTAAGCTTTGCTTCCGGTTTGCTGGCACTGATGATGCATCAGCGGCAAACCCTGTCAGCAATCAGTGAGTATGGTTTTAACACATTCTTTACCCGCAATGTCCATTGCCGGGGCTGGATTAATAAAAATCTTGAAGAACGTCGCTTTCCGTTTTTTTTAAAACAAGCCGTGTTTGTTTTATTGGGTTTGTCCGGTGTCTTTGCCGTTATCGCCGGTTTGGCTGTGCTGCTCAGCAAAGGGGTTATTACCGACCAGATTGCTTTGGGTTTGCCTTGGCTACCTTGGCATATCCGTTTTGACGGCTTGTCCGGTTTCTTCTTTTTAATTATAGGCATTGCCGTTTGTGCGGTAAGTCTTTATGGCCCAGGTTATGTCCGTACTTATAAAGAAAACGAACATCCCTTTGCCGCCCTGGGTTTATTTACCGGCTTGTTTGTTACCGGCATGTTGTTGGTGCTGTTGGCCGATGATGCTTTTATGTTCATGATTGCCTGGGAGTTGATGTCGGTCGCCAGCTATTTTCTGGTGGCATTTCAGCATGAAAATTCCGCCAATCGCCGTGCCGCTTTTCTTTATTTATTAATGGCAGAAGTGGGTGCCTTGTCGATTATTTTAGGGTTTGGCGTACTGGCCAGTTTTTCTGCCGGCTTTACCTTTGATGCCCTGCGTGACGCCAACTTGTCAACCACTTGGGCAAGTATTGCTTTCGTATTGGCCTTGTTGGGTTTTGGCATGAAGGCCGGGATAGTGCCGGTTCACGTCTGGTTGCCGGAAGCCCATCCGGTAGCGCCCTCGCATATTTCAGCACTCATGAGTGGTGTCATGCTTAAAGTGGCCCTGTATGGCTTGATTCGCTTTTGTTTTGATTTGCTCGGCGATGTACAGTGGCAATGGGGCGTGGTGCTGTTAATTTTGGGTACGCTTTCAGCGCTGGGCGGCATTCTGTATGCCCTGATGCAGCCCAATTTAAAACGCCTGTTAGCCTACAGTTCCGTTGAAAACATCGGCATTATTTTTATGGTACTGGGCTTGTCGATAATCTTTATGGCAAACGGCCATCCGCAACTGGCCGCTTTGGGTTTTCTGGCCGCCCTGTTCCATGCCTTTAATCATGCCTTGTTCAAGAATTTATTGTTCTTGGGTGCCGGCATTATTCATCACCAAACCCATGAATTAAATATCGACATGATGGGTGGACTGATTAAAAAAATGCCCCAAACCAGTGTGTTGTTTTTGGTCGGCTGTATGAGTATTTCTTCATTGCCCCTGTTTAACGGCTTTGTTTCAGAATGGTTGGCTTTTCAGACTGCGCTACAAGTTGATGTGCTGGACAATGGCGTGTTGCGCAGTTTAATTCCGGTTGCCGCTGCGGCCTTGGCGTTAACTGCGGCGTTGGCGGCGGCGTGTTTTGTTAAAGTATTCGGTTTGATATTTCTGGGGCAATCACGCTCACGAAACAGTGAAAAAGCGCATGAAGTACGCGACAAAGGTATGCTGGCCGGCCCTGCTTTGTTGGCCGGTTTGTGTTTTTTTATCGGGATTTTTCCTGGCGTAATTATTCATTTAATCAACAATGTTTCAGGTCAATTATTGGGACATACCTTACCGAATGATTCCGCTTTAGGTTGGTTATGGCTGGCTCCGGTTTCTGCCGAGCAGGCATCTTACTCACCGCCACTGGTGCTGATAGGCGCACTGATTGCTGCCGGTGTTTGTTATTGGTATTTACGGCGCAGTCCTTTGACCGTCATACGACGGGCCGAAACCTGGGATTGTGGTTTTGGCGGCTTGACACCGCGTATGCAATATACCTCCAGTTCATTTACCATGCCTTTCCGGCGAATTTTCGCCAAAACCTGGATTATAGACGAGCAAATTAAAAAAGACCTGCAAGGCGCAATGAACCAGGATGTGGGCGCTGTGCATTATCAACTGCATATTCAGGATCATAGCTGGCCACGCCTGTATCAACCGATAGCACAAGGCGTAAATAGCTTGGCCAAGCAGGTAGGGCGCATTCAAACCGGCAATATCCGAACCTATCTGGGTTATTCGTTTGCCACTTTACTACTCCTGCTATGGGTGATTAGCTGATGGATAAAAATGCAGTGACGACAGCAGTCGCCCCGTATAACAAAAAGCCGCTACCGTCTGGAGAGCCACAATGAACTGGTTAATCGCCATTTTACAAACTACCTTATTTGTCGTACTCGCACCGTTATTGGCGGGTTGGCTAAAAATGTGTAAATGCCATTTACAAAACCGTAAAGCGCCTTCCCTGTTACAGCCTTACCGGGATTTACTTAAATTGACGCATAAACAGCCGGTAGTCTCGGAACAAGCATCCTGGCTATTTGTAACCGCACCTTACCTTATATTTTCTGCCACCGTCCTGGCGGCAAGCGTGGTGCCGTTGATCGCGGTTAATCTACCCACCTCAGCCAGTGCAGATGTGATTGTAATGGTGGGATTTTTTGCCTTTGCCCGCTTTTTTCTGGCCTTGGCCGGACTGGATATTGGTACCGCATTTGGTGGTATGGGTTCATCCCGGGAAATGACTATTTCTTCACTGGCAGAGCCTGCCATGTTAATGGCCATTTTTACCCTGACCATGACGGCGTCTACCACCAATTTATCAGGTGCCATTGCGCATGTATTAAATGAGGGGCTTATATTAAGACCTTCTTTTGTATTTGCCCTGTTTGCCCTGATCTTGGTTGCCATCGCTGAAACCGGACGGATTCCTGTGGACAATCCTGCCACGCATCTGGAACTGACCATGATTCATGAAGCCATGATTCTGGAATACAGTGGCCGACATCTGGCGTTGATTGAATGGGCAAGCCAACTCAAGCTTATGTTATATGGCGTATTAATCGCCAATATATTTTTCCCTTGGGGTATCTCTGAAACCTTTGCAGCTAAAGACCTTGGCTATGGGTTACTCGCGATTGCAGGAAAACTGGCCTTACTGGCGATATTTTTGGCAATAGCAGAAACGTTGGTCGCAAAAATGCGCTTGTTTCGAGTACAGGAGTATCTAAGCTTTGCCTATTTATTAGGCTTGCTGGGCATGCTGAGCCACATCATTCTGGAGGCGTCACGATGAAAGTGGCGCAAGGTAAAAGATTTACCATTCAAGGCTGGGAATACGCCTTACCGATAACGTTACGCCTTGAGTTTTGCCCCTTGTTCCTTGAACCTTTTGCCTTGGACCTTAACTATGAACATTGAACAAACCGATTTTTATACACAGGCTATTTTGTCGATGGCGGCTTTGGTAGGTCTCACTTCTTTTCTCATGCTGGGACAAGGCCGGTTGTTACGCTTAATCTTTGTTTTTGCCGTGCAGGGTTTTCTATTAACCTTAACCACAGTTTTGGCAGCCTACAGTTTAAATAACCCGCATTTGTATATTTCTGCCTTACTGACCTTGGTGCTAAAAGTCATGTTTATTCCGTGGATGTTAAGGCGTGAAGTGTTGCTTATGAACACCCACCGGGATGTCCAGGCGTTAAAAAACAAAACCGTAGTGATGCTGGGTGGTGCCAGTTTGATGGTGTTCAGCTATTACGTATTGCATCCTATCGTACAAACCACCTCGCCGGTCATGCTAAATGCGCTGGCGGTCAGTCTCTCCGTAGTGTTGTTGGGCATGTTGTTAATGATCTCGCATCGCCAGGCTGTTGCCCATGTGGTCGGGTTTATGTCGATTGAGAATGGTTTGTTTTTTGCCGCTATCGTTGCCACCAAAGGTATGCCCATGGTGGTTGAGCTGGGCGTCGCCTTTGACGTATTGGTTGCCGCCGTGCTGTTTGGTATTTTTTTCCTGCATATTCGTACCAGTATCGATTCACTGGATGTTGATTTATTAAATAAACTAAATGAGGTGGATAAATGATTGCTGTCTATCTTGTATTATTGATTCCTTTAGTCGGCATTGTGTTTTTTGCACTGGGCGGACACCGGGCCGACATGGGGAAACTCAATGTCAGGTTTAACGCAATCTGTTTGCTGGCGACAATCTGGCTGGCGGTTAATGTGCTTAATCAAGGCACTATTTTATCGGACAACAAGGCTTTTTTGATTGACCCGTTTAACGTGTATTTGATTGTTCTGACTGCTTTTGTCGGACTCACCACGTCAATTTTTTCCGGCCCCTATATGGCACATGAAAAAGACTTGGGCAAACTGACGGATAACCGGTTAAAGCTTTATTATTCCATGTATCAAGGTTTTATGCTGGCCATGTATCTGGTGCTAACCACCAACAACATGGGTATTATGTGGGTCGCCATGGAAGGTGCGACCCTGGCGACAGTGATGCTGGTGAGTTTATACCGAACCCCTGAATCCATTGAAGCTGCCTGGAAATACTTTATTCTTTGTGGCGTAGGTATTGCGCAAGCGCTGTTTGGCACCATTTTGCTGTATTACGCAGCGATGCAGATTGGCGATGGTGAAAGCTCTTTATTGTGGTCGGTGCTTTACGAGAACGCCAGTAAATTAAATCCGGAAATACTGGAAATTGCCTTTGTTTTCATGCTGGTTGGTTATGGTACTAAAATCGGCCTGGTGCCCTTGCATAACTGGCTGCCCGATGCCCATTCCGAAGGCCCGACACCCATGTCGGCAGTCTTGTCCGGCCTCTTATTAAATGATGCCTTATATGCCGTAGTACGCAATAAAATGCTGGTGGATGGTGCCGCCCATAGCCATATAGCCGGTTACTTGATGATGGGCTTTGGACTGTTGTCTTTTCTGGTCGGGGCGTTATTTCTGCATCGGCAAAAGGATATTAAACGCTTGTTCAGTTATTCATCCATTGAACACATGGGCATGATGACGTTTGCTTTTGGCATCGGCGGCCCCCTGGCGACCTTTGCCGCCTTACTGCACATGACCGTACACTCACTGACAAAATCAGCTATTTTTGTGACCGTAGGCCATGCGACGCAGGTTGCCGGAACGCAAAGCATGGACAAAATACGGGGCTTGATAAAAACCCAACCCGCCATCGGCTGGGGCTTATTAATAGGCACGCTAGCCATTGCCGGCTTCCCGCCATTTGGCGTTTTTACCAGTGAGTTTCTGGTTTTGCTGGCCACCATGCACAGCTATCCCTGGCTGGCACCGTTATTATTACTGGGCATCGGCATTGCGTTTGCCGGCCTGTTCAGACATATCCAGCCCATGGTTTACGGCGATAAACCGGAAGGTCAACACCCCGTTAAAGCCAACTTGTGGCCGGTCATCATTCATCTGGGTTTGGTGTTATGGCTGGGTCTGGCCATCCCCGAATTTCTGGCTAACTGGTTTTCACAGGCCACCTTGTTAATCTCCGGGAGTACGCCGTTATGAACGCTTCAAATTGGACGACGGATTTTTTAAACCAACTTAATAGCGCAGAATTTTTTATTATTCCCGCGCGTATCAATCCAAATGCAGTCAGCACTGCCTTCAACGGCGACCCTCAGAGCGATAAAACCGTACTGTGGCAAATTGAAAGCAGGCACTGGCAACAATTCAGTCAATACGCCCTTGAACAAAATCTGCGCTGGGTCGCCGGTTGGGCAGAACACGCCGAGACGGTATTTATCGTTAATGCCTGCTTTGAAAAAGCAGGCATTTATGTGTTGTTACGCACACGCATCAATACCGACAACCCCAAATTGCCCTCACAAGCCACCGTTTATCCTGCCGCCAATCGCAGTGAACGCCATACCCAAGATCTGTTTGGCATTAGCTTTAAAGGACATCCCGATAATCGGCGCTGGATCCGGCATCAAGCTTGGGGTAAACACAGTTATCCGTTACGCAAGGATTTTTCTGTTCAAGGCGAACCCCAAGCCATTACGCCCCCCGACATGAATTACCCCTTTGTTAAAGCATTCGGCGCTGGCGTTTATGAAATTCCTGTAGGCCCCGTCCATGCAGGTATTATTGAACCCGGACATTTTCGCTTTCTGGCAGTAGGCGAACTGATTTTAAATCTGGAAGAACGCTTGGGTTATGTTCATAAAGGTATTGAAAAAATTGCCGAAGGCAGAACGCCGGAATCTTTAGCGCGTTTAGCCGGACGAGTTTCGGGTGATACTACCGTCGGACATTGCTGGGCAGCTTGCATGGCAATGGAACAAGCCGCAGGCATTACAATCCCTCCACGTGCGGCCTTGATACGCGGCATTCTGGCGGAAGGTGAACGGATCGCCAATCATCTAGGTGATATGGGCGCGATTTGTAATGATGTCGCTTTTGTTTTTGCCCAAATTCAATTTACCCGCTTGCGTGAACTGTGGTTACGTACCAATGCAACCGTCTTCGGGCATCGTTTGTTAATGGACAGGATTATCCCCGGCGGCGTTGCACGTGATTTATCTGAAGCCTCCTGTGCCTTGATTAAACAGGACATTGTTCAGTTAAGAAAGGAACTATCAGAACTCATGCCTGCGATAGACCTCAATTCATCCCTGGAAGACCGGATTTACACAGCGGGTTATTTGTCACCAAAAACCGCTGCCGCCTTTGGCACGCTGGGTTATGTCGGCCTCTCCAGCGGGCAGGATTTTGATGTCCGCCGCGATGCACCCTATCCGCCTTACGATCAAGTCACTTTTAAAGTTGCACTGGAAGATCAGGGCGATATTGCCTCACGATTCTGGGTAAGATACAAGCAAATCAATGCGGCGTTAAAACTCATCGAACAATTTATAGCTCAACTTGCGGAAGGCGACATACTCGCCGAGTGGCGAAAACCGCCAGCGGGCAGTGAAGCTTTGGGCATAGTTGAAGGTTGGCGGGGCGAAATCACCACTTATGTTCGCTTCGATAGCGATAATAAAATCGCCCGTTTTTATCCACGCGACCCCAGCATCCTAAACTGGCCAGCCTTGGAAAAACTGACGCTGAATAATATCGTGCCGGATTTTCCAGTATGTAACAAATCCCTGAATGGCTCTTATTCAGGCAACGATTTATAGGAGGCATTGTGTTACAACTTTTTAAAAAAATCCTGAAAACCGGCGTTGTCACGGAGAAGTACATAGCGCCCAAGGACGATGAACTGGAAAAACTGGGTATTGAAATTAAACGCCACATCGATAAGCGATTTTCCGGGAGCATTGCCATACGGCAGGTCGATGCCGGCTCATGCAATGGTTGCGAACTGGAAATCCACGCACTCAATAATCCGTATTATGATATTGAGCGTTTTGGTATTCATTTTGTCGCCTCACCCCGACATGCCGATGTGTTATTGGTGACCGGTCCGGTTTCACGGCACATGCAGACCGCATTGCTACGAACTTACGAAGCGACACCCAATCCTAAATGGGTTGTTGCGGTGGGTGATTGTGCCGCTTGCGGGGGAGAATTTGGAGTCTCTTACGCCAGTTGCGGCGCAGTCTCCAATGTGATACCCGTCGATATGACCATAGTGGGTTGCCCTCCTGCGCCACTGGCACTCTTAAAAGCTTTGCTGGGCTTGATTAATAAATAGTAACTGGCGATGCCGGTCGGGGTTTGCAACCCCGACCGAAACATTTGAAGACTTCAATAGCTTTCAAAACGTGAGTTAGGGCGTTGCAAACCCTTCACGCTTCAAGAATTAATAGCATATCGATTATTGGCTCGGCCTGACTGTCAGGCAATATGAGCCAGTTGAAGGATGCCACATTTTTGCTACCCCCAAACACCTGTCTGGAAACGGACGACTTTACTCTACTGCAACAAGAGATATGATCAAGAAAAAAATGAAAATATTGGCCATGACAGCAGTGTTTCTATGTTCTGTTGACGCGGCATCAACCGCTATGGCAGCGGCTGTGGCACAAGATGATTTGCTTCAGGATGCCGGTAGCTGGGCGCAAATCGTCGCAGAAGGCGGCCTGAAAGTTGTCGATCCAAGCCTGGAAAAAGCGCGAATCTGGTTGGAAGGACAATCCCGTTGGGATGACAATTGGAACCATTGGTATCAAGGTGTAGCACGGGCTGCCATGGGTTATTCGCTTAGTGACCGCGCCACGATCTGGGCAGGTTACACTTGGGTGCCGACACAAAACGTCGGTAAGTCCTCTAAATCACAGCAAGATGTGTGGCCCGGATTCCGCTATGTCTTGCCAACCAGCATGGGAACACTTAGTTTTAGAACCATGATCGAAAGCAATTTCATACCGGGCAATGGCGATCAGGTTCGGGTACGTCCACGGGAGATGATTCGGTTCATGCACCCCCTGCAATTTGAGCCGCGCTTAAGCCTGATCGCATGGGACGAATTCTTCATACGAATCAATTCGACGCCTGCCGGTGGCCAATCCGGCTTCGATCAAAACCGTGCCTTTGCAGGTCTCGGCTGGACGTTTAATAAAAGCTTTCGCGCCGAAGGCGGTTATCTTAATCAATATCTGGATGACAACACCCATACCAACAACACCATGCACCACTTAATTATGGGCTCTTTATTTATCAACTTTTAAGCAAGTAACCCGATTAAAGCGCCACCCATAAAAGAAGATCCATTGAAGGGGCGAATTTGTCGCCCCTACAGCGTAAATATAAATTCTCTTAGCGTTCCTCCACCGCATCCAACACACACAGCGCTGTCATGTTGACGATACGGCGCACTGTGGCGGAGGGTGTAAGGATATGTGCCGGTTTTGCGCAACCGAGCATGATGGGACCTATCGCTACCCCATAACCCGCTGCGGTCTTGAGCAGGTTGTAGGCAATGTTGGCGGCCTCAATGTTGGGTAAAACCAGCAGATTGGCGCTGCCTTTCAACTTTGAATCCGGCATCATTTTTTTCAGCAGATCATGGTTTAGTGCGGCATCGCCGTGCATTTCACCATCGACTTCCAGTTCGGGTGCCTGTTCCTGAATAATTGCCAAGGCCGCACGCATTTTTTGGGCGGACTCACTGTTGCTGGAACCAAAACTGGAATGCGATAGCAAAGCAACGCGTGGCACCACACCCAAGCGACGCATTTTTTCGGCGGCCAACAGGGTAATTTCAGCGAGCTGAACCGCCGTTGGATTTTCATTGATGTGGGTATCAACCAAGACAATCTGCCGTTCGGGCAATATAAGCACATTCATGGCCGCATAAACATTAACACCGGCACATTTACCCAGCACCTTGTCAAGGTATTCCAGATGCAACGCTGTATTGCCAAAAGTGCCGCAAATCATGCCATCGGCATCCTCTTTATAAATCAACATGGCACCAATCAGGGTATGGCGGCGACGCATTTCCAGCTTGGCATATTGTTCGGTGACGCCTTTGCGGGCTGTCATTTTCAGATAAGTTTCCCAGAAATCTCGGTAACGATTATCAAATTCAGGGTTAACAATCTCAAAATCAATATGGGGTCGGATGCGTAAACCGAATTTTTCAATGCGAAATTGCAATACCGCCGGACGACCAATCAAAATGGGGATAGCGATTTTTTCATCCACGATAACCTGCACAGCACGCAATACACGCTCTTCTTCACCTTCAGCAAAGACAATGCGTTTTTTGTTGGCGGGTGCATTTTTGGCAATCTGAAAAATCGGCTTCATGAAGGTGCCGCTGTGATAGACAAATTGTTGCAGGCGATCAACATAAGCCTGCATATCTTGTATTGGGCGAGTTGCGACCCCGGATTCTTCAGCCGCTTTGGCAACCGCCGGAGCGATTTTTGTCATCAGACGCGGATCGAAGGGCATGGGTATCAAGTAGTCCGGGCCAAAAGACAAATCAGTGATGCCGTAGACGCTGGCAACAATATCGGATTGTTCGGCCTGGGCCAAGTCGGCAATTGCATTTACGGCAGCAATTTCCATTTTGCGGGTAATAGTGGTCGCGCCGCAATCCAGCGCACCCCGAAAAATATAGGGGAAGCACAACACGTTATTGACCTGATTAGGGTAATCAGAACGACCCGTGGCAATGATGGCATCCTCGCGTACGGCTTTGGCGTCTTCGGGTAATATTTCAGGTGTTGGATTGGCCAATGCCAATATCAGCGGCTTAGGTGCCATGGTTTTAACCATGTCTGGTTTTAAAATACCGCCTGCCGAAAGTCCCAGAAAAATATCGGCTCCAGGCATGACTTCTGCCAAAGTTCGCGCACTGGTCTCTTGCGCAAAACGCGCTTTATGGGGATCCTTTTCAATGCGACCTTTATAAATAACACCGGAGTGATCGGTAACAAAAATATTTTCAAGCGGAAATCCAAGCTCTACAATCAAATCCAGACAGGCAAATGCTGCAGCACCGGCACCCGAGACCACAAGTTTACAATCTTTGATATTTTTACCGACCACTTTCAGGCCGTTTAAAATAGCCGCTCCGACAATAATGGCGGTGCCGTGCTGATCGTCATGGAATACCGGTATATTCATCCGTTCACGTAATTTACGCTCAATATAAAAGCATTCGGGGGCTTTAATATCTTCCAGATTAATACCGCCAAAAGTTGGCTCCAGCGAGGCTATAATGTCGCATAATTTGTCGGGATCCAGCTCATTAATCTCGATATCAAAAACATCAATGCCGGCAAACTTTTTAAATAATACACCCTTCCCTTCCATCACCGGCTTGGCAGCCAGAGGACCAATGTTGCCCAAGCCCAGCACGGCCGTTCCATTGGAAATAACCGCAACCAAATTACCCCGTGCCGTGTATTTAAAAACATTGGCAGGATCGGTGACAATCTCTTCACAAGCTGCCGCAACTCCCGGCGAATAGGCCAAGGCAAGATCTCGCTGATTAGTCAGTTGTTTGGTCGGGGTAACGCTGATTTTTCCAGGTGTAGGAAACTCGTGATATTCAAGAGCCGCATCATGTAATTGCCGACTGATTTCTTCTTTGGTATCGATGGGGGAATTCATGTTATGCCTTGTGTATAACGATTATTTTAATGATCAAAAACAAGGTTATCACAGTGATGATCAACCTTGCATGATCCTGGATTTTTGGCGCAGCTAACGGTTAAAGTTTATAGTCCATCCAACGTTAAGATAACTACCCGGCAAATGTCAGATTCGATCATAGAACACGGATGATACTGATTATACGGATTTCAACGGATTTTATTTTTAGGATATAGGCCGGAATAAGGTTTTTCAAGCGTAAGCGAGAGCAAACGTTTCCGGCTGCGGTACGAGTGTGCCGGAAACGCCACCACGCGCTACGCTTGGGTGGTCTTATTCCGGCCTACGCACACTCCAATGCCGTTAAGTTAAGCACAAGTCGTTTAAAAACCGGAGTGCAATCGCTTCAGCTATTCCCTGTAAAAACAGCTAAAGCAGTTTTACTCCAGTTGTATGCTTAACTTAACGGCATTGCTTCCTGCCCTTATCCGTGTCATCCGTGTTCTATTTTATAACGGCTGAGTAGTCAAAGCGCTAGTTAATCGCCAACATATTATCCAGCGCACGCTTGGCTAATTTGGCTTCTTCAACAGGCACAGAAATCTGGTTAATCACCTGCCCCGCTGCCAAATTTTCCAACACCCAGGCCAAATGTTGCGGATCGGTTCTAAACATGGTTGAACACATGCACAGTGTGGGCGACATAAAATGTACATTTTTGCCCTGTGCTTTACAGTCTTCGTGTAAGCGATTAACCAAATTTAATTCGGTCGCAACCAGCCAGCGGGTATTGGACTCGGCTTCACGAACTATTTTTAAAATGGTCTCGGTAGAACCGACATAATCCGCTTTTTGACAGACTTCAAAACAGGCTTCCGGATGTGAAATAACCTTGGTTTCCGGATAACGTTCAAGAAAATTATCAATCTGTTCCAGCTTAAACACTTGATGCACAGAACAATAGCCGTTCCAGAGTATGATTTTGGCATTGAGGATTTGCGCTTCTGTCAAACCACCCAAGGGTTTATTAAAATCCCAAGTGACCATTTCATCCAAAGGGATACCCATGCGGTAACCGGTATTGCGGCCTAAATGTTGATCAGGGAAAAACAACACTTTAGAGCGCTGGGCAAAACTCCATTCCAGTATTTTTTGGGCATTGGATGAGGTACACACGATACCGTCATGCTTGCCGCAAAACGCTTTTAAATCGGCAGCTGAATTAATGTAAGTCACCGGCGTCACTTCATTTTCTACATCAATAATCTCTGCCAATTCCTGCCAGCATTTCTGAACCTTTAACAGGTTGGCCATATCCGCCATTGAACACCCGGCCGCCAAATCGGGCAAGATGGCTATTTGTTCCGGACGAGACAAGATATCAGCAACTTCTGCCATAAAATGCACGCCGCAAAATACGATATATTCGGCCTCCGATTGCGCTGCATCCCTGGAAAGCTTTAAAGAATCCCCGGTAAAATCGGCATGTTTAAACACTTCGTCGCGTTGATAATGGTGTCCGAGTATCACACAACGACTACCCAACTTGGTTTTGGCTGAAATAATGCGGGCATCGCATTCTTCATCATCGAGTAAGGCGTAATCTTGAATCGGGAAGCTTGTTGAAGTCATAGTGTTATCAATGTCACCAGTGTTAAAAAAATCGATTAGGTTGGGCAGCGTGTACCATAAAAACCCAAAGGCAATAAAAATGCCCTGTTGAAGCCCAAACAGGGCTACCCGTTTAAAGCTTTTAGGGTACCAGACGGGCAATAACCGAAGGTAATTTTTTGGGTGCCTTGATACGCAATTGCTTGTTAATATTCATGCGCCCAAAAACCACGACAATATCAGCGGTAGATACCTCAAACTCTTTGGCTAAAAAGCGCACCATGTGATCGGTCGCCTTACCGGCACGCGGTGTTTCGGTAACACTGATTTTAAGTTGATTGCCCTTAACCTTACCAATAACATCCTGTTTGGCACCGGGTGTACCCAGCACATTCAGTATCAGTATATCGTGATCCCACGCAAAAAAAGAGCTCATTTTTTTAGGATGGGTCGATATTTTTGTGGCTTTTTTGTCTTTACCCGCTTTTTTTTCCGCCATAATTCCAATTTTATTTTTTGGATTTCCGCTTAACGAGAGAAAGTCGCGTAGGTTGGGTTAGCGATAGCGTAACCCAACCTACACACTTTTAATCCTGCTTAACTTTCTCTTTTCCGGCAGGTTTAATCAACCGAATCCCCAGTTCTTTCAATTGTTCATCAGTAACAACGGCTGGCGCACTGACCAACGGACACGCCGCTGACTGGGTTTTTGGGAAGGCAATTACATCACGAATAGAACTTGATCCGGTCATCAACATCACTAAACGATCCAAGCCAAACGCCAAACCACCATGAGGTGGCGCACCGTATTTTAACGCATCCAACAGGAAGCCGAATTTCTCTCTGGCTTCTTCTTCGCCAATGCCCAAAATTCCAAACACGGTTTGTTGCATGGACGTGCGGTTGATACGAATGGAACCACCGCCCACTTCAGTACCGTTTAATACCAAATCATAAGCGCGTGATAACGCCGCAGCCGGATTGGCTACCAGATCTTCGACCGAACAACTGGGCGCGGTAAATGGGTGATGAATGGCGTTAAAGCGGCCACTTTTTTCATCCCAGTCAAACATCGGGAAATCAACGACCCAAACCGGTTTCCATTCGCCCACCATCAACTTAAGGTCATGACCCAATTTAACGCGCAGCGCACCCATGGCTTCATTAACAATATTAGCTTTGTCGGCACCAAAGAAGATTAAATCGCCGGTTTGTGCGCCGGTTTTAGCCAGGACACTGTCCCACACTTCTTTGGGGGCAAATTTTACGATAGGTGATTGCAAGCCCTCAAGGCCGGCCGCCAAATCATTAATCTTAATATAAGCCAAGCCTTTAGCGCCATAAATGCTGACAAATTTGGTCAGTTCATCAATGTCTTTACGGCTTAATTCACTCGCGTTTGGCACACGCAGGGCAACCACACGACCTTTTGGATCATTGGCGGGAGCTGAGAATACTTTAAAATCGACGTCTTTCATGTCGTCGGCAATATCAACCAGTTCCAGCGGAATGCGCAAATCAGGGCGATCAACACCAAAGCGTGACACCGATTCCTGATAACTCATGCGTGGGAATTCGGCATCCAACTCGACATTAATCACTTTCGCAAATAATTGACGAATCATTTCTTCCATGACTTCCATGATTTCGTTTTCACCCATGAAGGACGTTTCTATATCCAACTGGGTAAATTCGGGCTGTCTGTCAGCACGCAAATCTTCATCGCGGAAACAACGCACGACTTGATAATACCGATCCATACCGGCAATCATCAACATTTGTTTATACAACTGAGGTGATTGTGGCAGGGCAAAAAAAGCATTTTCGTGGGTACGGCTAGGCACGATATAATCGCGTGCACCTTCAGGTGTCGCCTTGGTTAAGTAAGGCGTTTCAATTTCAAAAAACTCGTTATCATCCAGAAAGTTTCTTAACGTACGCGTGACATCACGACGCACCTTCATTTTTTCCTGCATCGCAGTCCGGCGCAGGTCAATATAACGATAGCGTAAACGCAGTTCTTCGTTAACCTCAATATCGCTTTCTATCGGAAACGGTGGCGTTTCGGATTCATTTAAGACTTCAATCTCGTTAGCCAGTATTTCAATGGCACCAGAGTGCATGTTGGCATTAACGGTACCGGTCGGACGATCACGAACCAGCCCCGTTATTTTTAATACATATTCACTGCGGACATTTTCAGCAATGGCAAAAGTAGCCGCTACGTCGGGATCAACCACGACTTGCACCAAGCCGGCACGGTCTCTAAGGTCGATAAAAATAACGCCGCCGTGGTCGCGGCGTCTGTGTACCCAACCGCAGATTGAAACGGTTTCGCCTAGCTGTTGTGTATTTAATTCTCCGCACTTGTGGGTACGCATAAAATTTTTCCTGTGGATTAAAAAGTTGTTTACTACTATTTATTAATGTGATGACAACACGCTGTTTAAGGCAAAATCATGATTTGATTTAACCATGCGTCTGTTTTATTAATCAGTTTTACTACTCGCAGCAGCAGAACTGCCAGCTTTTGGAGTACTGGGTACTGAGGCTTCGCCCGCTACATTTTTCTTGGCACCGCTCTTAAAATCGGTTTCGTACCAGCCGGTGCCTTTTAATCTGAATCCGGCAGCAGAAATTTTTTTCATTAATTCCGGCTTTGTGCAGGCAGGGCAAATAACTATAGGATCAGCGCCCAGTTTCTGTAACGCTTCGTGCTCATGCCCACAGGACTGACATTGGTATTCGTAAATTGGCATTAACCACTCCGACAACAAAAATAATAACGACAAATAAGGACTGGATTTAGCTTTTCCAGACACTTACTATAAAATAACCGCCTATTTTACAGACACACAGCCAACAATGAAAACATTAACCATAACCCGCCCCGATGACTGGCATCTACATGTACGAAACGGCGCTATTTTAAAAACCGTATTACCGCATACTGCCAAGCAATTTGCACGTGCCATTATTATGCCTAACCTTAAGCCACCGGTGACCACAGTGACTCAAGCCCTGGCGTATCGCGAGGAAATTTTGCAAGCGATTCCGGCAGGTATTGATTTCACCCCCTTAATGACGCTGTATCTAACCGGCTCTACGACAGTCGCCGAAATAAAAAAAGCCGCCGGGTCTGACCAAATTTATGCGTTTAAATTGTACCCAGCGGGCGCTACAACCAATTCGGATTCCGGTGTTGCTGATATTAAAGCCATTTTTCCGTTACTGGCAGAACTGGAAAAACACAACATTCCCTTACTGATTCATGGTGAAGTGACCGATGTACACTGTGATATTTTTGACCGCGAACGGGTGTTTGTTGACACCAGCTTGACCGATATTGTCGATAACTTCCCCGGCTTGCGCGTGGTCGTTGAGCACGTTACCACCACTGAAGCTGTGCAGTTTGTGCAAGCCGCCAGCAATCAGGTCGCCGCAACCATTACCCCTCAACATCTCCTGTTTAACCGTAATGCCCTACTGGCAGGCGGCATTCGCCCCCATTATTATTGCTTGCCGATACTCAAGCGTGAACCGCATCGTCTGGCATTGGTTGCCGCTGCGACCAGTGGCAATCCAAAATTCTTTTTAGGCACCGACAGTGCGCCGCATACCACGTCATTAAAAGAAACCGGTTGTGGCTGTGCCGGCTGTTACAGTGCTCACGCCGCGTTGGAACTTTACGCCGCCGCCTTTGAACACGCCGATGCATTAGACAAACTGGAAGGCTTTGCCAGTTTTTACGGAGCAGATTTTTACCGCTTGCCCAGAAACACGGGCACGGTCACTTTAGAAAAAACCACCTGGAAAGTTCCCGCCAGTTACGGAGAAAACGACACACTCATCACGCCACTTAAAGCCGGTGAAGATCTGGAATGGAAAATACAATCCATACACGAAGCGGATTAAAATTGTAATATTTTACCTTGTTACGCCCAACTTGGCGTAACATGCCTTAACTTTTCGATACCTTTGGACACCACCCAACCTAATGGATACACCTGCAATTCCTCTAGCCCAACGCTTTAGAGGCTACCTCCCTGTCATCGTCGACATAGAAACAGCCGGCTTTAATCCCAAAAAAAATGCATTACTGGAAATTGCTGCCGTTATTGTTGAACTTAACAGTAATAATGAGCTGGAAATAACCGAACGCTATACCACGCATGTGGTACCTTTTAAAAATTCCGAACTCGATCCGGCTGCTCTCAAATTTAATGGCATCGATCCGTACCATCCGTTTCGTATGGCAATCGATGAAAAAGATGCGCTGGACATGCTCTTTAAACCGATTAAACAGGCCGTAAAACGCAACAACTGCACACGAGCCATTTTGGTAGGACACAACCCGGCTTTTGATATCGCTTTTTTAAATGCCGCTATCCAGCGCACCCAAATAAAACGCAGCCCTTTCCATCCGTTCAGCTCATTCGACACCGCGACATTGGGTGGATTGGCTTATCAACAGACGGTACTGGCAAAAATTGCCCAGGCTGCAGGTTTGGAATGGGACAACGAAAAAGCCCATTCAGCGTTATATGATGCCGAACAGACCGCAGAGCTATTTTGTATGATTGTTAATAAATGGAACCGTCTTGAAGCGCTTGATGTGTGAAGATAAGTCAGACACAATTACAAAAAAACACGTAATAATTCAGTGCATTTCTAAAAACACTATATGCACATAGTTGTTAATAATTATAATTATGCAATCCTAATTTATATTAAGGGTTCAAAATGAACAGAGTAAGATGGTCAGTTGTAGTTCCAGAATCCACTGATAAGGCTTTACGCACCTATCTGGCAGGAACCGGCATGAAAAAAGGGGATATTTCTCATTTTGTTAACGAAGCCGTGCAGCTACATCTCTTTGATTTAGTTACTGATAAAGTGAAAGCGCGTAACAAACACTACAATCAAGACGAAATCCTTGCAACTATTGAATCAGCAACTTCCACTCATTAACCAGAATGCGACTTGTTTTAGACACTGGTATTCTGATTGCGGCACTGATTACCGTTGACACACCGCCCGATAAAATTAATCAGGCCTGGAAAAAGAAACGCTTCGAATTATTTACCTCGGAATGGCAACTGGAAGAATTTCGTCGCGTCAGTCGATATCCAAAATTAAGACCTTTTATCAACCCAATTGAAGCTGGACAAATGGTTAATGGTTAATGGTCTTAAGCTTAATGCTTATGTTTATACGTCACTGCCTACAGTAGATTTATGTAAAGACCCTGACGATAACCCGATATTAGCAATCGCGTTGGAATGCAAGGCTGATTTTCTTGTAACGGGTGATAAACGCGACCTATTATCGATGGAACGAATTCACATGACGCCGATTGTCAGTGCTGCAAGTTTTTTGGCAAGGTTGGAACATTTCTAATGATTTATCATCAACAGCCACCAGAATCAGAACAGATGGCCCCCTACTACTACTCGGCTATCTCCTCTTAAAATCTGCCTTAGCCGTTTTGAAGTGGATAATGGGTCTATCTAATTGCAGGTGTACTTTCGATTATGCTTAAAAACTTTTTCGCATAACCGATTTTAAAAAACAGGTTATCGTGGATTAGTCCGGTAGTTTGGTTAGCGTAACCCTTGAGAGTTACGCTACCAACAGGGATTTTATTCCTCTACACCGCCAGCCTCTGCCAACAAGGTAACCAACTCGCCTTTTTTATACAAGTCGATAACGATGTCACAACCGCCAACCAATTCACCACTGATATACAATTGCGGATAAGTAGGCCAATTTGAATATTCTTTAAGCGCTTCACGCAACTCTGGATCTTCAAATATATTGACGTACATGTATTTTGCCTGACAGGCATTTAATATCTGTACCGTTTGGCCAGAAAAGCCGCATTGCGGGAAATCAGGCGAACCTTTCATGTATAAAACGACCGGATTGTTATCAATCTGATCTTTAATTCTTTCTATAACGCTCATTGTAATTACTCAAATAGATAAAAAACCAACCAATTTTATCAACTTTGCGCCAGTAAAAAAAGCAATTCTTATCATCCATCACTTGCCTGAGACCAGATTGATACTTATAATCGAACATTTTTTTATCGGGTAGTCGATTACTGCCTGTTTTTTCGCTTACAGGCAGAAACCATGACTAGCCATATTATGCCAACGTACAATCGCTTACCGGTCACTTTTGAACGAGGCGAAGGCGCGTGGTTATTGGATGAAAACAATAATCGTTATCTGGATGCCATTTCCGGCATTGCTGTATGCAATTTAGGGCACGCTCACCCCGCAGTCCACAAGGCTATCTGCGCCCAAAGCGAAAAACTGCTGCATACGTCCAATATCTATAAAATCGCCAATCAGGAACGTCTTGCCGACCAACTGACTGAAAAAAGCGGTATGGATAACGTGTTTTTTTGTAGCTCGGGTGCCGAGGCCAATGAAGCGGCTATCAAACTGGCGCGTAAGTATGGTCATGAAAAAGGCATCGATTATCCTGCCATTATTGTCATGGATAAAAGCTTTCATGGCCGTACCTTGGCAACGCTAAGCGCGACCGGAAACAGTAAAATACAACAAGGCTTTGCGCCGCTGGTTGAAGGCTTTGTCCGTGTAACGTATAACGATATCAGCGCCATTAAACAAGCGCTTGCAGACAATAAAAATATCGTTGCCATTTTGGTTGAACCCATTCAGGGCGAAGGCGGCATCAATATACCTGCCGCTGATTACCTTAATCAAATACGCAGTCTGTGTGACCAACACGACTTGCTGATGATGCTTGATGAAATCCAGACCGGCATTGGGCGTACCGGCAAATTTCTTGCCTTTCAGCACAACAACATTATTCCAGATGTCTGCACCCTGGCTAAAGCACTGGGTAATGGCGTGCCTATTGGTGCCTGTCTTGCACGGGGCAAAGCGGCCGAACTACTCACGGCGGGTATGCATGGCTCTACCTTTGGCGGTAATCCGTTGGCTTGTAGCGCGGCCTTGGCAGTATTGGCAACATTGGATGAAGACAATCTGATTGAACTGGCCAAGCAAAAAGGCGAGGCTATTTGCGCCGGCTTTACCGAGCACTTGCAAGGCAATCCACATATTGTTGATATTCGTAACAAAGGCTTAATGATCGGTATTGAACTCGACAGCCCCTGCACCGAGCTGGTTAAAGCAGCCTTGGAACAACATTTATTAATTAATGTGACCAATGACTCCACTATCCGTTTGTTACCGCCCTTAATTATTGACGAGCAACAAATCAAGCTGCTGGTAGACACTTTATCGACACTTATTAACAACTACACCGAACAAACTGCACAAAAAACATGATCATAAATCCCAGACATTTCACCAGCTTGCTTGATTTATCCAGCGAAGAATTTCGTCACATCATCCATAGAGCCATAGAACTTAAAAATTATCGCGATCCCGATTATCAACCGTTAAAAGGTCAGGTATTGGCGATGATTTTTGAAAAATCATCCACCCGCACCCGCATTTCCTTTGAAGCGGGCATGGTTCATTTTGGCGGCAGCGCTTTGTTTTTATCACCCAGAGATACCCAATTGGGTCGTGGTGAACCGTTGCATGACAGTGCCAAAGTGATTTCCAGCATGGTCGACTGCATCATGCTAAGAACCGACAAACACGAAACCGTCACCACCTTCGCACAGCACTCCAGCGTACCGGTTATTAACGGATTAACGGATTTGCAACATCCCTGCCAGTTGCTGGCGGATATGCAAACTTATTTTGAATTTCGAGACGACATTAAAGGCAAAACCGTTACCTGGATTGGTGACGGCAATAATATGTGTCATTCTTATATTCATGCCGCCATGCTGCTGGATTTTAACTTAAACATTGCTTGCCCGACCGGCTATTATCCTCAACAAGAATTTGTTGAGGCTGCGGGCGATCGTGTCAGATTTTTTAATAGCGCATTGGCAGCGGCTAAAAACTCTGACCTCTGCGTAACCGATGTCTGGGCCAGCATGGGTCAGGAAGATGAACAAAAACACCGGGAAATTGCGTTTAAAGATTATCAGATTAACGCCGAAACCATGAACGCTGCCCATAAAGACGCCTTGTTTATGCATTGTTTGCCCGCTCATCGGGGTGAAGAAGTAACGGCTGAAGTGATAGACGGCCCACAAAGTGTTATCTTTGCAGAAGCTGAAAATAGACTGCATGCACAAAAAGCACTACTGGAATTTCTCCTGTGCAAAAAATAACGATAAAATTAGCGTTACCAACTGACTCACACAGAATAACTCCGTGAAAACTATACTCAGTGCTTTTTTTATCCTGATACTCGCTTCGGCTTCTGCGCAGGCTGAAACCGTTTATGTGGCTGACGATCTTAATTTATCGCTAAGAAAGGAAGCCAATGCCCAGAGTAAAATCCTGCAATCGCTGCCTACGGGAGCACCTCTGACGGTTATTGATAAACAAAAAAAATCTGAATTTATTCATGTTCGTCTGGTTGATGGCACCGAAGGTTATATTAATTCGCGTTATACCAAAAAACAGGCACCCGCTGTTAACCCTAAAGATAATGCCGGCAAAACCCTAACCTTGGTACAGTCTGAAAATGCCGCACTGCGAGCTGAACTGGCCACACTAAAAGAAGCGGTTACACCGGGATCATCCCTGGAAAAGTCTTTAGCCATTGAACGTGATCAGTTAGCCCGCGAACTCAACGACATCAAAAAAACAGCAGGCAGTTCGATACAATTAAAAAATGAACGCGACGAACTTCAAGAACGGGTCGTTAATGTTGAACGGGAATTGCAGCAGTTCAAACTTGAAAATCAGGTACTAAAAGACACCGCAGGTCAGGACTGGTTTTTATACGGCGGTTTACTCTCGCTTGCCGGTGTTCTTTTAGGCTTTATCCTGCCCAAACTCGGCTGGCGACACAAAAGCAGTTGGGATTCGTATTAAGGTTCAAGGTTCAAGGTTCAAGGTACAAGGTACAAGGTACAAGGCAAAAGGATACGCATATCTTGTATCCTTCACCCTTAGCCCTTAGCCCTTAGCCTTTCGCCTTTCGCCTTTCGCCTTTCGCCTTTCACCTTAAACACCAGGAATCAATCACATGGCTCATTCAGATGACCACAACACCCGCCCCTTTTCTTCACTCGTTGTTGACGGCATGGAACGCGCACCCAGTCGCGCCATGTTGCACGCCGTTGGTTTTAAAAATGAAGACTTTAAAAAACCGCAAATAGGCATTGCCTCGACCTGGAGCATGGTCACTCCGTGCAATATGCACATCAACAAACTGGCTGATTCTGCGGCGACCGGTGTTGATAATGCCAACGGTAAAGCGGTTATCTTTAATACCATCACCATATCTGACGGCATATCAATGGGCACGGAAGGCATGAAATATTCGCTGGTATCCCGCGAAGTCATTGCCGATTCTATTGAAACCGTCGTCGGTTGCCAAGGCTTTGACGGCATCGTTGCGATTGGAGGCTGTGACAAAAATATGCCCGGCTGCATGATTGGCATATCGCGTCTGAATCGTCCGGCCATTTTTGTGTACGGCGGCACCATTATGCCCGGTTGTCATAAAGACAAAAAACTGGATGTGGTTTCTGTTTTTGAAGCGGTCGGTGCCAGAGCCAACAACCAAATTAATGATACCGAACTGGCTGAAATTGAAGCCAAAGCCATTCCGGGTGCCGGTTCATGCGGCGGCATGTACACCGCCAACACCATGGCTTCGGCCATTGAAGCACTGGGCATGAGCCTGCCCAACAGCTCGGCTCAAGCCGCTATTTCAAACGACAAAAGACTGGACTGCGAACGTGCGGGTGCTGCCGTGCTGGAATTGATAAAAAACAATATCAAACCCAGCGACATCATGACCAAAACGGCATTTGAAAACGCCATTACCATTGTTATTGCACTGGGCGGCTCAACCAATGCCGTATTGCACATTCTGGCGATGGCCAATGCCGCCAACGTCGACATTACCTTGGATGACTTCACCCGCATCGGTCAGCGTGTACCCATGCTGGCGGATTTAAAACCCAGCGGTCGTTACCTGATGACTGAATTAATTGAAATCGGCGGCATTCAACCGTTGATGAAAATCCTGCTGGATAAAGGTTTACTGCACGGCGACTGCTTAACCGTAACCGGTAAAACACTGGCGGAAAATCTGGCCGATGTTAAACCGTATCCTGAAGACCAGGATGTAATTCACTCGCTGGACAACCCCATTAAAAAAGACAGCCATTTGGTGGTTTTATATGGCAATCTGGCACCGGGTGGTTCAGTTGCAAAAATTACCGGCAAAGAAGGTTTGCGCTTTGTCGGTACCGCCAAAGTATTTGACGCCGAAGAACAAGCCCTACACAGCATATTAAACGGCGACATCGTTAAAGGTGATGTGATTGTAATTCGCTACGAAGGCCCCAAAGGCGGCCCCGGCATGCGTGAAATGCTCTCCCCGACTTCTGCCATTATGGGCAAAGGCTTAGGCAAAGAAGTGGCCTTGATTACCGACGGCCGTTTTTCCGGCGGTACGCACGGCTTTGTGGTCGGACACATCACACCGGAAGCCTACGTCGGTGGCCCGTTAGCGATCATTGAAAATGGCGATACCATCATTATCGATGCAGAAACCAACGAACTGAAACTGGTTATTACCGAACACGAAATCGCCCAGCGCCTTGAATCATGGACACAACCCGCACCGCGTTATACCCGTGGCGTGCTGGCAAAATATGCCAAGCTGGTGAGTTCGGCTTCGTTGGGTGCTGTTACGGATAATTTGGATTAACTTAGAGAAATCATCGTTGGGTTATCTAGCGATAGCGTAACCCAACATTGCCGATGATAGTGATTTTAGTTTCACACAGAGTAGTTAATGAAGAAAATAGTCATTTCCGTAATTATATTTTTGGGTGGGTGCGCAAACCCAGGCATTGTTCCCCTTTCACCAGATACTTACATGCTGTTCAAAGAAGATCATGCTGGTATTTTTGGAAGTATGGCAAAGCTAAAAGCTGATGTAATTGGTGAGGCTAATAAATTTGCCATGAAACAAGACAAGATAGCCATTCCGATTTCTGTTCATGAAAAACCTATTGGGACTAATCGTCCTGGTGATTGGGCATCGTTTGAATACCAGTTTAGGGTTGTTGATAAAAATGATTCAGAAGCTCGGCGAACCTCACTTACTCCGCGTGCTGATATTGTAATTGAAAAGACAGAAAATATTTCTGCTGACATTCATACTAAAGACCAATCTGAAAAATCTAAAGATGTGTATGCCGAATTGATTAAGTTAGATGATTTAAGAAAGAAAGGAATAATTAGCAACACTGAGTTTGAATCTCAAAAAATGAAAATTCTGGGTGGTAATTAATTGGATAGTCCCGTAGGGCGTGCCGCGCGCGCCTTCCAAGTTTGGGACAATATCTACACCAATCCTTAACCAATTGGCGCGCGCGGCACGCCCTACGGATGTTGTTATGTCGAATTATCGGCGTGTTTATTTACCGGGTGGAATGTATTTTTTCACGTTGGTTACGTTCCGCAGACAGCGCTTTCTTATTGATGACGATGTTCGCGCAGCGTTGCGCGAGGGAATTCAATTCACTCGGCAAACCAAGCCTTTCAAAATTGTAGCCTGGGTGCAATTGCCCGATCATTTGCATTGTATCTGGCGTCTGCCGCCAGATGATACGGATTTTTCTTCGCGCTGGAGTATGATTAAACGGATCGTTACGCAACGTTGCGGGGCACGACTAAATCGCCCGGAATGGCTAAATGCAAGACTACGCAAGCGACAACAAGGTACGCTTTGGCAACATCGCTTTTGGGATCATTTGATCCGCGATGAAGATGATTTCAATCGACACATGGATTATATCCATTGGAATCCGGTTAAACATGGATTGGTGTCCAAGCTCGTAGATTGGCCGTATTCAAGCCTAGTAGGGCGCGCCGTGCGCGCCTTCTTCGGAGCTTGAGATAACTCCCCCATACTTAACTCTAGCTTCTTTGGCGCGCGCGGCACGCCCTACGGAGTTCTGTAGGGTGGGCAAACAGCTGTATCGTTTGCCCATCATTTGCTTACAATAACGGTGGGCAGAAAAACTCTGCCCACCTACATAACTATTGCGTACTACGAACTAACCTAACAAAACTGAAAATGACCTATGAATTTAGAAACTATTACTGAGCAAGTATTAAAACTTGAACCAGGTTCAAGAACTCATATCGCAGAAATATTGTTGGAAACTTTAGATTACGAAGAGGACGTCATCGTTTCAGAAGCATGGCAGCAAGAAATATATAAGCGCTGTAAAGAAATTAATGTCAACCCTTCACTATTGATTTATGGCGAACAATTCATGCATGCGCTGAAACAACGTTATCTATGAAATATTTCCTTTATCCTCAAGCACAAGAGAAAATGGAGTCCCGTAGGGCGTGCAGCGCGCGCCTTCTAAGCTTGGGATAATATCTTCACTCAACCTCAACCATTTTGGCGCGCGCGGCACGCACTACGGATGTTGTTATGTCGAATTATCGACGCGTTTATTTGCCGGGTGGAATGTATTTTTTCACGGTGGTTACGTTCCGCAGACAGCGTTTTCTTATTGATGACGATGTTCGTGCGGCGTTGCGCGAGGGAATTCAATTAACCCGACAAACCAAGCCTTTCGAAATTGTAGCCTGGGTGCAATTGCCCGATCATTTGCATTGCATCTGGCGTCTGCCGCCAGATGATACCGATTTTTCTTCGCGCTGGAGCATGATTAAACGGATCGTTACGCAACGTTGCGGAGCACGGCTGAATCGCCCGGAATGGCTGAATGCAAGACGACGCAAGCGACAACAAGGTACGCTTTGGCAACATCGCTTTTGGGATCATTTGATCCGCGATGAAGATGATTTCAATCGACACATGGATTATATCCATTGGAATCCGGTTAAACATGGATTGGTATCCAAGGTCGTAGATTGGCCGTATTCAAGTTTTCACCGACTGGTACGAAGCGGATGGTATCCTGAACTGTGGGGCGAAAACATCTCTTTCGATAACACCAACGACTTCGGCGAGTAGTTCGGCTTTAAACCATTTTGGCGCGCGCGGCACGCCCTACAAAACTCATCACACACTAATTAAATAATCATGAACACACAAAAATCTTTCGTCAGCTGGTTTCGGGACTCATCACCTTACATCCACGCGCATCGCAATAAAACCTTTGTTATTTCTTTTGGTGGCGAAGCGGTGTTGGCTGATGATTTTGATCATCATGTCCACGATTTTGCCTTGCTAAGTCGCTTAGGCATACGCCTGGTTTTGATTCATGGCATACGTCCGCAAATAGACCAACGGCTTAAAAAGCTCAATGCCCCGGCCCTTTTTCATCAGCACTTGCGTATTACCGATGATCTGGCGCTGCAATGTGTTAAAGAAGGAGCGGGATTGGTGCGTGTAGAAATTGAAGCGCTGTTGTCCATGGGACTGGCAAACTCCCCGATGGCGGGAAGCGGGCTTAAAGTCGCGTCCGGTAATTTTGTCACCGCCAAACCGATTGGTGTTATAGACGGCATCGATTACTGCCATACCGGCGAAGTTCGTCGTATTGACAGTACGGCGATTCATCAACAACTCGACCAAAATAATATCGTGCTGATCTCGCCGATTGGCAATTCGCCCAGTGGGGAAATTTTTAATTTGTCGGCTGAACAGGTTGCCACGGCGGTTTCGATTGCGTTAAAAGCGGAAAAACTGATCCTGTTAACGGAGCAAACTTGTTGCAATCCGGATAACGACGAGCAAATCCGGCAAATGACTACGGATGAAGCGGACACTTTCCTGCAACACCATCCCGATATTGCCGACACCATTACCCTGCCGCTTAAAGCGGCCATTCAAAGTTGCCGTGCCGGGATAGAGCGCGTGCATTTGATTAATCGGACTATTGATGGTGCGCTGTTGCTTGAGTTGTTTAGCCGTGACGGGATCGGTACGCTGATCAGCTCCACCCCTTTTGAAGAATTACGACCGGCCACGCTTAACGATATTGGCGGCATTCTGGAATTGATCAAGCCCCTGGAGCAGCGGGGCATATTAACCAAACGTTCCAGAGAAAAAATTGAAATGGAAATAGCCGATTATATTGTCATCGA
>JBAXXH010000030.1:0-36136 GCA_037127995.1 Methylococcaceae bacterium | reverse complement strand
CTGTCCGGCCTGTCCGGCCTGTCCGGCCTGTCCGGCCTGTCCGGCCTGTCCGGCCTGTCCGGCCGGGTGTGGGTCCTCCTCCAGGATAACCAGGTAGAGCGGTACATCAGAGGGTGCGATAGAGGTGAATTTCACCGGACGGATGGTCAAATTGACATAGGAAAAATGGCTATTGCTTTTAACGCGAAGACCGGTGCAGTGGACAATCTCCTGGGTGCTCACCGCTTTGTACAGGCTGGTGGTCAGGCCGATTCGCAGCCCTTCGCGGGCCATTTTAAGGATGTTATTCAGGCTCGATTCACCTGAACTCGGTTCCAGATATAGCCCGGTGCGGCCGTGCAGGTAGAGAATGTCACCTAGGTCATTCACGAGTGCGCCGACCGGGGCGATCTGCAGCAATAGCGCCTGTTCGGTGAGTTCGCGCAGGGGGAGTTTTACGGGAGTTGCTTGTTTGACCGGGTTTCGGATGAGTATTTTATCGGCGAGCAGGGAAAACCGGGCCAGGTTTGTACGCTGGTTGCCGTGAAAATCCTCTTTGCGTTGGTACATTTTCGCTTTGCGGTTGAGTGCAATAAACAGATCGGTCAATTCACCTATACTTTCGGAGCTACCCAAGAACAGTATGCCCTCCGGGTTAAGCGCGAAGTGGAACAGGAGCATGAGCTTCTCCTGCAACTCTTTGTTCATATAAATAAGCAGGTTACGGCAACTGATCAGATCCAGTTTGGAGAAAGGCGGATCTTTGATCACATTTTGCTCGGAAAAAATTATCATTTCGCGGATGCTTTTGTTGATGCGGTAGGCGCTGCCGTCGGCCTCGATCGTAAAAAAACGCGTCAGCCGTTCAGGCGTAATGTCAGTGGAGATGCCGGTTGGATACAGGCCGACGCGAGCCGAGGCAATAGACTGACTGTCAATGTCTGTGGCGAAGATCTGTACCGTGTAGTTGGCTTTAAGCACGTCGATCCGTTCCTGCAAGAGCATGGCAATGGAATAGGCCTCCTCGCCGGTGGAGCAGCCAGGTACCCAGACGCGAATGCTGTCAGCCGGTAGCTTGTAGGCAAAGAGCATGGGCAAGATTTCTTTTTCAAGCGCCAGGAAAGCATCAGTATCGCGGAAGAAATTGGTCACGCCGATCAGGAGGTCACGAAACAACGCATGTACCTCGCTTGGACTTTGTTGCAGATATTTGACGTAGGCGTCTATCGTTTCAATTTGGTTAACAGCCATGCGCCGCTCGATGCGTCGATGGATGGTGTTCAGTTTGTACTGGGAGAAGTCGTGTCCGGTCTGGGCACGCACCAGAACAAAGATTTTTTGTAAGGAGTTTTCGGATTTCTCCTTCGATGCGGTAGTGGTTTGATAGGGTTTGCCGAAGGTGTGTTTGGCATAGGCCATGAGCTGGGCAGGCATCTCGGCAGGTGGCAGTTCAAAGTCCACCGTGCCGGTGGCGATGGCGTTGCGCGGCATGGAGTCGAACTCGGTGGACTCGGGGTTTTGCGCCATGACCATACCGCCTTCTCCCTTGATGGCTCGAACGCCCAAGGTGCCGTCGCTACCGGTGCCGGACAGCACGATGCCGATGGCGCGTTCGCGTTGATCTTGGGCCAGCGACCGGAAGAAAAAGTCTATCGGCAGGCGCAGTCCGCGCTGCGAGAAGGGTTCCAGCAATTGCAGGGTGCCGTTTATAAACGCCATGTCGCAGTTGGGCGGGATAATGTAGACGCAATTGGGTTTTACCGTCATGCCGTCTTCGACTTCAACGACGGGCATGCGGGTGCTGTGTTGAATAAGTTCGGTGAGCAAGCTTTTGTGGTCTGGTGCCAAGTGCTGAACCAGAATAAAGGCCATGCCGGGGTCAATGTCGACGGGCATGCCGGAAAAAAATGCCTCAAAAGCCGCCAAGCCCCCAGCCGAGGCACCTATGCCGACAATGGGAAAAGCGGTAGCAGGCGTTGCCCTCGTCTTTGATCCTTTATTTACGGCATTATCGGCTTCCTGCAGGTCGTTTATATTGCTAAGTTCCTGAGTTTTTTCTGCATTTGTTGGGTGTTTTTTACGGGTCATTATAACGGCTCCTGTTTGGATAAACAGTGTTGGTTTGTCCAGCGTTGGTGGGTTATCAGTTCAGTGCAGCATCGAGGTATTGTTTGGCAATAGCGACAAAATCGTCAAAGCCTTCAAGAAACGCATCAACCAGCTCGGGATCGAAGTGCTTGCCGCGCTCTGCGGCGATGATGTCACGGGCTTCTTTGAAGGGTATTGCCAGCTTGTAGGGGCGTGGTGAGATCAGGGCATCGAAGACGTCGGCGATTGCCATCAGCCGTGCGGAAACAGGAATGGCATCCTCTGCCAAACCATCTGGATAGCCGCTACCATCCCATTTTTCATGGTGCCAATGGGCGATTTCTTTGGCGGCAGAAAGAAATACCATGCGTGTCTCAATGTCACATTCTGCTTGTTTGATGTCACGCTCTGCCTTTTCGATGGCATCGCTGCCCAGCTTGGCATGGGTTTGCATAATGGCCCATTCATCGGTCGTAAGCTTGCCGGGTTTCAGCAGTATGTGATCGGGAATGCCGACCTTGCCGATGTCATGCAGCGGCGCTGACCGGGTTAACATGTCAATGTAGCTTTCGGTAAGCGTGGCGGCAAAACGGGGATGGCGAGCTAATCCCGTCGCCAGTCGTTGCACATAACCTTGGGTGCGCAAAATATGGTTGCCGGTTTCCGGGTCGCGTATTTCGGCCAGATGCGCCAGCGCCCGAATGCTGATGTGCTGGATGAGATTATTTTCCTTCATGCGCAGGGCAACTTGTGCCTTAAGGGTGGCTTCTTGATCTTTCATCCAGTCACGCGCCAGCTTTGCTTCCAGTTGGGTATTTATCCGTGCCAGCACCAACGGTGGGCTGATCGGCTTGGTAATGTAATCAGCTGCACCCAGTTGCAAGCCACGTTCCTCGTCGCTGGTATCGGTCATGGCGGTGAGGAAAATAACAGGGATATCTTGTGTGTCGGGATCGTTGCGCAGATGGGTAATGACCTCGAAACCATCCATGTCCGGCATCATCACATCAAGTAAAATCAGGTCGGGCTTAGGCTGGTTGCTTGCTATACGTAAGCCCGCTGTTCCTGAGGTTGTTGCCAACACCCGGTATGTTGGTTGTAACAATTCACTTAATATACTTAGACTTTCGGACGCATCATCAATAATTAAAATGGTGGCATTGGTTTCGCTAGACATAAGAGATTGACCTCTAAAGATACTAACGGGTAGTCTAAACCTTTTAAGGCTTTTAAAAAACTTTTATTTGGTGTTTAAGCCCAAGATAAACACTGACTGAATGACACACTCACTCACTGTCATCCCGACCGGAAAACGCCCTGTCGATAAGGCCTCAGTACAGTGATAATCGACAGGGGCGCATAATTTATCTTATTTTTTAAGGTGAGCATTGGTGGCGAGCCAGTGCTGTAAATCATTAACGCCATTAAAATCGAGCAACGCATCGGCCAGGTTTTCCAAGCTTTCCAGAGGCATGCCAGGCAAGTGCTGTAAAGTTTGTTCCAGCGAGGGTTGAAGCCCCGGCTTAAGAAGTAATTGACGGGTCAGTAAAGCAATGCTTTCTTCTTTCCTGCCTGCCTTCAAAAAGACCTTTCTGCTTTTCTTCCTCTGCAATTTCTTGATAAAAACGGGTTTGTTTTAATTCAACATCGTTTAAGGCCAACATGGTTTTAATCTCCTCACGGCTTAAATAGGGTAACTTGTAAATTAAAATGGTTTCAATAAAATCCAAACCTTCAGGGCCTAATTCATGGCGTCGCCTGGTTAATTCTTGCGCCAAGGTTATTGTCTGTTGTTTATGACTGGCAATCAAGCGTATTAATGCCAGCGTCGGCGTAAGTCCAGACTGGTCTTGATAGTCTTCCAAATAAACCCGGTGTAATTGTGGCAAGCTCATAAACGGTGTAAATTCAACACGGGCAGCTTTTTCGGCACCACGATTCGGATAGATGACTAGGAGGCTGTCCGAGAATAGGAGCCGTAGCGAGGGAAAGCCATTTTGAGTCAGATTTTTTGGTCATTTGAGGCGAATAGTTGTTCTATTTAATGAAAATGAGCGGAAAATCTGGCCGAAATGGCATTTCCGCAGTAGGTTATCTATTCTCGGACAGCCTCCTAGCGCCAGCCAGCGACGACGAGGCTTGTGAAGATGTAAATATAAAGCGATTTCACAGAAAAGACGACCATAAAAATCAATATTTGGTTGATAGTGGACTTCAGCAAAAATAAGGGGTTGTTCCGGGTCATCCACTGTTGGCATGAACAATCCATCTATTCGAAAAGCGGTTTGTTTAATTTCTTCAGAACCAAACCGGTAACTGTCACCGCTGTATTGCAGATCCAGTAATTCCAAGGCTAGTTGGGGCCAGCGTTGAAATAGACGGTAAAACAACGTATCTGTTTTCATGGGCTGTTTTTCAATGTCTCTTAGCTTTTAAGGGAGAAATCGGGATTGCTTTCGTAGCATTGAACCGTGAAAAAACTTTTAAAATACGGCATAAAACTGATGGTAATAGGGATTGAATAGAAGCAATAAATGGCGGCGGCTTCTCCGGTTGATACACCCAGCAGCCATTGGGGCATAAATAAAGTCATTAGTGCCATAAAGCAATGGTAACTGGAGATTTTCCAGTTATTTTTCCAGAGAAAACCACTCAATGCCAACGCAAATAATGAGCCGTGGGTGACAAAGGTTCCGAACGCACTCGATACACGATAACCAATATGATAAGTGCCCATAAATAAACAGGAAACCATATTGCCAATAAAACTGGGGGTGGTATTAAAAATTTGCAGGTTATTGGGCAGAAAAGAGCAGATCAGGAATAAAAAGCTAAGCGATGCACCCATTAGGGTTGCCTGTTTAAGGGCGGTTTTGTCAGAGGAGTAGGTTGCCAGTGCCGGCATAATGGCCACGGCTTGTAGGGCAATATGGTAAGTTGACATCTCGCTTAAATAAAAATTGGTGCCGTAGCCGCATTGGTCAGCAACCGGGTAGGCAAAATATTGAATAAACTCCATGAGTGAAAAATGGAAAATGGCGTAAGCTCTCGCGAACCTTACCCAAAAAGCTTCGGTTTTATCAATAAAAGTCGCGCCTGAAGCCGCAAATCCTATAATACCAAGCCCCAGCGACATATCAGCACTAAAACACATTATTTTTACCTATAAATTAACTAGTATAATAAAAAAAACAATTAAGACAATGTTAAAGTTGGTCGGGACGGTCAAAAGCCCCGTGGTATATCACGTGCAGGGTGTAATAAACGAAGCTGAATACCCTAGATAAGAAGCTGCTAACAAATAGTTTCAAATAAATAATGATAAAAATCAAGAAAAAATTACTTCGTTTTAATGGGGCACTGGCATAAATTAAGCTTTGCGTTGGGTCATGTTAACGTTACAACGCATCCAGGTTATGCGAATCACCCAGATTGCGCATTTGTCTGAGTATCCAGTTTTGTCTTCTAAGGACATAATTCGAGGGGCGTGCAGCTCGCAACCGCAGAGGATTGGGCAAGGTGGCTGCTAGCATGGCGGCTTGGGAGCGGCTGAGGTTTTTTGCAGGAATGCCAAAATAGTGTTGGCTTGCGGCTTCTATGCCAAATAGATGATCACCAAATTCGGCAATATTCAGGTAAACCGCTACTATCCGTTCTTTAGTCCAGATTATTTCAATTAATAATGTAAACCAGACTTCCAGACCTTTACGGATAAAACTTTTTGATGGCGTTAGAAATATGTTTTTGGCCACTTGTTGGGAAAGGGTGCTGGCTCCTCTGAGTCGTCGTCCGCCATTGATGTAAGCGGTAATGGCGGAGCGTATGGCTTGTAAATCAAAGCCAAAGTGTTGGTAAAACTGTTGGTCTTCTGAAGCAATAACCGCTGCCGCCGCATTGGGGGAAATATTTCTTGCACTGACCCATTGGTATCGAATGGGCTTAAATGATTGGTCGTTAATTAAATCTTCATAATGCCGATACAGTATAAACGTGGTCGTTGGCAAAGGTAGCCAGCGGAAAAGATAAACCGCTATAACGGAGGAAGCGACAAAGAAAAGCAGGCTGTTTCTCAGTATTACACGGATGGATAAGGACCGGGTTTGACTGGTTTGTGGATGACGATTTTTTTTTGTCAATTTGCAGAGGCTATGGTTTGTTAATGTGGTTGGCTTTCTCGCCTTGGGCGAAGCGGCGTTTTGATACATGATAAAGCCTTTGTATCAGCTTGAACACAAACTAATTGCCTGAAAAGACTTTTAACGAGATGAAAAATGATGGCGTCACTTGCAAAAAACCTGATAATGGCACTTCGACAGGAAAGCTGTGGCTAGTGAATGTAATCATCATTTTACGATCTTGGTGAGCTTGTCGAACCATTCACCCGGATATTTTTGTTGGGTATCATTCACGAGATCTTGAGTTTGCCAGCCGCCGCCCAAGGCTTTATATAAAGCAACCAGATCGGTTGACAGTTGGGCTTCACTATCGACCAGATTGCGTTGCGTTTGGAAAAGCGCCTGCTGGGTTTGGAGTACATCCAGAAACATCGTTAAACCGTTACTATAGCGTTCATCAGCCATTTCAACGGCCAACTGGCTTGCGGCCACAGCCTGTGCAAGCGATTGGTGTCTGTGTTGTTCATTGCTATAGGCAACCAGTGCATCTTCGACCTCTTTAAAAGCATTTAAAACAGTAGACTGATAGGCGAGGAAAGCCAGATCAAATTGGGCATTTTTGCTTTTGATATTGGCGTTAATGCGTCCCCAATTTAAAATGGGCAAGGTTAAGGAGGAGGCGGTAGACCACGATTTACCAAGGGGGGTAAAGTCGGTGATGCGCGTATTTTGCAGGCCTAAAAATGCTGACAGGTTGACCCTGGGATAGAGTTCCGCAGTCGCAACGCCCACATTGGCGTTTGCTTCGGCAATTTTTCGTTCGGCATAACGAATATCGGGTCTGCGTAATAAGAGTTCAGACGGAAGCACCGCTATTGCTATCGCGGGCATTGCCGGAATTGAGCCTGGATTATCAAGCCGAACTGCGAGAGCATTGGGTTCTCGACCCAGTAATACGCTGAGCGAATGGATGGATTGGTTAACAACGGTTTGATACACGGGCATAAACGCCTCGGTAGTTGCAACCTGGGATTGAGCTTGCGCTACTTCCAACATGCTTGCAAAACCGGCTTTTTGGCGTATTTGAGTTAGCTCGGCGGTTTCCTGTTGAGAGTGTAAATTATCACGCGTGATGGCGATTAGCTGTTGATTGGTGCGTAACTGGATGTAGTTACTGGCAACTTCACCCAGCAGGGTTATCAGTACATTCCGGCTATTTTCAATTTCGCTGCCAACATTGGCATCAGCGGCTTCTATGGCACGTCTTACGCCACCAAAGAAATCCAGTTCCCATTGTGCATCAAAGCCGGATTGAAAAATGTTGATGAGCTGATTGCCGATACCAGAGCCGCCACTCGTAGCCGGTGCGCCGCCTGTTTGAGAGGTTGCGTTTGAATTATTGAAACGTCGACTGACATTACTTTTTCCGGTTATAGAGGGCAGGCCGGCGGTAATGGTTACCCAGCGTTGGGCGCGAGCATCTTTAACCCGCACCAAAGCCTGCTTTAAATCCAGATTGGCGGCAATGGCATCGGTGATAAGCCGGTTGAGTATGGGATCATTGAAACTTTTCCACCATTGTTCTGATAGGAGCAATTCTTTGTAGTTGTCCTTTAATTCAGGGTGCGGGTCTTTGTTTACCTCAGCCCATTGTTTGGGAGTGGCTACCTCAGGGCGTTTGTAGTCAGGCCCTACCGTACAGGCCGATGCCAACAGGGTTAAAGAGAATGCGAGGGTACGACGTTTCATAAGGCCGGCCCTTTGGCATTCGGGGGTTGTGCTGAATTCTGGGTGGGCGAGTAATCTTGCGCTTCAATAAATACGTCCATCTGCTGACCCACATAAATGGGCAGCAGCTTTCGGTCAAAGCGGTAGAGTGCTTGTAATACACGGGTATCAACCCGTTCGTTACTGTCGCCGGTCAAGGATTTTTTAGGGACAACATAAGGTTCTACATAAGCCAGGTTTAGGTCGACTTTGAAGTTTCGATTGCCGCGCAGAAAAGCAACTGCCTTGCTGTTTTTGTCGAACCGCCAGGCATCATTTTCGTCTATGTCAACCCGCACATGCAGCTTGTCCAAATTGCCCAGCACCAGTAACGGGGTGCTTAAAAATCCGGCTTGGGCAAATTCACCGGGTCGAATATTGACTTGTAATACCTCACCGTCTACCGGAGCGCGAACGATGAGTCGGCTTAAAGTGGTTTCAGTATCGGCCAGACTGGCTTGTGCTTGCTGCACTAAAGCCAAGGCGCTTTCCAGTCTGGCTTTGGTGATCAGCATGGCATTGCGTCGTCTAAGCAGTTCTTCGGCGCTAATGGCACGCCGGTCGGTAACGGCTTCAGCTAAATCACTCAGGGATTTTGCATCACTGTAAGTCGCTGTTGCGATAGTAACGTCGGCTTTGGCTTTGGCAAGGTCGGCCTGTTTAATCGCCAAGGTTGCACGGGTATCACGTTCATCCAGATAAAAAAGCGGTGCATCAGCTTTAACTTGATCACCAACCTTAACCGTTACGGTTTTAACAATTCCAGGCAAAGGCGTGCCAATAGCGATATTTTGGCTTTGCGCTTCAATAATTCCGGCACCGGCAATAAACGCTTTAAAGGGTGCCGAGGCGGGTTCTGTAACCGGTATCGCAATCGGTGTTGGTTGGTTACTGCGGATTACCGTGTAAGCGGCAAACGCAAATCCGGCGATTGCCAGCAAGGGGAGGGTGTATTTGATTTGCATATTTAAGGTTAAAGTTTCAAGGTGCAAGGGGGGCAAGGTTCAAGGTGCAAGGTTAAAGGCAAAGGGCAAAGGGCAAAGGGCAAAGGGCAAAGGGCAAAGGGCAAAGGGCAAAAGGGAGGCATATTGTTTTCGCCTTTAACCTTTCGCCTTTAACCTTGCTTCCTTTCACCTTGCATAACCTTTCACCTCAACAATATGCCCGTCATCCATTTCGGCAATGCGGTCTGCGAAGTCAAAAATACGCGCGTCATGGGTCACAATGACTAAAGTACGGTCTTTGTGTAACGCAACGTCTTTGAGTAATTTCATGACATTGCGGCCGGTTTCATGATCCAGTGCACTGGTGGGTTCATCGCAGACGATAAGTCGCGGGTTATGCACCAAGGCACGGGCAATGGCGACACGTTGCTGCTGTCCGCCGGAAAGTTGAGACGGTAAGGATTTCCAGCGAGCTCCCAAACCCACTTGCTCAAGTAGCGTTATGGCTTTACGCTCGGCTTCGGCGCGTTTCATGCCGTTAATAATCAGCGGAATGGAGACATTTTCTGCGGCATTGAGTGAAGGCAACAGATTAAAAGCCTGAAATACAAAGCCGATGTTTTTTGCCCTGAAATATAACTTGTCCTTGCTGCGCATGGTCAGTAAATTTTCGCCGAACAATTCACAAAGCCCTTCATCCTGATCAAGAATGCCGGCAATCACTGAAATAAGAGTCGTCTTGCCGCAACCGGAGGGGCCGACCAACATCATCAGTTGACCGGCAATAATATCCAGATTAATACCGTTAAGAGCGGTTACTTTTTGCCCGCCGGTATCATAAACCTTGACCACATTTTGGCAGCGCACGGCTAGGTTCATTATTTATCCTTTAAAAACAATGGCAGGTTCCAGTCGAATCACTTTGAGAATGCTGATAATGGCGGCAAAGGCGCAGATCAGACTGATTCCCGCACCGCTGAACAGCAACAGTTGCCAGGGAAATTTGAAAGCCAGAATGGTATGGCGCATGGCAAAACCAAATAATGCGGTTAGACCTACGCCAAAACCATAACCGATGCTGCCGACCAGAACCGCTTGTAATAAAATCATGCGCAGCAAGATCCAGTTGCTGGTACCCATGGCTTTTAGGACGCCGAATTGCATCAGATTTCCCAGCGTGAAATTATAAAAGGTCTGACCGGCAATAGCGGCACCGACAATAAATCCCAACAGTACCGACGTGCCGAAATTAATCGGAATACCCGTGTTGTGCATAAAATATTCGAAAGTGAGGGTTTTAAACTCTTCCTGCGTATAAGCCGCCAGGCCGGTTGAGTCACGGATGCGGCGGGTCAATTCGACAAGGTCTTGTCCTTTTTTGGCTTTTACCAAAACAAACGATAACAGCTTGCGCTCCTTGGGCGCGTAACTTTTGGCGCGTGAATAGGTGGTGTAGATGACCGGTTGGGATTGAAAGGTACGCGTGACTTTGGCAATGCCGACAACAATCGCACGCCGGTCATTTAGCTCCAAGCTATCGCCTATTTTGAGTGGAACGGGTTTGCCGCCGGGTATGAGTGAAGGCTTTCCCAGCTTTTCACTGGCACCGTCAATATCGACGATAACGCTATCGCTACGGCGCAAGTCATCAATTTTTCCTTCCAGCATGACCGGTGGGCCGCCGATTAAAGTGGCATCATCCAGACCTACCACATTACAGGTTTGAAAGGTGCCATCGAGAAGGCGTGCTTTTAGTAGTCCCTTATACATCGGCATTGCCCATTCCACACCGGAAATGCCCCGTACCCGATAAAGTTCCGTATCCTGCATGGGTTTGATGTCATCAACAAATTGTACTTTCGGATCGATTACCCAGATATCAGGCAAGCCGACATCCGTTATAAAACTGTAAGTGCGTGCCATGATGCCCAAAAAAATGGCGGGCTGCTGGGTCATAATTAACGAGGCAAACGTTAGTCCCATAACAATACCGATATATTTACCGGTATCGCCCATCAGCATTTTTAAGGCGATATGATTCATGGTGTTGTTTACTCTTTTGGTAGGGTAAGCCGGCTTAGGGCGGCCAGGGAAAACTGTGTGATATGTTCCGCGCCGGCTTGTATGGCCGCTGCATCAGCAACCAAATCAGGATAAAGATGGTCAATAATCGAGCGTGAGTGTTTAAACATCAGGCACTGACCTAAAATACTCAGCAGACAACGCTGGACGACCACATTATCAACAGGATATTTAAGGATTTGTCTGATAATGTCTTCAAGCAGCGCAATTTGCGGAACGATGGCTGTTTCCATAATGTCATCCAAGGCGTTGGTGGGGTCGGCAATCTCACGGGCAATCAGTTTACTGTGCAGGCCCAATTGACTGTCGTCCAGCAATTTATGTAAAAAATTATTGATAAATACGGCAAGACGCTGTTCTGGAGGCAAGCTTTTATCAAGCGCGGCATCTTGTGGATACAAACGATTGGTTTCCCGAAAAGCAAAAGCTAACGCCTGGCTATAAAGCGCTTCTTTACTGCGGAAATAGTAGTTTACCGAAGCCGCGTTGACATGGGCTCTGGAGCAAATCTCGCGCACGGTCGCCTCACGAAAACCGTATTCGGCAAATACTTCCACGGCGACTTGCAGCAGACGGTCAAAAACAGGTTCGATGGCAGTTGATTGAGTCATTTTAACGCTTGTATTAAACAGTTGTTTGAAATTATTGTATAGCTAACCGCTGCACATAGCAATCAAGCGATTAAGTGGGCTTTTAGGGTGTACTGACTGAAATATTTGAGAGCCTCAATAACTTTTAAAACGTGAGATGATGACACTCAAATTATTTCATAAAAATAGTGACCTGTTAGACTTCGTTTTCCCGCGCTTAAAAAAGGGCAGTAGACTGGAAACGTGTTAAATCAGATCGGAAAAATATTGTGTTGGTGCCGATTGAAAACTGACCAAGGGATTTAGCGGTGCACTAACCGCTCCGCAAATCAGCCGTGCACGGCGGCAAATAGGGGATGGCAAGCGGGTTGAAGAAGTAGTGGAACTATTGAAGGTAAGCAGGGCAACGCTATATATAATTAGAAAATAATATTTTATTAATTTTAAAATATTAAATTTTTGCTTTATATTATTTTACCATTTTTGTGTAAATGTGTCTTTTTGATATAATAGAAAATCCTTAACTTGTAGGAGTTGGCTTTTATGCGTCTATCTCTCGAGATTACCCAAGAACAACGTCATAGGCTTAAAGTTGTGTCTGCTTTGAGCGGGCAGACCATGAAAGACAATGTGTTAACCCGTGTCTTCTCAGAAACATCAGCACAGGAAGATGACGAAGCCCTGCGACAGCTTGGGGCTTTCTTGGCACCAAGACTAGAAGAAGCGAGACAAGGCAAATTCGTTGACAAGTCAGTTATGCAAATCGCGGAAGAAACAATAAAAAAATTGAAGGAAAAGCTATAAATGCGGCCTTATCATATTACCCCTTCCGCAGAACAAGACGTTATCGACATCACCAGCTACACCTTGGAAAAATGGGGCGAAAAGCAAGCCTTACACTATGCCGGATTACTCGAAAAACGCTTTCATGAAATAGGCCGTATGACCGCAACAGTGCGGAGTTTTTCCAAACTTTACCCCGAAATCATGGTTGGCAGGGTGAACATCACTACATCTTTTTTACGCACCAGAACGGCCAGAAGCCGCAAATTTTCGCTGTGTTACATGAACGTATGGACTTTGTAATATGGCTGGAAAAAAGACTAAAGTTATAATTTTATAAATATATTATTTTATTTTCGCGATCCTATAAGACCTAATAACTGCTTCCCGGCATGGGGATTCGAATGTGATAAAAATAAACAGGAAGCTAGGAGGCTGTCCGAGAACTCGATTTTTTAAAAAATTCAATTTTCAAGCAATTGATTTGTATTGATATATTTATTTGAAAATCACTGATTTTGCTATTCTCGGACAGCCTCCTAGAGCTTCCTGAGCCGGGTTACCAAGCTGGAGCTTGGGAACAGGGAATAAATTTAAAAATGCAAAGCGGGGGCAGGTTTTGGGAGCAGCCGGCAAGGCTGTAAGAGCTAAGTGTGGAATAGTTCGTTGGGGTGAGGCAACGAACCCCAACATTTTATGCTTCGTATTGTTGGGATTCCTTGCGTCATCCCAACCTGGAGCTATGTCGGGTACATCTTTTCGTGCCCGACATTTCCACGTTGAAATAGTGTGATGATATTGGCAAGGCTATCCCAAAAAATTAAACATAAAGTGCTGCCATGCGCCGCCAATAATAACCGCTATGCGCTCTGTCGTCCCAAAGCAATAGTTGATGATGTATGTTTTTTTGCCACAATATTGAACTTAAGTGTTCATTATTGGGTAAAAAAGGATCTTCTTTGCCAATGACCAGGGTAATATCCATTTCCCTTAGCTTGTTTAAACGCCAGGAACAGTCCAGGTTAGGTAAAAAATGGCTGGGCGTATGAAAATAAATATCTTCATTATAAAAACCATCGAACAGGTCGTTAAAAAACTCTACATTCAGGGTAAGATCATAACGACCCGAGAAGGCAACCAGCTTTTTAAAAAACTGGGGGTAACGAAATGCAATATTGGTGGCATGAAATGCACCCAGACTTAAGCCATGAGAAATTACACACTCATGCTGATTTTTGCTGTCCATAAAGGGTAATACTTCGTTTAGAATGTATTCTTCATAGTCTATATGGCGCTGGATACGTCCATGAGGATGCGCCCAGTCACAGTAAAAACTTTCAGCGTCGATACTATCGATACAATAGAGTTGTAGCCAGCCTTGTTCTATTTTGTGCTTTAAAGCGTGGACTAACCCTAGTTTTTCATACTCATAAAATCGTCCCAAGCGAGAAGGAAAAACCAACACCTTTGCACCGGCATGACCAAATACCAGTAATTCCATATCGCGCTGCAGTCGATCGCTCCACCATTTGTGATATTCACGATTCATTTATATCTCCTGTGTTTAGGGGGGATTGGTGTTCGCCAAGTGATGCAAAAAAAGCATCCAGTTGATTAAGAAGTTCGTGCTCTTGCTGTCCTTGAGCCGGGTAGTTGTGATGCCCTGCCTCCAAGATAAACAGTTGCTTTTCGTTGGGTAATGCGTTGTAGATTGCAAACTGTCCGGGGGGCGCGACACAAGGATCAAATGTTGCACAGGCACAATGCATGGGTTGGGTAATGCGCTTTGCTGCCAAGGCGGCATCGTAATAGCGCAAAACAGCAAGCGTTTGTTTTTTGTGGGTTTTATAATATTCTTGAACGCTTTTTGCGCTGCCGTTGGTGGGCAGTCTTAAGCGTAACGGGTGATGACCAAACGTGGGTACATTGAAGTGGCCTTTACTAATACGCGATTCCCACGCCAGCGCCAAAGCGCCAATACCGCCACCAAAACTGATGCCCAGATAGCCCAAATGTCCCCTTAGCTGAGGAAACAGGGACAGCATCGTACTGACTGCCAGCCATAAATCATCAACACACCCTCCCAGAATATAGTGATCTTTCTGGTTAATATTGTGTAGTACATGCCAATAAGGCTCGGAAGAAATAGTCGGTTGGGCGCTAAGTGACAGGCCACGAAAACAGGGAAACAACAAGGCCGCATCTTTAAAGGGCAAGTGATAATCAGGCTCATCACGTCCTCCATAGCCGTGCCCGACAATAAAGCCACGTTTAATTACCCCGGAAGTCGGCACCATTAACCAGCCATGAATAGGACAGTTATCGGTAGAGGTGTAACCTATCTCAAATAAACGCCACCCCAGCTTATCTTCGTTGATAATTTTTGTGTGGGGTTGCGGATCAAGGGTTAAGGCTTTTTGATAGCGCTGTTGCCAAAAGCAATCAAAATCCTTCGGTTTTTTCGGCGTTTTTACAGCAAGCAACTGGTCAAGCGTGTATCCATAAGTTGGATCAAAACTGTAGTTAACGGTATCCATAATTTTTTTATTGTCGCCTGATATTAATGTAATCCCAAAAGCACTGACCTTTATAACACGGTAATTATTACAGGATTATTTACACATAAAAAGGAGGTCAATCAATAGTCATTGTTCAGTAAATTATTACTTTTTGCCAGATTTTTTAACTTTTCATTCGAAGCAATCATCGGTAGCGCGAAAAACAAAAAATCAGTTTATATTTTCACGTAAATAATACCGGAAACATTGTTTTTAGGCAGCTAATAATCTTTGAGTTAAATTAATATTTATCAAATAACCCATTAATTTCAAGTAAAAGCAAGTCTTAACGAGAAATATAAGATAAAACTTATTTACTGTTTTATATAGGTGTGTTATAAGGAATCGGTTATGTTTTTATCTGTACGATTGCTACAGATAGCCATTCATATATCTCCTGCATGTAAATACGCAATTAACAAATTGCAACAAATTATCAGGCTCTTGTTTGCGATTATGAAAAATAACCACAATCAAGGTGGATTAATTACCATCAAAAGCATTGAGCGTTTATCTGTGCGACATCAATCCAAATGATTAAGTCGTGCTTGATGCCAATCAATACTTTTTAAGGGAACCAGTCTATGACAGATGAACCTTTAGTGCTATTGATTGAGGATGATAAACCCTGCTCCAATTTACTGAAATTCATGCTTTCCAGGAGCGGCTATCGCGTGTTGGTTGCAGAAGACGGTTTGTCTGCTAAAAACAAAATTAACATCCTTTCTCAACCACCACACCTGGTGTTATTAGACTTGATGATGCCCTTTGTCGATGGGTATCAATTACTTCAGCAGATTCGTCGCAAGCCGGAATGGGTTAACACCCCAGTCATCATTCTTAGTACTAAAACCGAGGAGAAGAATATCGTCCGTGCTTTTGACTTGGGGGCATTCGATTATGTAACCAAGCCTTTTCAACTAGGTGAATTGCTGGCCCGGATTCGCTGCCAGATAAACAACAGGCTGCACCATGGCTAATGGTCTGTGGTTTTGTCTATTGTGGCTTGCTGTTTCGCGATCCTTGTATGCCGGCGACAAACAAGAACTGATTGATATTAACGTCCAGACTGGGCGCTACGTGGCGGCAGAGTCCCTGTTGCGTCAGCAAATCGAGACCCGACCAACAAACTTGGATGCCCATTTTCAACTTGCCAAGTTGCTGTCATGGCAAAAAAAATTTAAGGAAGCAGAGCTTGAGTACCAATTACTTTTAGCTCGCGAACCCGGTAACGCCGATTATTTACTTGGATTAGCACAAGTCTACGTATGGCGAGGCGATGCACGCACCGCGTTGCCTTTGATTAAAAGAGCACAATCACTTTCGCCTGCCGATCCTGATATTTGGCGCTTACATATTCAGGCTCTGATTATCTTAAATGATGCAACTTCGCGTCAGCAAGCTATCATTGTTCAGCAACAGGCTTCCAGCCGATTTCCCAAGTTGAGCTGGCCTGTGGTTACCAACAGCGTAAAGCCCAGCCAACTCAATGTTACCAATGAGTCCCAGCAAGCAACCGGCAACGGACAGGATCCCATATTTGATCTTATTCACCGTAACCAGATCGAATTAGGCGGATCGTATGATTACTTAAGTAAAAACAAAGGCTTTTGGCGTTCTGAATATCTTAGTTTTGAGCATCGCTTCGCGCCGCAGAAAGTTGTTTACGGCATGTTTTCGCAAATAGAACGATTTGGCCTTAACGACGAGCAGTCTTTGCTGGGCGGCTATTATCCTTTATTGCCAAAGTTAACCCTGAATCTTGAAGGTAATGTCACTCCGTCGCCACAGGTATTGGCCAAAAATAGTATCATGGCATCGCTACAAGCGGGTCTTGGCTATAATTGGTTTTTAACGGGAGGTTTTAGACACAGCGAATATGGCACAGGCCCTATGCAGCAGGGTTTTTCAACCTTGGAAACCTATTTCTCCGATTTTCGCGCCGCTTACACGGTTAGAGTTACCGATTCATTAAACAGAACCCAGTTTGGGCATAGTTTCAATCTGTCCTATTACTATCAGGACACCAGTTATATCAAGCTAAGCTATAGCATGGGGGCAGAAAACAGCGGTTTTCAGGGCGTTATTTTGGACACACAGGCCTTCGCATTATACGGTCGACATTGGTTCAATCAAGACTGGGCTTTATCCTGGGCGCTGGGACATATCGAACAAGGCACAGCCTATAATCGTGAAGGAGTAAGTCTTGGGCTTCGCCGCGCTTTCTGATATCCGGGTTGTCATTGCTTTTTGGATAGGTGCAATTTCAACGCTGCTGACTGTAATTATACTGTTGGAAGTCCTACGAATGCGGATATGGTCGATGCTCAGGGAACGTCATAGTCGCCAATTTCGAGAAACTATACAGGACTTTCTTATCCGGTATCTCGCTGGAGAAAAACCTGATGCACCGAAGATCACTAGTCGCGATTTGCCGGATTTTCTTTTCCAGTGGATACATTTTCAGGAAATACTTCGCGGCGACAGTAAGCTACGACTTAATCAAGCTTTACACGATTTTGCCCTGGAAGCAAAAATCCGTAAGCTATTGCGTAAAGGCGCTTTCGAAGATCGCTTGATCGCGGCAACTGCGCTGGGGCATTTAGGCGACAGGCAGGCTTGGGATCAGCTATTGATTTTACTCAACAAGCCGTCACCTTTGCTATCGATAACAGCAGCACGAGCTTTGATTATGATTGATTCCGTTAAGGCACGCGACATCGTCGTACCGCTAATTATCAGGCGTCGCGACTGGATGCCTACCCGTCTGGCACTGATATTAAAACAGGCTGACCCAGTATTTCAACAGGCATTCCTGACGGACTTGGATCTCTATGCACAAGAATCTCCCCCTTATCTGCCACGCCTGATGCGTTTAGTCACAGCCCTTCAGCTTAGCCAGCCATTGCCGTTTGTCAGAAAATTCCTGATGACCAGCCACGACCCCAATCTGTTGGCTGCCAGTCTGCGACTGGTTTACCATCCATCGGAACTGGATTTGGTTCGAGGACTTTTTGGTAACCCGCACTGGTCGGTACAGGTGCAGATAGCCGTCGTATTAGGTAAGATAGGGATGCCACAAGACGCTCACTATCTCTTGTCGCTGCTCAATTCTAAATATTGGTGGGTGCGTTACCGAGCCGCTCAGTCGCTGGTTCAATTGCCGTTTATTAACCACCGAGCCGTCAAGCACCTGATTAAAAGCCGTACCGATGTCTTTGCTCATAATATGTTGCAGCATATCGTCGCCGAAAAGGAGCGCAGATGAGTGAATTCCATATTGATTTAAATCAGTTCGTCAGTTTCAGTGAATGGTTTTTTTTGGGATATTTCGTTTCCATCAGCGGCTGTTATATGTTGCTTAATTTGATCGCGTTTTTTAATCTCAAAGCCTACATGCCGAATAAAGTGCTGGAAAGTTTGCCGCAAATATATTCCGGACTGGAGCCACCCGTTAGTATTTTGATTCCCGCTTATAATGAACAAGAGACCATAGTCGCGTCGATTCAATCGATGCTGCAACTCAGTTACCCATTATTTGAACTGATCGTTGTCAACGATGGCTCAAAAGACAGAACCCTGGAGATTTTAAAGAAAACTTTTGATTTGTTGCCGTTTCCTGAAGCATATCACAAACGCCTAAAAACCAAGGCGGTACGCGGCATTTACCAGTCTGCTTGGTACCCGAACCTGCGGGTGATCGACAAGGAAAATGGTGGTAAGGCAGATGCGCTTAATTCCGCCATCAATGCTTCTCGCTATCCGTTGTTTTGCAGTGTCGATGCCGATAGTCTTTTACAGCGCAACAGCTTGCAGAGAATTACTTATCCATTCATGGAAGATCATCGAGTTGTTGCGGTCGGTGGCACAGTGCGGGTGGCAAACGGCTGCACCATAAGAGACGGTTTTCTCAAGGAAGTGGGCCTGCCGGATAATTTACTGGCTTTGTTTCAGGTTGTCGAGTATCTACGCGCCTTTCTTTTTGGCAGGTTGGGCTGGTCGGTTTTAGAAGGTTTGTTGGTTATTTCCGGCGCGTTTGGTCTTTTTCGTAAGGACATTGTGCTGGAAATCGGCGGCTTCCGCACCGATACAGTTGGCGAAGACATGGAATTAGTGGTGCGCATACATCGTCTATTGCGCAAGCAAAAAATGGCTTACCGAATGGTATTTCTGGCAGATCCCGTTTCCTGGACAGAGGTGCCGGAAGACCTTAAAACGTTGAAAAATCAAAGGATCCGATGGCAGCGCGGTTTATGTGAAAGTTTATTCGGCAATTTTGGTTTGCTGTTCAGCCGTAACGGAGGCGTTCCTGGCTGGCTGGCATTTCCGTTTATGTTGATCTTCGAATGTTTCGGGCCGATGATAGAAGTAACAGGCTATATTCTGATGGTTATTTTTTATTGGCAGGGCTTTATTTCCTGGCCGGTGTTTTTGATCTTCATCTTTGCGGCTATCGCCATGGGCTTGTTACTTTCCTTGTCCAGTTTGCTACTTGAAGAAATGTCCTTTCATATCTATGACCGACCCAAGCAACTACTCATTTTGTTGTTTGCGGCGATACTGGAAAATTTTGGTTTTAGACAATTGAATTCACTTTGGCGACTAATGGGACTGTTCCGTTGGATGTTCGGTAAAAAGCACGGTTGGGGCGAAATGAAAAGAAAGCAATCATCCCAAAATAAACTGGAGGCGAAAAAATGATCACTGATTTATTTATGCGGTTTTTGACGGATGTTATTAATAAGTTCAAGTCAATTAGTTGTCGAAAGGGATTGTATTCTTTTTTGATGTTATTGGGCATCTCCTGTCAAAGTAATGCCGCTTGGTTATCGATGTGTCCCGATCTGCCTTTATCGGTGCTTAATAATCGTGATGAAGGCTATTTTTCTCATTTTCTTAATGCGCAAGAAAAAATAATCATATTGAGGATAACTGCAACGAAACCAGAGAATCCAGGCTGCGAAACCAAGGAGTTGCCAGTTGGTGCCGACAAGGTAAGCTGGGCGGGTTTTGCGAAACCAGCAATCAACAAAGCCAGACAAATCGCTTTGCAAGGCCGGGAGCTAAACGGCCACTTTGCCGTCAGTGAAATTATTGTCCCAGACGCTTCCGACGCTGCCCTGGCAACTTTGGTCGACAAACCCAAACCCGTTTATAGACCCTTGCTGACAGCTAAAGCTCGTCGTTTTTTGCCTTTGCGTGCAGGCTGGTTCTGGTCACCTGATTCCTGGCTGATCAGGCCGCAGAAAATTTTTGATAGCCAGACAACTCTTGGCTTAAAACGTATTTATATGACCGTGCCTGTCAGTAAAGGTCAGGTGCAACACCGCGAACAATTACGGAAATTTTTGCAAATTGCACATCAACACGGTTTGCAGGTATGGGCAGTATTAGGTGATCCCGAAGCGGTGCTGGAGCGGGAAAAACAAAGTTTTCTTGCATTGGTTCATGCTTATCAGGTTTTCAATACCGATGGCGGTCAACAGAAGCTGGATGGTCTCCAACTGGACATCGAGCCGTATTTATTGCCCGGATATCAGCTAAATCCGGCCATCTGGCTCCAAGCAGAGGCGAAAACCGTCAATGCCGCCCATCAAATTGCGCCCTCTCTACTCCTCGATATGGTTCTGCCTTTTTGGTTTGAACCCTTGCAAGGCGATGCCGCCAAGCTCCTGGCTGATGTCGAAGCGAGTATTGGCAGTATAACCGTGATGAATTACCGCACCGATCCGGAACAAATTCGTGAGTTTGCGGAAAAATTCCTGGCTTGGGGCGAACTGCGGCAAAAACCGGTTTATATTGCCTTGGAATCGCTACCCATACAGGAAGAAGACCTGCATGCTTATAGAGAAGCCGACAGTGGAGAGCTTTGGCAATTCGATTTTAAGACTTCCCCTGTTCTGGTTCTGTTACGAGAACAAGTACAGCAATTACCGGGAGGAAAGGCTTACCGCTTATCACATAGTCGAAAAATAGACGGTTCCGGCACCAGTTTTTTTCGACAACCTGGCGAACTAATGAAATTACTGCCTACTTTGGAAACTCAATTCGGTGCATGGTCCTCATTTGCTGGTATAGCTTTGCATGGTCAAGAATAGCTATAACAGGTTAATCAAGGAACCGGGGCTAAAATCGCCAGCCAATACTCGAAAAGTGGGTTACCAAAGCCGGGACAGATAACATCCCTCAAAGGGATGTTATCTGTCTAATTGTCCTGCTTTAAACTGGGCGTCGAAAAATGCAAAAGCATGTGATAAGTTAGCCACCGCTAATTGTAGCAAGTAAGACAGCATTTTATTGATTCACACTATTGCATTACAATTTATCGGCTTCCCTTAATGAGCTGTAAAGTAGCGTTTGCTTCGACGTGTTGCGGATTTAGCTGCAACACCTTTTTAAAATAGTCGACTGCATCAGGCAGACGACCTTGTCGAAAACGTATCAGCCCCATGCCGTTGAGCGCTTCGATATTTTCAGCATCGCTGTTGATAATTTGGGTAAACTGTGCTTCAGCAGCGCTCAAATTGTTTTCGCGTAAATCACAATAGGCCAAGCCTAAAAGCGGTTCCTTGGCTGTCGGCATTGCAGTTGCCGCGACAGTGAAATATTTTCGTGCTGTTGTCATATTTTCGAGCCGAAAATCGACCCAACCGTGTAATAAAATCGCTGCAGGTGATAGCTGTTTCATGGCATCAAGCAGCTGTTGCGCCTGTCGATAATTACCTTCAAGATAATTTTTTTCAGCAGCATCCAATTGCATGTCAAGCTGACTGCGTTGCCCTTCCCGCAAGGTATAACGGCCAACATTGAACTGCCGGTTTTCCAGTAAATTTTTAACGGTAGCAACACGATGTATACCCAGATAGCAATGCAAATATACTTTGCCTTTGGTTGCTGCTATAGCCTCTGCGGCCGCCTTGGCGTTATTGTCGTAATAAGTCCCCATCTTTTGTCCAAAAATACTGGCCATCGGGAAATTCAGAAACTTCATCTGATAGTGTTTAGCCAGTACCGACTCTTGTTCAAGTAGTTGTTTTTCATAAGGTAAGGCAGGATCTAACAAGCTAACTATCGTCTCAATACCATGCTCTTTTAGCCGTTTTATATCACTTTCAACCGGATAGGGGCCGATAATGATGTCGGCAGAAATGTCCGAGATTTCCCCGCGTAAAATTCGCATGACAGGATTGTCCGGAGTAATCAATACCACATAGGCGACAGAAGAAACTAATAAACACCAGAAGAGAAGTTTAATAAAAAAGCGTAGGTAAGCAGGCATTTTCGTTAGATCCCAATGTTAATTTAGTATGATCACTTCATTAATAATAAACCCTGAATGATCGCTGTATTTGCTCAAACTCATAGAGGTAGGGTTGTGCTACCTGATGATTATTAACTACGACCAGCAGATCGTGAGAAAAAACGGACGTGTTGTACCAGTTAAAGCTGCCTTCAATGACGATGGAGTCGTCGATAACACAATATTTGGAGTGAATCGGTGAGTAAGGGACGGTGTGATCATCTTGTCCATAGACCAAACCTACCGGAATACCGACATCTTTTAGGCGTTGCACGGCGGGTAACAAGGGGCGTTTAAGCTCATCCGCCATCGGTCGTGCTACACCAATCTTGCCTTGTCTGGCTAAATGTCCGTTAAAAAGAACATGTACATAAACCCCTCTGTCCTGGGCGTGTATCAAGGCATCGACGACGCTGTCATGATGATCGCCCAACAGGTCACCCATTAAAAACAAACACAGCTTGATCGAATGCCGGGCGTGGTGAATTTCAGCCAGGATGGCATGATGCGGACGGTAAGGTTTGCCGTTAAGCATCATCTGTCTGCCGAAGGTATAAAGCAGATTGAAATGGCTTAAGGGATTAATGCCGTATTTTTGATTGACTCCGCCGCGTTGGCTCTGAAATATATTATCAAGCAACCGACAGATACCCTTGGAATGAAAAGTCATCCCGGATTCCCAGTTAGCCCACCAGCGATCGAAGGTAATATTAAATGAACCCAGTATACAATCCTCATCGTTAAAAATAACAAATTTGGTATGCATATCCGGTTCAACTTCAATGAGGTGATGTTGGGGGGTGCAAAAGACGCCGACCAGTTCAACCCTGGCACGCTTTAGCCGGTCGTAGTTAGGGCTGTTGGTCAGGGTCATTTTGCGCCAGTCCACAATACACTGAACCAGGACACCCTGATGACTGGCATGAATCAAATGGTCAATAAAATCCCTGTCATCAATGCAGTCAACACTGACTTTGATGGTACACAGTCGACCAGGATTTTCCCACTTGCTACGGATCACCTTATCAATATGATCATGGATAAAGCGCTTGGGATGATAAGGGTGGTACAGGTCGCCTTTGGTAAACTTGGGAATCAGGTTTAAGGATTCAAAATGATGATTATACCAATCAGCGTCACTCTGTAATTCGGCGGCATTTAATTCATAAGTTCGATAGGTATTAGGTGTTGCCCATTCTCCTGTGATCTTTCTATGTTGTTGATGCCCATCCTGCGCTTGTTGGCTATCCATGAAAATGTAGTCATTTTGCGAAGGGATAGAGTGCTCATTCAGATGGACAATGAAAGAAAATTTGACGCAGTTAATCGGGCCAAAGTTATTGGAATACAATATATAAAAGTCGCGTGTACTGCGTTTGTGGCGATCCCATTGAACATCAAAGGCATCGGTATCCACAATATATTTTTCGCAGACATCATGATCACGATACACTTTAAGAATAACTTTTACATTAGCCTGAATGCCAAAGAATACATCAAATTCTATTTTTCCCCAGCGGACATCAAATTTTTCATTTAAATCATTGGCTCTTTGAAAATAACCGCCTAAATGTCCATGAACGGGCATGGCATAGTGTTCTGCTAGTGGCATGTTATGTCCTTGTATAAGTTTAAGATTATATTGTTTTTGTACATTTTTATTAATATTTTTAGGTCGTTTGGCAGGCGCTCAATACGACAAATTTACTTAGGTTCAAAGGTCATAAAATAACCACAATGATCTGAAACCGGGCCATAATCTTGTTCAGTAAATAATACCTTTCCTGACGTGATTTGCAGGTCACTGGCCTTGTTCATAAAAATATAGTCAATACGATAATCATCAGCAAGGTAATCTTGCCAGTGGGGATCATTGACTTTAAATATTTTCTCAAAGGCATCATGGTCGTTGACGGCTAAAAACTGGTCTTCATATTCATTGGCACTCACTACCAAATTATAGCCTTCGGTTCCTGCCGTGATATTAAAATCACCACACAGCATTGTGCCAGTGACATCGCCGGTTTGGTTATCGGCAGCCCAGTTACCCAATGTTGTAAACTGCTCCGAAAAGCCGTCATCCCACCAACTTAGATGGGCCGAAAAAAAATTGATCAAGCCCAGGTAAGGTACATGCACTTGTGCCATAACCACTTTTCTGGAATGAATGCTGTCGGCACTATGGCTGTTTGAAACATACCTTGAGTCCTGTTTTAACAGCGGGTATCGACTCAGGATGGCAACGCCTTCGCGGTATTTATCAAAACCCTTGTGCGACCAATCGGTGTAAAGATGAAACGGGTGCTTAAGGCGATCATTAATTATGTTGGCCGAATTTGTATTCCAGTCACCGTTGCCATCGTTCCAAAGTTCAGCCACTTCCTGAAGGCAGACAATATCAGTATCCAGTTCGTTAATTGCCTTGGCTATTTGTGAAAACTTATAGTCTTGATTGTCTTCCTGATAGCAGTGTAGATTTAAAATCATCACTTTAAGTGGTTCATGACTAATCGAGAAATTGTTACCCTGGTTATTGTCCCAAAAAATCTGATCGCTGCCTTCACAGCTTATGGTGTATTGCAATTTAAACGCGTTATCTATGTTGAGTAATATTTTCCAAAGTTGCGTGCCGTATTGATTTGGATTTCTGGCATTGCTGTGCGAGGTTTCATCCCAATAGTTGCGTTTAAAATGACAGGGCGTTTGATGGGTATGTTTCCAGTTGTCGGTTGTCCAATGAATCGTGACAGCTTTGGCTTGTACAGACTGATTGACCGCTGCGGTAATCAGCACAAACTTTTGCTTATCATGCAGTTTGGTGTCAAAGCCAATATTGAGAACCGGCTGCGTGGAGATGACTTTAATGCCGGAATCTGCCTGGCTTGAATAATTCAGGCCGTGGTTGTTATCCCAATATTCATTGCCTTGAGTTTGGTAGCACAAGGCAAATTCAATATTACCCGGAAGCGATTTATCGGCGGTAAAATTAACGGTTGTCTCGGCTCGCCAGTATTCTTTATCGTTGTTCAAGTTGCTGTGCCAGGTTGAAGGTAGCGTGTGCCACACACCGTCTTCGCCCGCCCAGATAACATCAACCTTCTTGTCCGGGCTTAAGTTTTCTATCTGTATAAAAAAACACAGCGCCTGTTGAAGAACCCTTTTTTTTCGGGATATTATATTTTCAACATACAGCAATTGGATTTCATTCATCTGACGACTCTCTCTAAAATGCGGTAACTATTCAGCCGTTAAAAAATAGAACACCGATGACACGGATTTGACTGATAGACACGGATAAGGGGACGTTTTTTAATGCCATGAAAATTTTACCTATAAACAGTTAAGGCATTTTGGCATTCCTTCATAGAAGTCCAAAAGCGGTTGACACTTTTTTATCACAAAAATACTAATAATATCTGTTGGGTTAGGCGCTGGCTGTAACCCGACACACGTACTTCGATTTGTCGGGTTACGCTTTCGCTAACCTACGCGACTAAAATGCGCACATAGCATTCAATGGGTTGCTGGATACGATATGCACGTTTTTATTTAAAGGCTTTCGTATAACGCCAGATACTGCTCGGCACTGTGCTTCCAGGAAAAATCTTTTTTCATCGCATTAAGTTGCATTTTCTTCCAGGTTTCAGGGAGGCTGTATAAAATCAGGGCGCGTTTGATCGCTTCCAGTAAAGCACCTGAACCGGCTTCGTTAAACACAATGCCGCTTGCTGTGTGGTTGGCCAATGTTTCCGGCAAGGTATCAGTCACGGTATCTGCCAAGCCGCCTGTTTTTCTGACGACAGGAATAGTGCCGTAACGTTGGCTGTACATTTGATTTAAACCGCAGGGTTCAAATCGCGATGGCATCAAGAAAATATCCGCTCCCGCTTCGATAAGATGAGCCAATGCTTCATCATAACCAATTGATATCGCGATTTTATCCGGGTATTCAAGAGCCAGCTTTCCTAGCTGTTTTTCAAAGTCTTTATCGCCACTGCCCAGCAATACAAATTGCATGTTCAGGTTAACCATCTCGGGAAGACATTCCAAAATAAGGTCGATGCCTTTTTGTTCTACCAGTCGACCAATTAGCCCAAAGAGGGGGATACGATCATTAACCGGAAGTGCAAAGCGGGCCTGTAGTGCAGACTTGTTAAAGTGCTTTTTGTTGAGTGTTGCAGCAGTATAAGGCTGAGTAATCAAAGGGTCTGTTCCAGAATCCCATTGATCGAGATCAATCCCGTTAAGGATACCGCCTAAATATTCTTTGCGATGATCCAGCAGTCCTTCAAGACCATAACCAAATTCTGGTGTTTGAATTTCCAAGGCATAAGTCGGACTCACGGTGGTGATGTGATCGGCATAAACCAGTCCGCCTTTAATAAAAGACAGCATTTCATGAAACTCCAAGCCGGCGGGATGCCATAATTGACCTGACAGGTTTAATAAGGCTGCGGTACTGGCCGGGAATAAACCTTGATAGGCCATGTTGTGTATGGTGAATACGCTCGATGGCCGGTCGTGTTCAAGTGATAAAAATGCGGGAACCAAGCCGCTTTGCCAATCGTTACAGTGAACGATGTCCGGCTTCCAGTCCTGATTAATTCTATCCATAGCCGCTTCAACGGCAATACGACAAAACAAGCCAAAGCGTTCTGCATTATTAGGCCACGGTTCGCCTTTTTCATTGACATAAGGATTGCCCGGATAATTGTAATACGCCGGATAATCAACCAGCCAAACGATGACATTACTAGCCGGTATGCGGGTTTCAAGAATATTAATATTCCGGTTATCAACCCGTATAGAGCAAAGAAAACGGACGTTTTCACTGGTTTTTAAGGCTTGATAATTAGGGATAATCAGTTTTATGTCATTAGACAATTCAGCCAATGCTTTAGGCAAACTGCCGCAAACATCAGCAAGACCTCCGGTTTTAATCAGAGGGTGAGCTTCGCTGGTAACAAAAAGAATTTTTTTCATATATGATTTAAGAGCAGGTGCAAGGTGCAAGGTGCAAGGTGCAAGGTAATCATTTTTAACCTTTAACCTTTAACCTTGCACCTTTAACCTAATTTATAGTTTTAGAATCAAAGCGCCCAACGGCGGCAATTTAAGTTTAATTGAATGCGGTTGATTCATCCACGGCACAGGCTCTGATACCACGGCACCATTACCCATGTTGCTGCCATCGTAATAGCTGGAATCTGAATTAAAAATTTCAGAATAAGTACCCGCTTCAGGTACACCGAGTCGATAATTTTCCCTTGGAACGGGAGTGAAATTAAGCACAATAATTAACTCTTCAAGTGTATTTTTACGACGGTAACTGATAATGGACTGCTCAACGTCATGACAATCAATCCATTCAAAACCATGATGATCAAAATCATGACTAAATAAAGCCGGATGGGTTTTATACAAGTGATTAAGATCTTTAACCAAGGTTTGAACGCCTTTGTGATGGGGGTAATCCAGCACATACCAATCCAAATCTTTATTGGCGTTCCATTCAGTACCTTGTCCAAACTCACAACCCATAAACAACAGTTTTTTACCCGGATAGGTAAACATAAAGGTGTATAACAGTCGTAAATTAGCAAAGCGCTGCCATTCATCCCCCGGCATTTTGTTAACTAATGAACCTTTCCCATGCACCACTTCATCATGCGAAAAAGGCAGGGCGAAGTTTTCTGTAAAGGCATAGAGCATACCAAAAGTTAGCTGATCATGATGGTACTTACGATGGATGGGTTCCTCGCTCATGTACGAGAGTACGTCATGCATCCAGCCCATATTCCATTTCATCGAAAAGCCCAGACCACCAGTCCATGTCGGACGGGTCACTTGAGGCCAGGAAGTCGATTCTTCAGCCATCATGACTGTACCCGGATGCAGATCATGGGTGACGGTATTGAGTTCTCTAAAGAAATCGATGGCTTCCAGGTTCTCGTTACCGCCATACATGTTGGGAATCCAGTCATTACCTTCACGGGAATAATCCAGATAAAGCATGGAAGCCACCGCATCGACCCGTAAACCGTCAAGGTGAAATTCTTCCAGCCAGAAGTTCGCACTGGCCAATAAAAAGTTTTTAACTTCATTCCGTCCATAGTTATAAATCAGCGTGCCCCAATCACGGTGTTCGCCTTTACGTGGATCTTCATGTTCATACAGGGCGCTGCCATCAAAACGGGCCAAGGCAAACGCATCTTTAGGAAAATGGGCGGGTACCCAGTCCAGAATAATACCGATGCCGTTTTGGTGGCAAATATCAACAAAATAGCGAAAATCATCAGGTGAACCGTGACGACTGGTTGGCGCAAAGTAGCCGGTGGTTTGATAACCCCATGAACCATCAAACGGGTGTTCGGTAACCGGCAGTAATTCAATATGCGTAAAGCCCAGCTGTTTGACATAGTTTACCAGTTCGATGGCGAGTGCCCGATAAGAAAGAAAATTGCCCTGGTTATCACGTCGCCATGAGCCCAGATGGACTTCGTAGATAGACATGGGTTCGTGCAGCCAATCGTGTTTGACTCGCTGAGTCATCCATTGATAATCGTTCCAGGTATAATTTTTTTCCTTTATCACAATGGAGGAAGTGTTGGGACGAAATTCAAATTGCTGACCATAAGGGTCTGTTTTTAATAAAACTTCGTTGGTATTGCGATTTAATATTTCAAACTTGTATAAGCAGCCGGTTTTTAAACCGGGGACAAATATTTCCCAAATACCGCTACCACCCAAACTACGCATGGGGTTGCAACGACCATCCCAGCGATTAAAGTCACCCACCACACTCACTCTGCCTGCATTGGGAGCCCACAAGGCAAATAAAACGCCATCAATGCCGTCAACGCAATGCAGGTGTCCACCCATTTTCTGGTAAATATGCCAGTGTTTACCTTCACCGAACAAATGTTGGTCAAATTCAGGAAATTGGGTGCCAAAGTCATAAGGATCATAGCCCTCGTGGGTGTAACCGTTTTTATCTACCCAAGTTAATTTATAGTGTTGCCGCAGTTCTCCTTCTTTGGCGAAATATTCGAAAAAATCCGAGCCGGGTATCCGATTTAAGGCCGGCCCTTTATCACTGAAACTTACCGTTTCTGCATAAGGTAAATAAACTTTAACCTGGACTTGGTTATTTTTGATATGTCGACCCAAAATTGCAAAAGGATCATGCTGTTTCGCTTCGCTAATTTTTTGTGAGTCGGAATCCAGCTTGTTCTCTTCCATTTTTACTGCTATGGTTTTTATAGGTTTGGTAACAGGAGCATTAATTTTTACATTTTCTTTTTCTTTTACCGCCGGTTTTACGATTTTCTTGGGACTGGATACGGGTGTGCTCAATGCCGGTTTTTTATCAATAATTTTTGTGGCGTCAGAGTCAGTCGTGTTTATTTCCGGTTTTATCGGAGTCGTTTTTTTTGGATCAGAGTCAATTATGTTATCAGAACGCTTTATCACTTTGAATGGCCTCGGTGTAGTAGTAGAATAAAAGTTAGTTGAATCTTACCAAAATAACAAACAATTGTAATATCTAATCAACATGGAGATGAAATATGTCAGCGTCAAGCAATCAAAAGCATGATCATAATGTCGGTCATTTAACCCGTAATACAATCGCATTAATATTAGCTGGTGGCCGAGGCTCGCGGTTGATGAACATGACAGATTGGCGTGCCAAGCCCGCAGTTCCCTTCGGTGGCAAGTTCCGCATCATTGATTTTCCGTTATCGAATTGTGTCAATTCCGGTATACGTAAAATTGGCATTTTGACGCAATATAAGTCGGATTCTCTTATTCGCCATATTCAGCAAGGCTGGGGGTTTTTACGCGGCGAGTTTGGTGAATATGTAGATTTAATGCCTGCACAACAACGACACGATGAAGATTCCTGGTATAAAGGCACCGCTGACGCTATTTTTCAAAACATCGATATTCTCCGCAGTCGCAATCCCGAACACATTTTGGTATTGGCCGGTGATCACATTTACAAAATGGATTATGGCGCAATGCTGGCTGACCATGTTGAAAAAAAGGCGGATCTAACCATTGGCTGTTTGGAAGTATCACTGGAAGAAGCATCCGCCTTTGGGGTGATGGATGTTGATGAAAATCGTCGCGTTAAAGCGTTTGTAGAGAAACCTGAACACCCACCGGTCATGCCGGGTAGAACCGATACCGCTTTGGCATCCATGGGTATTTATATTTTTAATGCCGGCTTTCTTTTTGAGCAATTGCTTAAAGATGCTGATACTAAAGGCTCGACCAATGATTTTGGCAAAGATATTATTCCTGCCGTTATAGATAGATACATCGTTAATGCGTATCCGTTTTTAGACTTGCAAACCGGCGACCAAAGTTACTGGCGTGATGTAGGTACCATTGACGCTTACTGGACGGCTAATATGGAGTTAATCGGTGTAAATCCGGGCTTAAATCTATATGACAATACCTGGCCAATATGGACTAACCAAGAACAAACCCCGCCCGCCAAATTTGTTTTTGATGATGATGAAAGGCGGGGGCAGGCGGTTGACTCCATGGTTTCAGGCGGCTGTGTTATTTCCGGGGCAAAAATCAGGCATTCCTTGTTGTTCTCAAATGTCCGTGTTAACTCGTTTACTTCAGTGCAAGACTCTATCGTGTTGCCTCAAGTTAATATTGCGCGTCATTGCCGTATTACCAAAGCGATTATAGAAAAAGGCTGTGAAGTTCCGGAAGGCACTATTATTGGCGAGAACAGGGCAGACGACGAAAGACGGTTTTTTGTCAGCCCCGGGGGTGTTATTTTAGTGACACCCGATATGCTGGGACAAAAATTGCATTACGTGCGATAACCGGCAAAGACCGGATGGGTGACGCCTAAGCGAAACCCATCCGGGTTTTCAGTCGGTTGTGACTGGTTTCGTTCCTGTCAATGTCAGGAAATCGCCTAAGCTATACGTTTAAAAAAATCCCTTCCCTGCATAACTCTAATTGCTAATTGGCGAAAATAGAAAACCATGTCCGACAAAAAAAAGTTGAAAGTAGTCTTTTGCTGGCACATGCATCAGCCGGAGTACAGGGATTTACACACTGGAGAATTTAAGTTGCCTTGGACCTATCTTCATGTCATCAAAGACTATGTCGATATGGTCGCTCACCTGGAAGCCGTGCCGGAGGCTAAGGCCGTCATTAATTTTGCACCTGTTTTACTTGAACAAATTGAAGAATATGCCAATCAGGTCAATAGTTATTTAAATAATGGGTCTGCCATCAGGGATCCTTTGTTGGCGGCTTTGGTTGCCTCAACTGTTCCGGAGGATACAGAAGATCGATGGCAGTTGGTTAAAGATTGTTTGCGGGCAAATAGGGAGAGGCAAATCAACCGCTATCCGGCCTTTAAAAAATTGGTTGAAATGACCGAGTGGCTTGAGCAGAATTACGATTCCTTGTGTTATGTCAATGCGCAGTTTATTAATGATTTACTGGTCTGGTATCATCTGGCATGGATGGGGGAAACGGTAAAGCTAACCGATAGCCGGGTAAAATATTTAATAGAAAAAGGATCAGGTTATAGTCTGCGTGATCGGGTTGAAATCGTGCAGATTATAGGCGAGCTGTTGTCAAATGTGCTCCGTCGCTATAAGGTATTAGCCAGAAAAGGCCAAATTGAGCTTTCGGTGACGCCTTATGCACATCCTATTATGCCATTGTTGCTGGACTTGAATACCACACGCGAGGCAATGCCCGATGCGCCTTTGCCGGAGATGGCGTCTTATCCGGGCGGAGAAGAGCGGGTGCTATGGCATCTTGAAAAAGGTGCGCAGATCTTTAAACGTTTTTTTGGTGCAAAACCTAAAGGCTGTTGGCCATCAGAAGGCAGTATCAGTCAAGAGACCCTGAAAATACTGAGTGATTTTGGCTTTAATTGGACGGCAAGTGGCGGCACGGTTCTGCATAATAGTTTACACTTGTCTGAAGTTAATGAGTTAACAGGCATACATCATCCGTTTAAATTAAAAAAAACCAAAATAGCCTGTTTTTTTAGAGATGATGGTTTATCTGATCTTATTGGTTTTGAATATTCAAAATGGCACGCAGATGATGCCGTTGGCGATTTTATTCAACACCTGGAAAATATTGCAGCCCACGAACCCGGTGATAAAGTGGTTTCAATTATCATGGATGGCGAGAATGCCTGGGAATATTTTCCGGATAATGGCTATCATTTCCTGAGTGCTTTATATAGACAATTGGCTAGTCATCCGGCCATTGAATTAACCACTTTCTCGGAGTGCCTAAAAAACAAAACCGTCGTTAAACCTTTATCGACACTCGTTGCAGGTAGCTGGGTCTATGGAACCTTTTCAACATGGATAGGATCGCCGGACAAAAATCGTGGGTGGGAAATGCTGGGTGATGTAAAATGCGCTTTTGATAAAGCCTTGGCAGGCGGCCACTTAACGGATAAACAAATTCAGCATGCTGAATTTCAATTGTCTGTTTGCGAAGGTTCTGATTGGTTCTGGTGGTTTGGTGATTATAATCCTGGTGAAGCGGTTAGTAGCTTTGAAAAACAATTTCGGCTTAATTTAACAAATTTGTATCGATTATTAGGCGAAGAGCCTCCCGCTTATCTGGCACTGTCATTCACTCAGGGTTTTGGTGATCCCTCTATGGGTGGCGCAATGCGGCCAGGTATTGAACATTAACCAGAGACCCTTATTCGTGAATAATATTTTAAACAAGCGCCGGGCAGGCGTTCTACTGCATATTACTTCTTTACCCGGCACTGATAAACAAGGAGATTTGGGGCAGGAAGCCTATAATTTTGTCAATTTTCTACACGATACCGGGGTTAGTGTCTGGCAAACACTGCCCCTAGGCATGACCCATGCGGATGGATCGCCTTATCAATGCTTGTCGGCCCACGCCGGTAATCCGCTATTAATTAATATTGATAGCCTGGTAAATCTGGGTTGGTTGGCATTATCCGAACAGTGCGGAGAATGTCACGGGTCTTCTGCATTTAACAAAAGCTGTTTGATAGCAAAAGTTTTTGAAGGTTTTTTAGAAAATGCCAATCAACATGATAAGGATGACTTTGAACATTTTTGTCAGGAAAAAGCCTTTTGGCTTGATGATTTTGCTTTATTTCTGGCACTTAGAAACATGTTTAATCAACAATGCTGGAATCAATGGCCCAAGCCTTTTAAGGAAAGGGAAATTAGCGTCCTTGAAGAAGCGCGTTACCGCTTATCAAAAGCAATAGAAGAGATTAAATTTGAACAATATATCTTTTTCCGGCAATGGATGGCGTTAAAAGTCTACGCCAATGAGCGCGGGGTACTTTTGTTTGGTGATATTCCTATTTTTGTATCTTATGACAGTGCGGATGTCTGGGCTAATCGTAAAGTATTCAAGCTGGATGAAGCAGGTGAAATGTCTGTTGTTGCAGGCGTACCCCCTGATTATTTTTCAGAAACGGGCCAACGCTGGGGCAATCCGCATTACGACTGGAACTATCTAAACAAAACCGGATTTGCGTGGTGGATTGCGCGGATGCAAACGCAGTTGGAGCAGTTTGATATTTTGCGTATCGATCATTTTCGTGGACTGGAAGCTGCGTGGGAAATTCCGGCAGATGAACCTACCGCACAAAAAGGTGAGTGGGTTACAGCGCCCGGAAAGGATTTATTGAATGCCATAAAATCCAATCTGGGTTCGATTCCTTTGGTGGCTGAAGACTTGGGTATCATCACCGATGAAGTCGAAGCATTACGGGATGAATTCAATTTGCCTGGCATGAAGATTCTGCAATTTGCTTTTGGCAGTGGGTCTGATAATCCCTATTTACCCGATAATTATGAAAGGAACTGTGTTGTTTATACGGGTACGCATGATAACGACACCACGATAGGTTGGTCACGCAGTATCAGTGACAATGAAAAAAACTACGTTTACGAATATCTGGGTAACCCCGCAATGTCTTTGCATTGCGCATTAATACAGGCGGCCTTGGGGTCGGTTGCCAATCTTGCGGTTATCCCCATGCAGGATATTCTTGAGCTGGGCTCAGAGGCACGCATGAACACCCCCGGTACGACTGTAGGCAACTGGAAGTGGCGTTTTCAGTGGCATCAATTGTCAAACGATGAAGTCAGCCGGTTTACCCATTTGATAGCATTATTTAACCGAAATTAAATTGAGGGCAGGGTTTAACTTGTTGTTCCAGTTTTTTTTAGCTTGACTGAGGCAGTCCCAGATAAATCAAGATGTTTTCGTTAGTCGCGACGTGGGCGTCGCTCCCACCGTGGGAGCGACGCCCACGTCGCGACTATAGCTCGTCATTAGCTTAGATGTCTGGTCTCATCTATGATTTGATAGACTCACCAGCATAATTTTTTAAATCAATGAATAAAAACTTGAATGTCAAGTTTAAGGTTCAAGGTTTAACAATGCAACTCCTTGAACCTTTTCTTCTGCTTTATTCAATCAGCATCATGAGTAGCGTCTTTGCTAATCGGTAGCAAAGGAATGTGATAACTTTCTATAATCGCCTTGATTTTATCTGCGTTAGTCACAATCAATTTATCAAGGACTGCTTTTCTTGCTTTATCGTCATTACGAACGCCCATTGCCATCGCAAAATCAAACTTGATGCCGGGCGTTGATTTCATCGGAATCATCTCGTAGCTGTTCTTGGGGCTTTGTGCCGTGACGTAAGCGGCCATTGGCCCCCACAAAATGACCATATCAATTTTCTTGGCTTTAAGATCCTTCTCTATTTGCATGGCCGTATTATTTTCACTGTCTCCGGACATCGACTGATAAGAAACACCTTGATCCAGCAAGCCGTTTTGTTGCAACCAGGTTGTTCCCGGTCCTCGATCAAACATGGCAATTTTTAACGCTTCCTGTCTTTGTAAAGACAGTTTGGTTAATTGAGCGGCATCCTTTATATCATCCCAGCCACGTCCTTTCGCAATCAACAATACATAAGTTGATTTGTAGTAGGGTTCAGTGGTTAGCGTCAAATCATAACCTGCCGGAACGCCCATAACAATGTCACACTTAAACTCATTACTGTCTGCGGCCCAGTCGTTTACCGGAGCAGTCAAGGTGTTGCGAATAAAGCCAAGGCGCTGGGCAAACCAGGTGTATTCAACTTTTTGCCCCAGTTGCTTGGCAAACAAGTCGGCAATTTTGTTTTCAAAACCGTCTTTATTTTTGGTTGAATAAGGCGGGTTCAGTGGATCAGCACAGACTTTAAATTTTTCTTCTGCTGCTGTCACCGGTAATATAATTGCCGCCAAGCAAAGCCCTGCGAGTATTTTTGTGACGCTCATTTTGTTTCCTTTTGAAAGGGTAAAGAGTGGATGCAGTGCATTTTTAACTAAAAAAATATGACTGTAACAGTTGCTACAGACTCGCAAATTATAAATAAGATTACTTTGTGAATCTGTGGTGGTTTATTGGTTGTGCGTGACTTTATGTCCACCCAGTGCTGATAAGATAACGCAGTCTGTTTATTTATCAATAGATTTCTTGGGCCACCCTCTTAAGACGGGACAGATAACATTCTTTGACGGACTGGTATTTATAATATCGTCCCTCGACCCAAGACGACATAAATCCAAGGCAAAAAAAAAGCTTATCAAATATAATGATAAGCTTTTTATTTTATGGCGTCCCCAAGGGGGTTCGAACCCCTGTTACCGCCGTGAAAGGGCAGTGTCCTAGGCCGCTAGACGATGGGGACTAAAACTGGTTTAGTCCGGCCTGATAATAAATCGATCCGAAAAGGATGAGACTTAAAATTTAAAACGTGCGATTTGTTATGCCTGACATAAAAAACCGGTGTAAATCATGAGCCAAAAAATGGCGTCCCCAAGGGGGTTCGAACCCCTGTTACCGCCGTGAAAGGGCAGTGTCC
>JBAXXH010000029.1:0-36307 GCA_037127995.1 Methylococcaceae bacterium | reverse complement strand
GTCACTACATTATTATTCAGACTGAGTGACCAAATCAGGCGCAAATCTTTTTGGACGACTGTCAACGGCTCCGCTGTCAATTGCGTTAAGGCATCCAAAGCTCTTTGCCATTTTGACACTTGTGGCAATAAATCGATAAGGTCATTAAACGGCGACTGTAAATACAGTTGTGCTATTTCCCGGCAAGGCTCATTTTTATAATCCAGGCGTTGCAGTAACGCTGAACTTACCGCCGCATACCAACCATAACCCAAGCCCTGTGCTTGTTGACAATACTCGGCTAAGTCTGCCAAAAAACCGCTGTTTTGGGCATTACCCGCTACGGCTTCAATTTCACCTATCCAATATAAAAGCAGTGCCTGAAACAAGCGCTCGTAAGCCAGTTTGTTGGTCTTAAGCAAATATACGCTATGTTCGGAAGTGGCTTTACCCTGATAAATCTCAACGGCGTCAAGCAGGATTAAATTGAGTAAATAAAACCCCTCATTTTGCCAGGCCAACTTAAGGGTAATCTGTGTCTGTTGTTTAAGTAACAGCAAATTTTTTAAATTACGACTCTTCAACAATGCCAAATTAAAAAAATAACCGTGCAGGCCGTCAATGCTGATATTACGTTTTCCGGTTTCTTTTTTAAGTGCCTTGAGTGCCGCATTAAACAACTCAAGCGCATCCTCATTACGGTTTTGCAGGAATCGTAGGGTGGCCAGTAATTTAAGTCCCTCTGCTGATGAATCATCGCCTAGCCAAATTTCAGCATCATCCGTATTACCTCGCAAGAAGCGCTGTTCAATAACCGTGTGAACGATATCCGGATTATCGGATTTAACCGCACCAAAAAACTGCTCCAATAGTTGATAGTACACTGACACATCAGTTAGATAAACACGACTATCCAGTAAAAAATACTTTAAGACATGGAATTTAATGTTATCCGACAAGGATAAAAACCAATCAGCATCATAATCATTGAAGAAAATTTTGTTAATATTAACCGCAAACTGTTGCGGATATTCGGTATGAAAACGCTGAATATTGGCTGCAAATGCAGATTCATTTCCTTGATACAAAAAAATGCGTAATTGTTTTATGGCATGGAACACACTAATTCTGGACGAATAATAATTAGGTTCCGCAATAAGCAACTGTGCCAACTTGTTAAACCAGGGCTCTTCAAGGGCACGCCGCATCAGCAGTTCGGCAATATCATCATTACCGCGCCAACCATCCTGAGTTATAACCATCAAGTTGGATTTTTGTAATTTTTCCCGCAAGGGCCTGTCAATCAAAGCTATTATTTTTTTATCAAAACAAGCGGTTGTCCTTAATAAAACTTGTAGACCGGTTTGCGTTATCGGTGCATAAATAACGGATAAAGCAAGCACAATACTTTGTTCATCATTTGATAAAGCATTAAAAAGAGCGAGTAATTTATTTTTCATTGATGTTTTGTTGCAAAGAGAGGGCAATTCAAATTTAAGCGGTGCATCCGTAACCTCTGATTAATAGTAAGGTGAATCCACAAAAAATAATAAAAGATTATCACCACGAAGACACCAAGAACACGAAGAAAAAACGGCTACCAACGACGGGGCAGCTTGAGGTTAAGCAGTTCGTGGTGAGCTCTTCGTCTGCGCCCAGGACGAACGGTTAAGTCTCAACTATGTCCCGACTTAAGTTGGTAGCCGAAAAAACGTCATGTCCTTGATTGATTTATGCCTTAAATTGATGACTGTAAATATGGCCACGAGATGATCTATTTAACTGCAAGCGTTTACGGTTGCGGATTTTGAATAAATCAAATAAAGCCTGATGTTGGGTTACGACTGCACTAACCCGATCTTGTATTTTCCCTATTTATGACCAAAAATAAAGCCACCCGATAGAGTAGATACTCAATTTAAGTTCGCCAGGGATGCGCCGGCAAATCAGTAACACCGATTACTTCAACGCCTGCTTTGGCAACTTGATGATCGTTTTCTACCGAACTACCGCTGACCCCGACTGCGCCAATCAAAACTCCGTCTTCGTTAACGACAGGCACGCCACCCGGAAAAGTTATCAAACCATCGTTAGAGTGCTCAATCCCGTAAAGCGGGCCGCCCGGTTGCGATAACTCGCCGATTTGTCCCGTATTCATGGCAAAGAAACAGGCGGTCTTGGCTTTTTTGATGGCAATATCAACACTTCCGACCCAGGCACCGTCCATCCGCCCGAAAGCCTTTAAATCAGCACCGGAATCAACTACCGCAATACACATTTGGGTGCCGATTTTTTTTGATTCAAGAATTGCCGCTTCTATTGCCTTTTCAGCTTGCTCGAATGTTACATGCATAATCTGATTCTCTCTATACTATCTAAGTTGATAACCTGAACTGTCAACGTCCACCCTTTTTTGAATAGTACAACTGTTTGATTGAAACAGTCCTATCATTTAAAACTTATTGCCTTAGTCTCATTTAAATTCACAGCCAAATATTTTGCCTATAATTTCATTCATTGTCGAAAACAACCCGTTTAATCCTGAAATATCCCACAACAATTGATGGACGCCCCCTCTGTTTTGAGTGGCATTATACCACTCAAAAACACCTTAAAACTTGATTCTGCCGGACTTGGCAACCATCACAAAATATTCGCGTAATCCTGCTCCAGTTGCCGGAAATTAAGCGACGTCATGAAGCGGCTAAAACTTAACCAAGATGATAATCCACTCATATCCCTAAACTGCGGCGGCAAGAAGCAGGGTGCTATAACGGTGCCTTCTTCGACCAAATCAACCAGTACTTTCATATCCTCAATCATGGTTTTACCACAAAACAACAAGGGAATACGATCCGGTTTGCCTTTGCTGACAGCCAGACGCATAAAATTATAAGTCAGCACGAAGCCCTTGATATAGGTCAGGTCTTTGGTAAACGGCTGTCCATCCGTGCTGCTACCTCTAAATACACGGCTACTCAGCGTATAGCTTTCTTCCTCATCAAGACCTTTGTCCAAAAAGAAAGTGAATATATCCATAAAATCGGCACCTTCTTCCGCCAAGGTAATGGCGCGTACCCGGTTAATCAGGCGCATGAGCCGATTCGGTGTAGAGCTAAAAGTTAATATCTCCATCAATACCGCCAACCCTTCTTGTGTAACGGTCGCAGAAGGAGGCCCTTTGCCAAGAAAAGTGCAGTAAGGCTGAGCCAAGCCATTTAAGGTAGTACCCAAATGCACCCAGACTTCATGAACCTCAAGTACGCGCAAATCACGCATATTAAATAAGGCATCTGCGCGTAATTTGATGTAATCAGTGCCCGCTGCGGCATCGGCAACAATACCATCGCTCAGCATGGCGCGTAAGCCGTCACCAGGAAACATACTCTGGATTTTTTCATTAAGAATGGCTACTGCATCTGTTGCATTAATGGTCTTGGGTTCTTCGGTTAAACAATCCAGTTGCAAGAGTTGTGACAACGTTTCTTCCATCATGCTGCCAAGACTGGCAATGGTGGGGTCGCCGACATGAAAAACATCCTGGGAAGAACCGTATAATTCCTGAGAAATATTAGAAAAAACCGGCGTTCCTCTGGCCTCAAGCATACGTACAACATCTTGGTATTCGCGGCACATCCTGCGCATGATAACGCTAAGCGGATTAAGTTGGCCGAGTTTACGCACCAGATCACGCTCAATCTGATAAAACTCTTGTTTTTTTTCGTCAGGGTCAAAGCCTAACGAGCGATTTTGATAATAATCAGTGGTTATTGCGGGTGGTTGTTGACAATGACCTTTAAAAAACTCCTGCTTGATAGCGTCATCCCACTTGATCGCATCAAGAATACGGATGGGTTGTTGCGCTTTTACGATTCTATCAGACAGTGATTTAACTTCGATTAGATAGGTTGATGGTTTAGCGATTTTTTTATTCATATCTTGGTTATCCCTTAGTTTTGCATCTTCGACAGGACAATAATTTATAAGGATCAGCTGTACATAATGTAAAATCAGACCCAGTATATCAACAGATTGATAAAGCCCAAGAGAATTCCATCACACGATAATTCAAAAAAACCGGTATAGCCCCAATTTTCCGTATTTTGAATAACAATGACATGACAGTCGGTACCTGAAATTACGATTTTACCATCGCCAGCCTCCACTAATGAACAGAAATCAACCTGCATTGGCTGGACAAAAAAGTCAGATTTAACACCACTCAATTAAATGACTATTTAACATTTTTCATGACCCCTTAAGATTAATTTAAGACTTGGCAGTGCAAAATAGGCTCTAAGGCTTTACCTGAGATTAAACCATGAATAAGCAACCATTAAAAAACACGACAATTGATGACGACATTGCGATTGCCTCAAGACGTAAGTTTCTAAAGCATCTGGCTTGTGGATCTTTGCTGGCAGTGGGCGGATCGAGTGTTGCTACAGCGGCCGTTAGAGAAGTTATCTATCCCGGTCAATATGGCCATGGGCGCATTCATTTACAAACACAACCTGTCGACACTCTCACGCGACCTTTTCGCTCACGCCTTTTCACACGGCAACCCGAAGTATCTGAATCCCGTTTCTATGGCCCTGCCAACAAAATGCTCTCCTTTGAACATGCGCATACCGGCGATAAATTAAAGTTAACTTATTTTGAGCGTGGGCGTTATATTCAGGGCGCACTGGAAGAAATCAATTATCTGCTTCGCGATTACCATACCGATGATATTCATCCCATTGATACCGCTTTGCTGGATCAGTTGTTTGATCTAAAGCAAACACTTGGCGTTACCCAACCTTTTCATATCGTCTCCGGTTATCGCTCGCCATTTACCAATGCCCAGTTGCGCAAACATAGCCATGGCGTTGCAGAACATAGTTTTCACATGCAAGGCAGGGCTATTGACATACGACTTGAAGGCGTAGCTACCAGCACAATTAAAAACGCTGCACTGGCAATGGCCAAAGGTGGCGTCGGTTATTATCCACAAAATAATTTTGTCCACTTGGATACCGGTAATTTCAGAACCTGGTAAAAAACAGTCCATCACCGCCTGACCATTCCTACACCCTTGTAGATCAAGCCAAAACCGATTGTAACGACTCAATCTATAAAAGATAGAACATAGATTTAACTGATAAGAGAAGCTTACAAAAAAATCACCCCATCACGCTCAAGCCCCTCCGAGAGTGTGTTGATTTTTAGTTGGAACTGACCGCCAGCTCACGGCCATCAAGAGACAGCCATATAAATCTTTTGTACGGCTGATCTTCCTGATAGCGGGCATTCAACGCCGCGCTCACCGGCGGCAATGGAGCTAAGCGGAATTGCCATCCGAATGTAGCTCATTGTTATGCATCCTTAAACCACAACTTGTTTGACATGAAAGCATGCCTAAACGGTGGCGACGATATCTTCTCGGATTGCTTTGTACAGTTGTATAACCTCTTTAAAAACGTTAATACCTTGTAACGCTTGGATCATACCCGCCCACCCACGCCTTTAAACTTCTCAACAAAAGCGGCAATTTTTTGGAAAACACGTTGCTTTTTAGTTAGGTATTGCGGATTCAGCGGGCTCATTTTGGGCAGGATTGCATTCAGTTCTGTGCCGTTTTCACTGGCATATTCACGCTTTAATGATGCAGTGATATAACGCTTAGCGGCTTCTGCATTCAAGTTTTCAGCACTAATTAATTCTTCTGCTTCAGATTGTTGTTTAGCTTGAGCAAAGATAAAGAAAGCATCAATAATGCTGGCTTTGTCGGGGATATTATCTAAATTGGTTTGATTGATAAAATCTATAACCAAGCCTTCTTTGGCACGGCTGCCAAGGCTGGCACGAATTAAACGACGCACCTCCTCAACCAATGCGACTTTATCTTTAATTTTTTTATGATGCTCAAAAATCAATTCCAGAATGTAATCCAGATTAATCTCTTGTGATTTAAGTAGATCCACCTCAAAAACCACATCATCCCAATCAATGGTGGAGGTGTCTTTTTCATTGCCAGATTTTTCACGGCGAAGCCAATCGCGAATATCGTTATAGGTTGATCGGTAATCTTGAATGGTGCGCTCGGATGGCATCTTAATCGCTTGCATAGCGGCTAAGTCATCTTCGTTTAGGTAGTGCTTGGCTTTAAACGCCTCTCCGGCTTTAGGGTCGTTCATATCCAAGCTTTGTAAGGCTTTTAAACCCGCAAATTCGTCGTAGTTTTGCAGCACATTCTCGACACGCAAATATTCACCAAATAATTTAGCGAAGTCTTTTTTATCTTTTTCTTTAACGATGTCATCAGGGTTAGGGAAACGTTGTTCTAATTCCGTCACCACCTCCAAATAACCACGCCGAGCTTCACTCGTTGCCACATCGGTAAAACCTTCCATGTATTCTTTGTAGCTTTTTTCCAGCACCACGTTTTTGGTGTTCTTGTCACCAAATAAGGTAATGGCATCCACTGTGGCTTGTTCTAAATCGCGGAAGGTGACGATATTACCAAAGGTCTTTGTCGCATCATAAATACGGTTAGTGCGTGAATAGGCTTGTATCAAACCGTGATAGCGCAGGTTCTTATCCACGAATAAGGTGTTTAAGGTGGGTGCGTCAAAGCCTGTTAAAAACATGCCCACTACAATAATCAAATCCACTTCCAGATTTTTTACCCGCATGGCAAGGTCGCGGTAATAGTTTTGAAAGGCATTGCTATCAACGCCATAATTGGTTTTAAACAGCGCGTTATAGTCATCAATCGCCGCGCTTAAAAACTCTTTAGCGCTGCTATCCATTGCGGTGAGTTCAAAGCTTTCATCCAAAATATCCCCTACCGCCTCTTGTTCTTCATTGGCCGCAAAAGAGAAGATGGTGGCAATCTTAAGCGGATTATGACTGTCTTTCTGTAAATTCTTAAACGATTCATAATACAACTTGGCTGCATCCACACCGCTCACGGCAAATAGGGCATTAAAGCCTCTGCCATTGGCTTGTAGACGATGTGTTTTTTGCTTGAAGTTATTTAAGATGTACTGAGAAATTTCTCGAATGCGGTCGGGATGCAATAACGCTTGTTTGTTTTCTGCCGCCGTTAGTTTTTTCTCGTCTTGTTCCGTTTCAATCGCCTTAAACTGAGGGCGTACATCGTTGTAGTCCACTTTAAACTTCAACACTTTATCATCGCGAATAGCATCGGTAATCACATAAGAATGCAACTCATGCCCAAACACGCTGGCCGTGGTTTCTGCGCCCAAGGCGTTTTGTGGGAAAATAGGCGTACCCGTAAAACCAAACTGGTAGAATTTTTTGAATTTTTTCTTTAAGTTTTTTTGGGCTTCACCAAATTGTGAGCGGTGCGCTTCATCAAAAATAAACACCACTTGCTTGCTGTAGACAGGCAAATCGCCTTCACCTTTTATCAAGTTATTTAGTTTTTGAATCGTGGTAACAATGATTTTATTGTCATCTTTATCAAGGTTACGCTTAAGCCCTGCGGTACTGTCTGAACCATTGACGCTATCGGGCGAAAAACGCTGATATTCTTTCATGGTTTGATAATCAAGGTCTTTACGGTCAACCACAAAAAAAACTTTATCAATAAAAGCCAGTTCGGTCGCCAAGCGTGCCGCTTTAAAGCTGGTTAAGGTTTTGCCCGAACCTGTGGTATGCCAAATATAGCCACCGCTTTCAGTGGTGCTCCAGTTTTTTGCCTGATAAGCACTGTTTATTTTCCATAAAATGCGCTCGGTCGCGGCAATTTGGTAGGGGCGCATGACTAACAAGGTGTCGCTAACGTCAAACACCGAATAATGCAGCAGCACATTCAACAAGGTGTTTTTATGAAAAAACGTGGCGGTAAAATCTTTTAAGTCTTTAATCAACGCGTTATCTGACTTCGCCCAATTCATGGTGAAGTCAAAACTATTTTTATCGCGCTTGGTGGTATTGGCAAAATAACGGCAATCGGTCCCGTTTGAAATCACGAAAAGCTGCAAATATTTAAACAGTGAATGGTCTGCATTAAAACTTTCTTTGCTATAACGGTGTACTTGGTTAAAAGCTTCGCGAATAGCCACACCGCGTTTTTTCAACTCAATTTGCACCAAGGGCAAACCGTTCACCAAAACAGTAACATCGTAGCGATTGGCCTGCGTGCCTTTTTGTTCAAACTGTTTAATCACTTGTACCTTATTGCGGGCAATAGTTTTCTTATCCAATAAGTAAATGTTTTGGATATGCCCATCATCAAACACAAAATCGTGGATATAGTCGTCATGGATTTTACGGGTTTTATCGATGCTGTTATCACTGGGTTTATCCAAATAGCCCTCAACAAAGCGCCGCCATTCACCCTCTAAAAACTGCACATTATTCAGGGCTTGTAACTGCACGCGCACATTCGCCAGCATTTTCTCAAAGGTGTTTACATCACGCAGATACTCATAGCCTTGGTTTTCCAAGTCAGTGATAAATTCACGCTCTAAATCGTATTCACTTTGATAGGCTTCACTGACTTGCGAACACTGGGTGTATTTATCCAGCACGATAAAGTTATTCGATTCTGCGATTGTTTTATATTCGCTCATTGTTTGACTCCAAATATCCATTTTCAGATAATTCATGCAGTTTAGCTTGAATCAGTTTTTTATCAGGCAACTGTAATTCATACTGAGCCACCAGCGTAGGTGATAAGTTGCGTGATAGTGCGTATCCACCACCTCTTCATCTTTATCTCTGCATAGCAAAATACCTATGCTTGGGTTTTCATGCGTTTTTTTCACATCACGATCCAAGGCTTCAAGATAAAAATTAAGTTGTCCTAAATGCTCAGGACTAAATTTGCCAATTTTTAATTCAAATGCGACCAATGCCGCCAAGCCACGATGAAAGAATAGCAAATCAATAAAAAAATCTTGATTTCCTACTTGTAAGCGATATTCTTCGCCTACAAAAATAAAGTCTCGCCCTAGTTCAAGAATAAATTGTTTCATATTCTGAGTTAATGCTTTTTGCAAATGACTTTCATTGTGTTGCATAGGCAAGCCCAAAAACTCCAATACATAGTTGTCTTTCAATGTATTACTAATATCGGGATGCAATTCTCTCAGCACTGCTGAGAGTTTTTGATTGCCCAGCATGGTGCGTTCAAAGTAAGAGGTGTTAATCTGGCGCTCCAATTCTCGCTTTGAATATCGCTCTTTGATGCACACATTTAAATAATATTCACGCTCTTCAGCGGACTTACAGCGTGAAAAAATAATCGTGTTGTGTGTCCAAGGTAATGCTCTCGCCAGTGGTGAGAGTTTTTCATCTGCCTGATAGGTTTCAAAAAACTGCTTCATGCGCCACAGATTTTTATCGCTAAAGCCTTTGAGTTCAGGGTCTTTCTGCGCGATGAATGCGGCTAAATCAGTCACAACGCCTTTACCCCAGGCTTCTGCACTGACTTTATGGCTAATGATTTGACCAATTTGCCAATACAAGTCAATGAGGGTCGTATTGATTTGTGCAAAAACCTTCTGCCGCGCTTGTTGAATATGCCGTAATACATCGACAAAGTCATGTTGGCTAGATAAGTCAGTGTTTTTAATATCCATCATCCTTGACCTATTCTCAACGCAGTTTCTCCTTCTTCTTTCGGAAAGCTCAACAGCAAATCACGATAATATTCATATTGCTGTTGGCGCAATTCAATTTCACGCGGCAAGCCTTCGGTGATGGAGCTTGTGAGAGCATCAAATTTATCTAAGATGGCAACGATGCGGGCTTGTTCTTCTGGCGAAGGTATAGGGATTAATATCTTGGCCAAATTATCAGCATTCACACGCCGTACTTTTGTACCGGTAATGTATTGATTTTTTTGTTTTTGAAAATGCTCTGTTTGAAAGAAGTAAGAAACGTATTTCGGATTTAAATTATGCCTATAAATGCAAGCATCGCTGCTTACCGCAATATCTTCACTTCCTATCCAAGCAACAGCCTTACAGACATCTTCATCATTCTCACTTGTTGTAGCTATAACTAAATCGCCTGATTTAGCTTTACGAGCTTTCTTGGCAAATTCATTTGAAACACAAGTTTTAGTCTTGTCCGCGTAAGTGCCATAGTGCGTGTAAATTTGACCATAGTGAATGCAGCCAACACCCGTTTCCGTAAAATCTTTTTTCTGTAATCCTCCGCCACGAATGAATTCCCCAATTCCTTCATACCCCATAGGTAAGTAATTCACCTCATCCTTATCAAAACTCAACAAATAGTCGCGATAGTAGTTGTATTGTTTTTTCCTTGCGTTAAGCTCGGCTGTAAGCTCGGCTGTAAGCTCGGCTGTATGCGCGATGAATGCGTCTAATCTGCGGACTATTTCAACTTGGATAGCTAGGGGTGGAATGGGGATTTGTTTGTTGGCAAAATTACTAATCCATTGACGTTTATGATCGCCATCAGCTTGTTCATCTGGCAATGTATTCAACCAATAATAAATATATTTCAACATCACCTTAGCTTCATCAACTGACGTAATCATTTTCATCGCTGACGACTTAGCTTTAAAGTCAAAACCTACCCACTTGTTGGCTGTTGTGAAGTCATCAAAAATGATAACAGGGGTTTTTGACGCTTCATAAATTCCGTCTTTTTCATCAGTGTAACCAAGGATGAAAGTTTTGCCTGCTGTTAAAACTGGCGTTTCAAAATCATCTCTATAGTTAGTCGTTTTAACAAGATACTTTGTTGGCTGTTCATATTCTGCCACCTTTCCCAAAGTCTTCCATTCCACCTCAACGCCATCAATTAGTTCCATTATGTTGCTCATGGTTTTCCTGCTTCTAATCTTTGTACGCCTGTGTCATGAGTTAATCCCGCTTTGGCCTTTATGCCGATAGCTTGGGTTTTTGCCACCCAGTCTTTAATACTAATCTTGTAGCTGTTTAAACTAGCTTGGCTTTTAATTGTGGCGAATTCGCCCCAATTAAAATCTGGGTTATGCACCCGCTCCCATATCCCAAGGTACTCCAGTGTGTTGCGGTTTCTTAGCCAATCTGAAATAAAAAAATCGCCGTCTTTTGAGCGAAGCATGTCCGTCAAAGAAATATAGTTTTCTTGCGTCACACGAATTTCTTCATTGAGCACGATGATCGTTTTGGACGTTGACATTATTTATGCGCTCTCAATCTCCGCCATGATGGCCGATAGGTTGTAGTGGTTGGTGTTGTAATTCTTGCCGTCGGAGGCAGTTATCCGGAATTTCCGGATAACTGCCTCCTCTTGCAGCTCGCTGTCGGCAAAGATTTTTTTCAGGTGCTCATTTACCGTGCGCACGTTCACGTCATATAACACCGCCATCATTTTCTGGCTCAACCAGACATCTTCATCCGCATAAATAGCCTCAATCCCTCCTTCACCGCTGGCAGCGACAAAGGCGAGGTATTCTGCCGCCGATGAGTGAATAGTCGGCACTGGGGAGTTCTTTTTGCTCATCCTCGATTGTCCTCAGGTTGTTCGTAGTAATACGATTGGTCAATGCCTTTCATAAACAACTGGCGATCATTGATTTTATCGGTCAACGCGTTTTGCAGTAAGAAACTGATTTCCAAGTCATTGACCGGGCTGCGCTCCATCGCTTGTAAATACAATTTTTTATTCACTTGCTCCCAGTCCACGACTTTTTCCAAGCGTTTTTTAAAGAGTAAATCCAACCAAATGCGTGTGGCGCGACCATTGCCCTCTAAAAAGGGGTGTGCCACATTCATTTCAACATACTTATCAATAATGGCTTCAAAGCTGTTTTCCGGCATTTGCTCAATCACGCGCAAAGCGTCTTTTAAATACAGTGCGTGGGCAAAGCGGAAATTACTTTTTGAGATGTTTAATTCTCTAATCTGACCGGCAAAGTCATACAAACCATCAAATAAATAACGGTGGATCGTTTGCAATCCTGCCGTTGTGCCAATTTCTATGCGATGAATCGCCCCCGAATCATAAAGGTCATAGGCTTTTTGCTTACTTAACGCATCAATCTCTTGAGTGTTCATGCTTCAATCTGGGCAACAATGGCATCAATTTCTGCGCGTAGCTGGTCAATCTTGGCTACTGTGGTTTTAAGCTCGGCATTCAGCTTGGTAATATTAATCACCTCGCGGGTGTCTTTGGTTTCCACATAAGAGCTTACCGATAAGTTGTAGTCGTTGGCGGCTATCGCAGCGTTTTCCACTGATTTAACAAAGTGTTCAATATCATTTTTACTATCAAACGCTGCCATAATTTGAGCAATATGTTCATCGGTGAGCGTATTGTTATTGGTTGCTTTTTTAAACAGAGCGCTGGCATCGATAAACTGGGTAAGGTTGTCGGTTTTGTGTTTGGAAAGTACCAAGATATTGACGGCTATGGAGGTGCCAAAAAATAAGTTGGGTGCTAAAGAAATAACGGTTTCGACATAGTTATTATCCACCAAATATTGGCGGATTTTCTGCTCGGCACCGCCCCGGTAAAAAATACCGGGGAAGCAGACAATCGCCGCGCGGCCTTTGCTGGATAAATAACTCAGCGCATGGAGCACAAAAGCAAAATCGGCTTTGGATTTGGGCGCTAACACACCGGCAGGGGCAAAGCGTTCATCATTAATGAGGGTTGGGTCGTCGCTGCCTATCCAGTTTATCGAATAGGGCGGGTTAGAGACAATGGCATCAAAAGGTTTGTCATCGCCAAAATGCGGATCTAACAGCGTGTTACCCAGCGCTATATTAAACTTGTCGTAGTTAATGTTGTGCAGAAACATATTCATACGCGCAAGGTTGTAAGTGGTATGGTTTATTTCTTGACCAAAAAAACCGTCTTCAATGATATGGGCATCAAAGTGTTTTTTAGCTTGCAGTAACAACGAACCTGAACCTGCGGCCGGGTCGTAAATTTTATTGACGGTGGCCTGCTTGTGCATGGCCAACTGTGCAATCAGCTTGGATACATGTTGCGGAGTAAAAAATTCGCCACCCGATTTACCGGCATTGGCGGCATAGTTAGAAATCAAAAACTCGTAGGCATCACCAAACAGGTCGATATGGCTTTCTTCGAAATTGCCAAAGCTCAGTTTTTCTACGCCTTTAAGTACGGAGGCTAAACGGGTGTTTTTGTCGGCAACGGTGTTGCCCAGGCGGTTACTGGTGGTATCAAAATCAGCAAACAAGCCTTTAATATCCAATTCAGATGGGTAGCCATTGGCCGAGTTTTCAATGGCGGAAAATAGGGCGGCTAAATCGGTGTTGAGGTTGTCATTATTGTTGGCGCTGGCGGCAATGTTTGCAAACAATTGGCTGGGGTAAATGAAATAACCTTTGGTTTTAATGGCATCGTCTTTGATTTCTGCGGTGATAACATCATCTTTGAGCGTAGCATATTTCACGCTTTCATCACCGCCTTCAATGTAACTGGCAAAGTTTTCGCTAATAAAACGATAGAACAACGTGCCTAGAACATACTGCTTAAAATCCCAGCCATCGACTGAGCCACGTACCTCATTCGCAATTTGCCAAATTTGGCGTTGTAGTTCGGCGCGTTGCTGGGTACTTGTCATTCTAGAATTCCTTTTTAAATACGTTTTGAATAGTTATTAGCTCATAACAGCTTTGCATTATAACGAGCAAAGACGCTCTAATCTAATCACTTGTTAAAAACGGAGTAGCCTAATACATTGCGGACACTCTATTTATTGCCAAAACGAGCTTTCTCAAACAATGCATAATCTTCGAAGTAAGTGGCTAGTGGCAAAACCTGACAAGACGAAGACCGGCGAGACGAGCCAGCGATAGTGTCGTTGCATGATGATGTATAACGTGAAGCTAAGCGGCTGCGCGCTTTTGCGCAGACCCGCTTGAGCGCAGGGTTGGACGAAGCCGCTAGCTCGGAGAAAAGCCCCGAAGCACCTGGTTAACCTAATAAAATATGAGGTTACAGTCTAATGACACCATCATTTGAATCCATTTTCAATCGGCGTCAACAAGCTGCTTTCATGAGGGTCTGCAATGCGAAACTGAGTTGCCAATCAAAACTCCAATCGATCAGGCTGCTTAGGGTCGTGAGCGGGCAGTCAGTTCCAACCAAAAATCAACACATTCTCGGAGGGGCTTGCATCACGGTAGGTATTTTTTCGACTAAAAAAAGAAAAAATCCGTTGAAATCCGTCTGATCCGTGTCATCCGTGTTCTATGAGTGAAACCGGCCTACGGAGTCGTTACATCGATCATAAAATAGTGGGTTTGCGTTTCCTACAAAAAACTATCATTTTATAACCTGTGCTGCAGGCTCTGCATTTTCACTCACAAAAATTGACTGATCAGACAAGTCTTCCGGATTCCGGAGCACACCCAGCAAAATAGAGTCATGGCCGTAAATATCCGGGTAAAATACCAGATTATTATTTTGATCGAAAAAAGACGTGATATAAAAAAACAGCACAGGTATTGATTTTTTCAAGATAACGCGTTGTGTTTTAGGATTGCTCAGTGCTTGCTGTATAGTGTCCTTGGTCCATTGATTTTTAAGGGCAAATTCAGCCAAACCTTCCGGATTTGCAACCCGCACACAGCCATGACTAAAATCTCTTCGTGATTTACTAAACAGGGTTTGAGAAGGGGTATCATGTAAATAAACATCTTCCTTGTTAGGGAAAATAAATTTCACACTGCCCAAGGCATTCTTTTTACCCGGACGTTGCCTGATTCTGATTGTACCTTGCTGTAGCCCGGCAATGGATGCGCTTGTAAAAGGGACAACCTGTGCAGTATTGCCGGAAGTAGCAACCAGCTCCATATTTTCCCCAGCTAAATAACCAGGATTTTGTATCAACTTGGGCAATATTTCACCTTTTACGATATTGTAAGGCACATTCCAGTAAGGCATAAAATCAAGAAAACGCATTTCTGCCATCAGCACGGGCGTTTCGTTTTTAAGCGCCTTACCAACCACCACTCTCATATTGGCAATCTCGGAATTAAACTGATCTATGTCATCAAAGGCCCATAATTGAAAAGCCGGAATATTAACAATAATATAAGGCCCTGGATTAAGCTCGGGTAACCACCGTAACCGCTCCATGGCCAGTTCAATTTGTGTCACTCTTTCACTTAAGGGCACACTCATGGCCGCAAGCGTTCCCTTGCCAATCACCCCATCAGGATTTATGCCATGCCTAAGCTGGAATTTTTTCACGCCTGCCACGATTTTTCCGGTGTAACGCATTGATTTCTTGGCACTACTACCCCCTTCTCCCGGCATATCCCCTACCGACTCTAAAAATCGCTGTAGCTCTTCAGTTTGTCGTAGATTGTCACCCGGATTTATAGGCTTTTCAGAATGTAGTTGAAAAACCGGCGATTTTTGCGCAAGCAGGCGATAAGTTGTTAATGCTGACTTTAACTTTTGATACTGTTGTAATTTAGGCTCTACCAATAACGGTAATTGCTTAATAGTGCCATTGGCCAAGCTGTCTTTAATCAGCATTGGCAAATCCATCAGCTTTTTTTCCCTTAACTTCAGCTTATAATTTAACCCCTGTGGATTTACCCGACCATAATGTAAATCATGAAGAAAACGTAACAAAGACAAGCTTATAGCTGTGTCATAGACCGCCAGTTGCTGGTAATTATCGGCTGCCAGCGTTAAGGCAACAGGCAATTTTTGCCGTAATGTCCGGGTGTCATAGTTTGCCGCATTTAAACCGTTGGTCGAAGCGCTATCCAATAAATCAAGAACTTCAAGAATATTTTTTTCAGCATCTGCATTGCCTAGCCACAACAACTGGTCACCGGCAATTTTATAAAGCGCTTCAAGATCTTTCGTACGATTAACAAAATTGGACAACATCAGATAAGGATGCCGCTCTGTCGTAATGATGGCGTTAATTTCAGTTGCCACACTTTTTTCGCTGCCTATAACCTCAGCAGGCACCGTTTCTTGCCCAAGTTTTGGGTTGGTACTTTCTTCAGTAAACCTACCCGTTATTTGATTGATTATGCTTTCAGCCACTACTGCTTGACTTGGCAAACCCAGCAAAAAAAGCACCACCAAACCAGTCAAGGCAATAGCACCGGGCTTTTTTAAACATGCTTTTTGTTCATTTTGCCCAAGCTGTTTTTTTAAATTATTTTTTTGCAAAAAAAATAATTTTCTCCAATCAAACATACTCACCCGATTTGCCAATATACTTACCTGCATACAACTTATATCCATCATAAAATAATCAGTTTTTAACCTAACCGCTGCCTAATATTACAATACTACCACCAGTCGCTTGTTTTGATAGAAATAAACAACGAATAGTTGTCCAGAAAAACTTTGCTCTCCAACGCTTCCAGAGCAAAAACACCTACTCCGCAAACGGGACAAAACTTATCAAAAAAGCGCTATCCCGATTCAACCCGTAAAGTCTTGTTGAACCTTTACGTAGAAAAAGTTTTCATTTTACACTACCTTATCAAGGATAAGCAGATGGCAAAAAAAACCTTAATACCCAGCGAAAGTCCTTTTCCCTCAGCAAAACAGGATGCTGCCAGTGTCTCTTATGATTACGGCACACCACAGAGTCATTCGCCGTCTTATCGATTGGCTTATGATGACTTTGATTTTATCATGCGTGATGAACTGCGACCCGTCCGCCTGCAACTTGAACTGCTTAAACCTGAATTGGTTCAATTAGAGCAAAACATTCAATCTACGATAGTTATTTTTGGCAGTGCAAGGGTTTATGATAATGAAGCGGCACTTCAAGCACTACATAATGCAGAACATAACCTAGATACAAACCCAAGTAACCCTGACCTTGAAAATGAGGTGGCCATTGCCTGCCGCATGTTGAATAAAAGCCGTTATTACGATGAAGCCCGTAAACTGGGAACCTTGATAACAGTGGGTGAAAAAAGCCTTAATCAACCATTAACCGTCGTAACCGGTGGCGGCCCCGGCATTATGGAGGCGGCTAATAGGGGCGCAGCCGATGTGGGCGGCAAAAGTATGGGGCTTAATATCGTGCTACCGGGTGAGCAAAAACCTAACCCTTACATCACCCCCGAACTGTGCTTTCAGTTTCATTACTTCGCAATTCGTAAAATGCACTTTTTAATGCGGGCCGCCGCACTGGTCGCGTTTCCGGGCGGATTTGGAACCATGGATGAGCTTTTTGAAGCACTTACCCTGATTCAAACCAAAAAAGTCAGACGCATTCCCGTCATTCTGTTTGGAAAGGATTACTGGAACAAGCTCATTAACTTTGAAATGCTGGTTGAAGAAGGCGTTATCACACAAAGTGACCGCAACCTTATTCAGTACGCTGAAACGGCTGAACAGGCCTGGCATCTTATCCTGGAGAGCTACACCATAAACGGTGACAACCACCCTGCTAAATAAGGGAGTCATTTTAAAGCCCCAAAACCCCTGCTTTATCGGGTTCATGGTGAAAAAAAAAGGTAAAACTTCATGTTCTTGGTGTCTTTTTGCTGTGTAAGCGATGCCGTTCATAACGCCGGTCGGGGTTTGCAACCCCGACCGAAACGTTTAAAGACTTCATACTTTTCGTGGACAATCTATAGCCTAAGCTTTTACTCGATATTCAAGTTTTTTTCATTGATTTTAAAAAATGATGCTTGTGAGTCTATCAAATCATAGCTGAGACCAAACAGCCAACCTAATGACGAGCTATAATCGCGACGCAGGCGTCGCTCCCACCGTGGAAGCGACGCCCGCGTCGCGACTAACGAAAACATCTTGATTTATCCGGAATTTCCTCAGTCAAGCTAAAAAAACTGGAACAACGAATTTTAGCAATTCGTATTAACAAATACGCGGTAAAGGATCTTCTTCCAGCTCTTGTAAAATACGTTCTCCACCCAGTTCGGTTTCAATCAGGGCGTGTGGATAGCCAATCTCTATCTTGCCTATTATTGCCGCGTCCAAATAACCTGCGTTATGCAGATTCTGTATCGCCGCTTCAGCATAAGCCGTATCGATAACGGCCAGTACACGTCCTTCGCAAGCCATATATAAAGGGTCATAACCCAGCATTTCGGCAACGGCTCTAACCTGCTCGTTAACAGGAATTTTGTTCTCATAAAAGCGCACGGCATTACCGGTTGCCTGCGCGATTTCATGAGCAATTGTAGCAATACCGCCCCGGGTTGGGTCGCGCATAAAACGCAAGCCGGGCGTTTCAATTAAAATTTGGGTAATGGGAAAAACATTCGCTGCATCTGATTTTAAACTGCCACTCAAACCAAATTGTTCGCGTGCCAACATCACCGCCGTACCATGATCACCCGCCGTACCGCTCAGCAAAATGGCATCACCGGGCTTTATCCGGTCTATGCCCAATTGCAAATCGCGGTTACGCATTCCGATGCCGGTTGTCGCAAAATAAATACCACCGCCCTGCCCTCGTCGCAGCACTTTAGTATCGCCAGCGACTATCTTTACCCCGCATTCCTGACAGGTTTTTGCCATGCTTTCAACAATCCGGTCAAGCAAGGCAATTTCCAGACCTTCTTCAATAAAGGCATTTAGTGTCAAATAAAGCGGTTTGGCTCCAGAAACCGCCAAATCATTGACCGTGCCATGTACTGCCAGACTGCCGATATTGCCACCCGGAAATTCAAGGGGCTCAACGGTAAAGCCATCCGTGGTAATGACCACATCACCCGCCTTAAGATCCAGCGGAATAAACGAAGCATCGGTGCGCGTATCCAGCAGATCATTTTTTAGGTGACGGGCAAACAGCTGATCAATCAACTCCCGCATCAGTCGTCCTCCGTTGCCATGAGCGAGACTGATATGGGTATCAAACAAGGTATTTTCTGGTTTCATTACACAGCCTTTTAAATAATTTTTAACACTCGTTGTTCCAGTTTTTTTAGCTTTACTGAGGTAATCCCAGATAAATCAAGCTGTTTTCGTTAGTCGCGACGTAGGCGTCGCTCCCACGGTGGGAGCGACGCCTACGTCGCGACTATAGCTCGTCATTAGGTTAGCTTCTGGGCTCAGCTATGATTTAATAGATTCCCCTACATCATTTTTTAAAATCAATGAATAAAAACTTGAACATCGAGTAACAGGCATTCTAACAGTGCCAAGAAACACCCGCTATTTTTCTTGTGCAAATATTAATCTCTTTATTGAATTGGCTTGGTATTACAAACGTTATAGGCCATATTGAAAAGGTGTGCGGCATTAAGCACACTAACCCGCATTATTTTGTTTCATTATCTTATCGTATTCACCAATGACTTCATCAGGACTTATAAAGCCTTCCAACCTAAGCCAAGGTTTACCCGCCTCTGCTCTAATAAAAATGACAGACGTATGGTTCATCTTGTCACCTCGATAAACATTGAAAGCCTTTTGAATAGCGATACTGGCCTCTCGGGTACCCGTGTAAAAATCCCAATCTGATCCCGCACCAAATTTTTTGGCATATTCAGTTAATATTGCGGGTGTGTCGCTTTCCGGATCAATTGAAACAGATATTAAGTGCGCTTTCTTGCCTTCCTTATCTAATTTCGTTTCGACTTTTGAAAATACATGACTCAGCATCGGGCAGATTGCCGAACAAGAGACAAATACAAAATTGAGAATCACCGGACGGCCATCGTCTAATTCTTTGCTAAAAACTAATTTTTTGCCATCCTGACGAACCATGTCAACATCAGGTACTTCGTAATTGACAATAGTACGGATAACGTCGGGAGCAGCCGTTTTTTGCCCGGAATCATTTAACGCGGCGGCCCTTAAAGGATACAACGAACAGAAAACAACACAGAAAATGATAAGAGGCAGCGTAGCCCACCGACTCATTACATGCTTGGTTTGATTAAAGTAATACATATTATTTTTCAGTGGGTTATGTCATTTGTTTTCTGTAAGGTCACGGCACTATCCACCCGGAATCAGCCACCAACTTGCCATCCGGGGCAAGGTGCGCAATATAAGCCCCCTTGGAAGCAAAGCGTTGTTCACGAGCAAGGCTTAAGTACGGATAGGCTGAGACATTGGAACCCGAGCTCAACATGTCCTCGGCACGCTCTACCATATAATCCCGATAAAAATTATCCAGCATTTGAGAACTAAGGTCAGTCAAGAACAACACGTTAAAAAAAACCTCGGCCTGAAATGCCTCGTTAACCAATGGCAGTTGCCAGGTTTTTAACCATTCTTTCATCGTTGCTACATTTTTCTGACGATTATCACTCAATTCATAAGGATAAACTACCTGAACATGAGACTTCCAGGACTTTGACACAAAGTCATAGTTATCCTCCGCCAAAAACCCGGATAGATAAGCGACAGCGGGTGGCTGTTTTTGTGCAGCTTTGTTGACCGCAGACAAATCCGCCGGACGCAACCACAACATGACCGTATCTTTACTGGAAAGACCTTTCAATGCCGCTTTCAAATCTGCCGGTTCCTGACCGTAAAGCACACGATTTTCAACCTTAACATCAGAACCTTGCAAAGCGTTGGCCAGCGCATTGGCCGCACCACGTCCCACCTCGTCATCCCGGTAGATTTGAACCAACCGGTGCGGTGCTTTTTTTCCTTGATCCCGTAAATGCCTAGCGAGAACGTCTGCCTCCAACGCTACACCCCGAGAATAATAAAGCGAATAAAAATCCGTCCGGGCTGGCGGCAAAGCAACACTGGGAAACAAACACGGCAACTTTTCCTGCTGACAAAATGCATCTACCGGTGCCCAAGTGGTCGTTGAAAGTCCGGAAATTACCGCAAAAACAGGTTCTTTACTATATTTTTCAACTAATTGCGTACCCCAGGTATCCGGTGCTCCCTGCAATTCCCAAACCGTCAACTCCCAATTGCGCAAAGTACGAGGAATAAGATCCAGAGGCGAACGCATACGTCCGGAATATGATTGCTGACTGGCATTGCGCTGGGCAAAAGCTGAGCGAATCATCTTCACCATCACTTCAGTCTGTTTCGGATCTACACCTGGCGTAATTATAGTCGCAAAATGCAGGGTATCGGCACCGACACCGGGCGACAGCTCAGCGGATAGTTGCCGCAAATAAGCCGTTACCGCCTTAATCTCCACATCGCTTAACGCGTATTTTGGCATCAAAGGACTCAGTGGGCTTCCATTGATATTAACGCCCTCGCGGAGTGACTTGCCCAGAGACGCTTCTGTATAAGGTGCATGTGCTCTGGTTAAGTTTTTGGCTGCACGCGGATCAACCAAGGCAAGTGGACGATTATCCTCCGTAGCAAACAAAAAGCGGCCGGCAATAGGTGTTACTACAATATTACCTTCCAGACTTCCCATACCGCTACGCCGATGACAGGTCTCACAGGCAGCAGAAGCCCCTTCAACATCGACAGCGTTCAGACGCTTGCCAATCAACGGCTCACCGGACGGTAAAATACCTTCCATATAAATTCGTTTACCCAGCTCCACTTCCTCGCTACCGGTAACCGGCTGTTCGGCACTCGCCATTAACGCCAGGGAAGCCAACCCTAAACAGAGTAACCAGCGGCTTGACAACAACCATGAAGATTCCCTACGAGTACCTGAAGAAAAAGCAGCTTTTGGCATTATGTAAATTTCCTAATAAAATTAATAAATCAGACTGTAAACCTGATTTAATGTGTAGTTGGTTTCGCTTCATCTGCCTGAATAGCGATCAACTCCACTTCAAATATCAAGGTGGCGTTTGGCCCGATGTCACGACCGGCACCCCGCTGACCATAAGCCAGTTGCGGAGGGATAAAAATCTGCCATTTAGATCCCGCCGGCATCAGCTTTAACGCTTCCTGCCAGCCGGGAATAACGCCACCAACCTTAAATAACGCGGGCTTGCCGGTTGAGCTGTCGAAGACCGTGCCATTGATTAGCGTACCCCGGTAATTGCATGACACCGTATCTTCAGAACCCGGTATATTGCCTGTGCCTTTAGTAAGAATCTTGTACTGCAAGCCACTCGGCAGACTGACCACACCTTCCTTTTTGGCATTCTCGGCCAAAAATGCCTCGCCCGCTTTTTGATTGGCATCGCCTATCGTTTTCAGGGCAATGACCTGTTTCTCCTTCAACTCATTTTGATAGTTGCTCATGATCGTGCGCAATTCGTCCTCTGAAAGATCGAGCTTTTTACCTGCATTGGCATCTTTGAGGCCTTTGGTCAGCACATCCAAATCCAGATCGAGTCCCAGGCGTTTAAAGTTCCGGCCGATATCGACACCGATACCGTAGCTAACCTTCTTTTTGTCGGTCTTTTCTGTCGTAGCAGGTGCAAGCTGTTCAGTTGCTTTGGGAAGTTTGGTCGCGTGTGCCTCTTTAGCGTTCGCCACCGGCACCAAAGCGCAACCCATTAACAGGGCCGCCAGCCCGTTCCATTTTTTTTGCATCATCATTGTGACCTCATAAATAGTTAAACCCGCGAATAAAGTCCGCGTTAAAAAAGTTGTAGTTGCGTTGTGATGCCTGCCCTGATCCCTTCGGCTTCGCTCAGGATAACCTCACTGGGGTACAACCGCCCCGTATTGCTGATCAGCGGTACCACCTGAAGCAGATTCAGTGCGGCATTTGCCGCGTCATTGCTCACGATCACGGAGGGCCGTGTCTTGCGTATTTCACCACCCAAGGCCGGATCAAAATCCACCCACCAGACTTCGCCTCGAAACATCGGACACATCGCCAATCAGGGCATTTCTCCACTCCAAGGCCTCGCGCTCGCGCTCAGTATCTGCTGCCATGGCTTGATAACCGGATATCAGGTCGTCATTCACCACAGGAGGACAGACCAAGTCCTCAAGAAACTGGCTGATTTTGCGCCGCCCGACGACTCGTACCAAGCCGTCATACACGGCTTCATCAATCGAGATCGTCATTCGTTTGTGCATGGATTCGCCCCCATTAAAAATGTATGGCTGCATTTTATCCAAGAATGGGTGGATTAGCCAGAGCAGAAGTCAGTCGAAGGAGCGTCACGACCCGCCATGGATTATACCTCGGCTGGATGGGGTATTCCCTCTGTACCACAGAAGCTGCCCTGAGGCCTGGCCGAAGATCTGTCTTACTTATTTCAAAAAAAGCTCCAGCACCAAGGGCATGAGACAAAATCCATCAATCGTCCGGTGAGCGTATAAATCTGCCCATCTTACACGGGTAATCAGTGACCTATAGTCAAGCCCAGTTGCGGCTGATTGATTGCGCCCTTGGCGGCGTCAATGATGGTGACAGCTACTTTATAAGGCGCTGGCACCGCAGTCCCGGCAACAGGGACGCCGGAAAGAGATACTGTTTTGGTGTCCTTGGAAACCGCGTAAGTTAAACCCTTTGGCAAGCCGGAGATGGCCCAGTTATAGGGCGTCTCTCCGCCAGTGGCGGCAACAGAGGCGTAATATGCGACGCCTTCTGTGCCATTAGGGAGCGAAGTTGTGGACAGTGCCACGCGGCTGACAATCTTAATGTTGAAAATATCATCGGTGGCATTGCCGACGACCGCGAACTGATAGTTTCCTGCCAGGGTCGGCGTACCTGAGATTAAAAGCGTCGTTGCCCCCTGTTTGACCATTATACCTGGCGGAACCTTGGCAGGATCCGCCAGGCTATTGCCATGATGGGTGCCCGCCAAAGCCGTGAGCGGGTAGGCGAACCCGGCTTCACCCGACCCTAAACTGGCGGTAACCGCTGTGTCATTGAGGGAGAAAGCCCGGTCGCTAACGCCTGCGGTACATACGTAAGGCCCTTGTTGGCAATAATTAATTGAAAAGTTGCCACCGGAGCCATTGGCCCAACCCCACGGATGAACTCCGTTGGATTCAATATTAAGCCAGTAGCGGGTGCCCTTGACGAGAGTAAACGGGGTTGGCAGAACCGCGTTAAAGTTATATAGGTTAACCGAGTTCAAGGTCTGGCCGGCGTTGCCTGACACAGTAAAGGTCATCAGCGGTGCCACGGTTGCGAGTTCGGGAAGAACCGGTGTGTATGGATTGCCATTAACGACAGCCGGGAAAATCGAGATGGTAAAGCCACTATTGCCCGTGGGTTGCGCGTCGCCCTGCCAGCTGATGTTCGAAACGGCACCGGATTGGGTGGCTAAAAAATCGTCATTGACCCAGGCTGCGCTATTCGAGAAGCCCGCATCTGCTTGCGAACCCAGGGTGCTACTGAATTGGCCGGTTACAGGAGGTTGGGAATAAAGCGTATTGGCAAAAGCCGGGAGCGAGGCCAGCGATGCACACAGGACGACCCCTGCGACAAACACTTTTCCGGCGCTCCGCATGGCACCATTGAACCTGGGCAAAGGCAAAGAGTTGGTTACCGATAACCGGGGCGAAGAAACTCGACCGTGCTCACTGATAAAAGCCGCTTCTATTAGTTGTTGTTTTTGCACAAATTTTTTCCAATTAAATTAAAATTTACCCTACGAATTTCAAAAAATGCCCCAGACCCAAGGGTATGAGGCGAAATTCATGAATCGTTCGGTGGGCAGATAAAGCCTGCCCACCCTACTCGGCTGTATTATTTTTACGACGGCTAAATGACAATAAACCCGTCAAGCCACTACCAAATAACCAGACAGCAGCAGGCACAGGTACAGCCGTAACCAGCGTACCGTTAAGGGAGAACGCACGGTGGGCATCACCTCCAGTACAACTATAAGTTGCATTGCAATACTGAATATTAATATTAGGAATAGAAGGATTATAAGGAATGCCACCGGTGCCACTGGCCCAACCCCACGCAGCGCCGTTGGATTCAATGTTAATCCAGTAACTGGAGTCCTTGACGAGATTGAACGAAGTCGGCAGATCCATAGTAAAGTTATAATACCCGTTACCGGCGGTCTGTCCGGCGTTGCCCGACCCAGTGTTCTTCAGCAGAGGCGTCACGGTTGAGAGTTCGGGAAGACCCGGTGAACCGACCAAACCCTGGAGGATCGTGATGATAAACCCGCTATTGCCACTGGGTTGCTTTTCGCCTTGCCAGGTGATGTTTGAAACGGTACCGGATTGGGTGGCTACAAAATGGTCATAGAGCCAGCCATTGCTGGTCGACGAGTCCTTAAAGTTAAGCCAGCTAGAGGACACCGGCTGGGAATAAAGCGTACTGGCAACAGCCGGGAGCGAAACCAGTGATGCACAGAGCACAGCCCCTGCGGCGAACACTTTTCCTGCGCTCCGCAGGGCACCGTTGAAGCCGGTCAAAGGTAAATTTGTGGATGCCTGCAACTGAAGCAAAGACATTTGATTCTGCGTATAACATAAGGCTGCTTCCACTCTCTGTTGTTGCTTTTTCTTCATTATTCCTTTCCTCTTGTACAGATTGTTTTAAAAAATTTTTATCTCGGCCGGTCAACGGGGATAGCATTGATCCAATTTTCATTTGTAAGTGTAGTCCATAAGATGGTAAACATCTGTTTATCTGCCCCCTACACTGTTTGAACCCTCTTTCCTGTCCAGCTATTGTTCCTTTTTTGGATGACACCGAAGGTTTCGATACCATCCAAAAAAGGATCGGGAATCCCTCCCGACCTTGTTTAAAGTGGGTCAACGAGAGTGCCGTTGACCCGGTTTTTATTCAAAAATCGGGTTGACGGTATTTTGTCAACCCGTATTTCCAGCTAGCTGATAGCCTGGATGGCACTTGCGGAATCCGGGGTTTCGTGGCTCCAATGCCCCGTATTCCGTTGCACTCCCTACAGTCTACTGGCTATAACCCATTCTCCAAGGTTACGGTGCAGCGATGCCCAGAACCGGGGTGAGGCTCACATTCGGCGCTGTCGTGTAGTTGGTACCTGACGGCAGACCGGTGAAACCGGTCACCGCGCCACCCGCTACAGTCGCTGTAGCTGTTGCTGCCACCGATGTGACGTTTGCCGCTCCGATCGAAACGATCGGTGCCGTTACATACCCTGCACCGGCAGTAGTGATCGTCACGCCAGTCACGACGTTGTTCGCCACCGTGGCGGTTGCGACCGCTTGCGTCTTGGCCGGTGCGGCGATGGTGATCGCCGTTGGCCTGGATGCAGCGTTGGTCGCACCTGCCGGCATCGTGATCGCTATGGAAATCACTTTGCCAGCGGTTGTGCCAGTTCCCATGGTTACGGCAGTGACAGTACCCGTTCTGTTGCCCCAAGTCACAGTTACCTGAGCAGGTGTTACTGCAGCGGCATAACCGGAACCTTGGTTGGCAGCCGTCAGAGTCACCGTCTTTGCGCCAGCTGTTTGCCAAGTGGCGGTGGCAGTGATATTAGTTCCAACCACAGTAGCCGTTGCCGCATTAGGCGCCGACACTGTCACTAACGGGGCAACGGAATAACCATTGCCTGCGGTGGTGACTGGTATCACAGTGCCTGATGCAACCGCATAGGTCGCGCTCGGTGCCGGCACAGTACCCAAAGCGGCATTCGTTTTGACTTGAGTACCACCGGATATACTAACCGTCGGAGCAATCAAGTAGCCCGTACCGCCCAGAGCCCCGGACATGCCGATAACCTGACCACCACCAATTACCGCTCCACCCAACACCGCACCGCTGCCACCTGACAAGGGATAAGTAGCATAAGCTGAAGTACCCTTAGGATTCACAACGTTGATCTGGAACTGGTAGATCTTTCCAGAAGTGCCGGTGAAGACGTAGTTGCCGACATTACCCGCTATCACAGTGCTGGCGCTCCAGGCTGACAAGGTACCTGCAGTGTTGGTCCGCGCTTGCAGGTTGTAGGTCACGGCATTTGCCACAGGCGTCCAAGACAGATTGAGCGTGCCCGCAGTACCTTGAGTCGCTGCAAAGTTTGCCGGAGCAAGCGGTGCCGCTGTCAAGTCCAACGTTGCAGTGTTGCTTACTGCACCCACTGTTGCATTAAACAAAGGCGCTACCTGAAAGCTGTAATTGTATGCCGTCAATGTACCAGGCATCGTAACTACTGCCGTAGCCGGAGCATTTTGCGCCGGGGAGGCAGGTGTCAGATTGACATTAGCCGCAGGCAGTACAGTCATCGCCGTTGAAGTGCCACCCGTAAAGGTCGCCCCCAGGGTTGGGTTGTTCCAATTACCATTGGTTCCAGTATTAGAACAAGTCACAGTCGAAACCGCAGAGACAGACCCATTAACAAGCGTAACGATTGGAGCCGGACAAGTAACATTAGCGTTCAGACCGGTGATCGTGACGCTTGGCGCTGTTGCATAACCAGAACCCTTGTTGGTCGGTAACGTGAAGGTCAGGGTCTTTTGAGCCGCAGTACCCTTTATCACACCCAGAGTTCCTGGGGCAACGGGTGGCAGTTGCGCTAACACCTGATAACCTGTTTCACCATTAGACGTGTTGGTAAAAGACAAAGCTACTTGTGTACTGGATGTCGCATGGGCAGTCAAGCCTGTGGCGGCATTCAGCACTGCAACGGATCCCGTCAGTGATACGGTCAAAGGATTATGGCCCGTAGCCGAATCATTGGTGGGAATTGTCAACGTACCCGGAAACGATCCGGTTGTTGTTGTCGGTGTGAATGTCACACTGATTGTACAGCTCGCCCCTGGTGCAACCGTAGTACAAGTGTTAGCCGAGACGGCATAGTTCGCACTCACGGAAGCGGTGGTGGGGAAAGTCAGATTGCCGGTACCGGTATTGCTGACCGTAACCAACTGCGCCGCACTGGTTGTGTTGACCAACTGACCTGCGAAGGTCAGGCTGGCATTATTGACACCAGCAATCGGAGTAACCACTCGCGATACGCTGCCGGACCAGGTTGATTCGGCCGTCACGTTGTCGTAGCCGGCAAAACCGGGCGTCAACGTGTTAACCAACGTAGTTGGCAACGCGCCATTAACATCGCCACCACCCACAGTGTTGTTGGCCATAACCCGGTAATAAACCGAGGTTCCGACCGGTACAGCGTTATCAACATAGCTTCTGGCACAACCCGCCTGAACAGTACACTCATCCACTTTTACATTAAACGGCGTCAAGCCGGTAGTGAAGCCGCTATCCAAAGCCCGCTGGATGGTAACCCAGTTGGAGATGATGGAGTTGTCGGTCCAGTTGACGGTAACTGAAGTACCCGTTCCTGTAGCCAACCCGATGGTAGGCGCATCCGGGGTTTGTGCCACGGCGATAGACCGCATCATGTCGTTTTCTTCATGACCCAGAATATGGCAGTGCCAGACGTATTCCCAACCGTAGTTGATGTTTTGGTTGTTGACGGTGGATGCATTGCCGGTTTGCGGATCCAGGTTGAAGAAGTTCTGGCCTCCGTTTGCCGCCTGATTGGTATCCATCAGACGATGGCTGTTGGGCACCTTGAACGGCAGATTAAGCATCTGCTTTGGACGCAGAGCCACAACGACGTCTTCCAGCGGATTCATCCGCACGGTGTCCTTCCAGCCCAGCTCATTGGGTTCTGTCGGACGAATCATGCCGTCCCAGCCGACCCGGTTGACGATCTGCACATGGAACAGATGAAAATGGATCGCATGGGAGTCAACGCCATTGTGGGTGATTCTCCACAACTGGGTGCCGTCCGTCAGCGGTGTGCTGCCGACCGCCGAACCGTCGTTGGGCGATATTTTGACCAGCTCGGTGGGCGGATCGGTATAACCCAAGGGCAGCGCGGTATTGGTGGTCGCCGTCGTTCTGGGAAGTTCTACACCGAGCAGCGCGTTCATGCGGCCATAATCCATCGTCCAGTCTTCGATGATGGTTTTTGGCTGCATGTCCATCAACACAGTCCCATTGACCGCGCCACTGGTTGCGGGACTGGCATAAGGCGTGAAGTTCAGCGAGTAATCCTGAATCAGTGCCAGGTTATGGTTGGTATTACCTGCCAGCGTACTATCGTTGACGGCCGAATTATAAGTCGCGTTGTACGCAGCCTGCGGGATGATAATCGGCTCCTGGCTGGTTCTAAACGCCGTTTGCACGGCAGTCGTTAGAGCTGCAAAAGTGGTTTTGTTGTAGTCATCCACAGGATGGGAGCCGCCAGAACCGCTAACCTGAATCTGCATGAGCGTGCGGGTGTTGGGTCCGTAGCCTGGCAGAGTCGAGAACGCGCCACCGGTGTCGGTGTTGTCATAATCGCCGGTAAAGTAGTCCAGGCGCAAGTCAAACGCCGGCATCGGCGCTGGCGCGTCGTTATACATCAGCAAGGTGGAACCGGCGAAGTTGCTAAAGTCAACCACAACATCGGCGCGTTCGGCAGGGCCTAGCAGCAGCGCATGTTCCTTGACATTGGTAACGACGATATTTTTCAGATTGTACTCAAAGTTAACCGGCTGGTTTTTGATCACTACCGGCGTCGACAAAAAGCCGCCATCGGTGCCAATCTGAACCATCGCGGGACCCCGGGTAGCCGGATCAAACACGCCTGAGGGACGGCCATCAAACGTTACGCCGCCTTTTTGCGGGCTATACCACCAGTCCGGAAATTTAGAAACTTTATGCTGAGCGGCATTGAAAGGCACCATCTTGGCTTCGGTACATAGTGACCGATCAACTGTCGTCGTCCCGTCGCACAACACCGAGGTGTTGGGAGCCGGCGCGGCGTTCTGGTCAGCGGTAACCGGACCGGTATTGCTCGCGGCAACCACCAGCGACAGATTAAGCATGCGGTCGTTGCCGACACTCAGCATACGCAAACGGTATGGCTTCGGATCCACCTTAAGCACCGGGTAAACCGTGCCATTGACCAGCGGGGTGTCGTTAAATGCTTCCGGCGTGCCGGTAGGCTCACCCAAGGTCAGAAGGGCAGGGTCATAGTTTAGAGCCGTTAATTGCGCCCCAGTCAGGGTATTGCCGTTAGGCACGCCCGGTATATACTGCCCTTCGCAATAGTTAGTCGTTGTGGAGATGCATTTGGCATCGTAATAAGGATTAACGACCGGTCCGTGCGTAATGCCGGTGAACGGCGGCCAAAACCACGGGCCGTAATCCCAGCGCCCAAAATTGTTGGCACCGGAAATATCACCCGGATTTTGATTGGGCATAAAGACATGGGGAACCCAGAGGTCGCCATTGCCGTTTGGACCCGGAGCAACTGCACCGCTGGTCCAGCGCCAGGTGGGATCCGAGGAGTTGAGCTGGGAAGCGAAGGGGCCGTAAAAATTTAACACCGGCGCGGTATTGTCAGGTACGAAAGTCTTTTCCTGAAACACCAGCGGGATGGTGTCTTCAAGAGGAGGCAAGACTTTGTAGCCAGCCAAGTTGTTTCCTGAATTATTCGTGCCGTTGACCAGATCCTGCTCGGTCGGATCCTGCAGCAAATAACCGGCGGCCATACCGTCATAGACATTCAGGCGGGTGATGCCTTCCGCGTGGTCGTGGTAGAACATCAAGCGGGCGCTTTGGTCGTTGGTGTAGTAGAAGGTCAGTGCGGCATCGCCAGGATAATTGGTCGCGCCAGCCGTCGTACAAGTGGTCGTACCTTGCTTGCAATTGGCGGGATCATTGATCAGGTTACCGCTGGCATCGTACCACATATCCGGCACATCAGTTGCGCTGACGCCCCTCTTATTGCCAACTTCACCTGCAGGTTTGATCCACTGGCGGGGAGTACCGTCGCTGATCCACGGGGTATTGCCACCGTGTAAATGCATGGCAGTGCGGTTGTCGGTATCAAGGAGATTACCTGTTTTGGCGTCCTTTCCGCTAGCGCCCATGTAGGTATGATCGACCGGGAAAGGCAGCTTGCCTGGATCGCCAATCGGCAATTGGTTGACCAGCTTGATGCGCACCGGACGCTCTTTCTGGGCGACGATGATCGGGCCCAGATACTGGTTCCGTGTTGGCGGGGCTACTGTGTTATTACCAGCTCCATCGGTGCCATAATTAAGCTGAATGTAACCGCGCAAATGGGTAGCCGGCAGGTCACTGTGCATCTGTTGAGTGTACGCATTCTCGGCGATCACATAGTAATCGGAGCCCGGGAAGGTCGTCGTGTCCGGAACTGCCAACGGCAGCGCTTGCCCCAGATTGGTGGTGCCGTTGGTATAACCGGCCGCTGAAGTATACGAGGAAACCCCGGGAATACCCGGCAACAGATCGACGAATTTCTTCAGACCGACGTGAGGCTTGGGGACGTCGTAGCCCTTACCGGTGTGTACGATGGTAAAGCCGCCGGGATGGGTAGCATCAGGGGTAATAACACCATTTACAATGTTGGGAACCACATTCGCAGCCGTATAATTAGGCAGGTTGGTCTTCGGATCAATACTAAAACCCTTGACGATTACCTGGGTAGCCGCCGTATAGTTGTTGCCGCCATGGAGCACCTGGACATCCTGGATGCCGCTTGTGTAAGCCCCTGGAGTCGTCGCCGCATAGTCATAGGTGGTTGCCGCCGCTATGGCACCTGTGCCGCCCGGCAAGTTGGAAAGGTCTGTGATAGAGACCGTTGGCGAACGGTAGCCGGAACCGGCCCCGGTAATAGTGAAGCCGGTAACCGCGCCCAGAGTGCCAGTCGTTAAGCCCGTGGTGTCCGTGGTTACGGTCGCATTAAAGCCCGAGCCGAGAGGACTGTCTACAATGGCAACACTGGGTGAAACGTAGCCCGTTCCGCCGACAATATTAGTGAAACCGGTAATGGTGCCTGTTGCATCAACTATTACATTCGCAGAAGCGCCTGAGCCGCCTGGGGTGGTCGTGTCAGTGATCTGAACCGTTGCCCCAGAGCTATAATTTGATCCGCCGTTAGGGATCGTGAAAGCGGTAATAACGCCGTCAGGTGCTGTTGTTGATGTGGTTGTGGTGGTGGTTCCAACGACTGCGGACGCAGTGGCACCTGAGCCGGAAGCATGGTAGTTGGGATCAGTGATGGTTGCAACGGGTGTAACGTAACCCGATCCAGGACTAGTAACCTTGAAGCCGGTAATTAAGCCGTTTGCATCAACTATTACATCCGCAGTGGCGACTGTGGCGGGCGTGATGGCAAGATCAGCATCAGTGATCAAAACCGTTGTTTGAGCGCTATATTGTCCTAATGTGTTGGTATTATCAACAGTAAGGCCGGTAATAATGCCGCCGTTTGTTGTATCAACTGCTACGCCCGCAGTGGCACCGGTGCCGCCGGTGGCAGGGTCGTTGAAGCTTATCTGGGGTGAAACATAGCCTGATCCGCCGTTAGAGACATTGACGCCGGTAATAACGCCGTTAGCATCAACTGTTACGTTCGCAAAGGCGTTAGCGCTTGGAACAGCGGCATCAGTGATGTTAACAATTGTTGCAGCGCTATAGCCTGATCCACCGCAAGTACCACAAACAGTGATGCCGGTAATAATGCCGTTAGGATTAGTTGATGTTGTGGTGTTGGTGGTGATTCCAACAACTGCGGACACTTGGGCACCGTTTCCACCGGTGGCGCTGTCTGTGATGGTGACCTGGGGAGAAATGTAGCCTGCCCCCGCAGCACCGACTGAGATGCTTTTAATGCTGCCGTCAGGGTTGGTTGCTGCGGTCGCAGTTGCGCCGCCGCCTTTACCATTATCAATAATGGCGACCTCGGTCAAAACCGGCTGCGGACTGTTGGCGTAATTGCCCGTGACACCGAAATAGTCCGGTATATCACCGGGGCCCGGCGGCGGGTTTTGGATTCCGACGGTAGCCAGCGTACTCGCGGCGAAGGTGGCGGTACTACACACCAACAAGATTTGCCTGATCGATTTAGTTAAGTTTATGTTCATTTTTGATCACCCTCTTTACCCTGACCCGTGTAGCCACGATGGGCGTGAGCAATAGTAAGCAACCGATTTTCACGATCCTGTACATAAGCGACTTTCAGACGGGCAGCCGCCTCTTTCCTTTGGGAATGAGGCATTTTGTGCCTGGTATTTTGAGACTGGATCTGGTCGGCGTTAGTCGCCGGTTGATGTGTTGGGGTATTCTTGGCATGCGCCACCCCCCATCCACAGACTGCACCAAAAATTATCAAAGATAATCCCCTTACAAATTTATTTTTTTTCATTACGTTTATCCTTCATTCCCGGAATTTAAAATTTTTTTTTTGAGTCTTCGCCAAACGTTTTTTTAATAATTTTTCTAAATTGCTGATAACTATTGTTACTAACCTAACTGTTACGATAGGCGCATGGGTCTACTATAAACATCAAGTAGACATTCAAAGTACATAGCAAAACCTATACCAAAAATATATCATAATGATTTAAAAGGATATTTCCTTTAATCTTTAAAAATAACGGCGACACATTTAGCTGTCACTGTAATATTTTTAATACATGAAAAGAGGCTTTGTTTAAGGAGAACTTAGATAACTTGCAATAAATGCCTCCCAATCGTTGCCTGACTCTGGAACGCCAACGATTTAATGAGAGTGGGCCATGACCGCTATATATAGAAGCCTTCGCGGGCATGGCCCGCTCCTACAAAACTGTGTCCGAAGCGTGTGGAGACGATAAAGTGGGGGGACTTATTTATTGCGAGTTGCCTTAAGAATAATACGGGGAATGACTGTAATATTTTTGAAACATAGAAAAAATACTTAATTAGCGCAGAGTGGAGAAAACAAGATAATGGTGCCAATGATTGACAATTTATCGCTGAGAATGTAAAGACAGAAACACTCTAAAAATCAAAGTGTTATTTTATTAATTCGCTATTTCAGGCGTTATCCTGAGCGCTTGAACTTTTTGTTTGGAGATAAAATCCAGACCGGGTTTTATTTTTTTTCACTGTTACCTAATTGATACACTAACTACCGACTTGCCCTAATATCCAAAATCAGATTATTGTATTGCATAGCCATTCACCCTTTAGGTAACGACCTATAATTGAGTGGCTCTTTGAATGTTATCGTTTTTTCGCGGACTAACCGGTTTTTCCGGATTCAACATGATTATTGACAGCTTACTGTTTGGAGAGGGCTGTCGCCGCATTAAGCATCCGGGCAGTCAATAAATTCGAATCACTGCTTAGCTGTCGCTTGATATCAAGGGCTTGCCAATCAGGATGTAATTGCAGCAATAACGCCGCTATTCCCGCTACATGGGGCGTTGCAAATGAACTACCGGTCATGAAGTCATAAGCTTGGTGCGGAACAGTGGTCAGAATGTCCTGACCGGGCGCAACAATTTGGGGATTATCGGGATTATTGGTTTCGCCGCCTTGCCCCACGGCTATTACCCCCGAAATATTGGCTGGAAATCCGCCGATTTGATCGTTCCCCGGAACTGCGGCTATTACGATGACGCCTTTCTCCAGAGCTTTTTCAATCAACTGTCGCAATAAAGGATCCTCGGGGCCGCTAAGGCTGAGATTGATTATGCGGCTATCCAAATTGATGGCTTGATTAAGCGCCAAGGCCAAGGTAAAGCTGTTGCAGTGCGCCGCCAGTGAACCTGGCTTATTTGGCCAGCAGGCACGCAGCGCAAGAACCTCGGAATCGGGTGCTATGCCGGCAATACCTGTACCATTGTCAGGATGTGCGGACAAAATGCCGGCTACAGCTGTACCGTGCATTTCAGCCATGTTGTGATCAATCGGCTCCGACGCCAGATTTTCCGAATGTTTGATTTGACCTTTCAGATCAGGGTGGTCAATATCAACGCCGGTATCGATCAAGGCGATGCGAACTCCGCGGCCGGTGGTGATAAGGTGCAGGTCGGCTATCCCCAGCGACTGGAAGCCCGCTTGCAAGTGCAAATAAGGATCACTGTAAGGCCTTGAAGCAGCTTGTTGGTTACCCAGCATCTGAAAATCATGCATCTGTTGAACCAATGAAACCCGCCGGTCTTTTCGCAAATCCACCATCACCTGCGCTAGCGGCAATCGCTTGGGAACCTCATAGACAACACAACTCGTGCCCAGTGCGGTAACCGGCCATTGAGCAACGAACTGTAAATGATAGGTATCGGCCAATTCACGCGCAATGCCTTCACCCCAGCCGGAATTGCCATATTGACTGCGAATCCGGTAGCCATCCAGCGCGTTACCCGGTAATTCCCGGTTGATAGTCCGGTCGTCAAAAGTGACCAGCAAACGACGATCATCTCCTGTTGCACTGTCGCCCAGCAGAGGAAAATAGGTTGTATTTGCACATGCGGTTAATAGTGCCAACAGACAAAACAACAGGCTTGATCGCAATGATTTCATAATAGGAGACTGTCCGAGAATAGAAACCGTAGCGAGGGGAAGCCATTTTGAGTCAGATTTTTTGATCATTTGAGGCGAATAGTTGTTCTATTTAACGAAAATGAGCGGAAAATATGACCAAAACGGCTTTTCCGCAGTAGGTTTTCTATTCTCGGACAGCCTCCTGGCTCACGGTTCGATTACAGGCTCGACCAACAGCACATTTTGTTGTTTACGCAAAAGGGCTACGGCGGCAGTTAAATCCTGACTGTCTTTACCGGTGCTCAACCGTGCTGTGTAGGCACCGACACTACTGGGGCCCTCAACAAGTTGTCCATGAATCTTGTCCAGCAATAAATTGATTTCGTTAGCCGGCAAGGATTTGGAAAAAACGATGCGCAGCTTGGTTCCTTTCAGGGACTCCGGCTTGGCATCCGATAGTGTGTAGTAGTCGGTTGTACCCGACGACCGCCCGTATTGCATGACCACCGGAATCATTGCCAGCAGCATCGATGCGGCAATGGCAAAGTATTTTCCGGCACGGCCACTAAACCGCAATAATCGTCCGGCTTTGTTTATAGTATGAACAGACAAACCTGAAGTGGCGTGTGCATGTTTCTCGAACCCAACCAGTGTCGTCCGGCTGTTACCTGACACCGGTTTTTGCCGGACCGGGTCAGCGGTTTGCAATTTTGACCGCAAACTGGCGAACGATGCGTCTGCCGCCACATCCAAGTCTGAAGATTGCTTTACGGCTGTAGCCAGTTTTCGCAAGACAACCATTTCCCGATTGCACAGGATACAATTGCGGAGATGGCTTTTTACCCGCTGCCGCTCATCCTGTTCCAGGCTTTTATTCAAATACCAAGGTAACAGTAGCATTATCTGTTGGTGCTCATCTGTTAATGGCGAAGTATGGCGGTTCATAGTCTTAGTCCTATTGAGTTTCCGCAAAAATCTGAAGCTTCTTGCGGGCATGAAACATGCGGGTTTTTACCGTATTTTCAGGGCAATTAAGTATTATGGCAATATCCTGATAAGGCAGTCCATGATGGAAAGTCAATTCGATGACCGCTCGCTGATCTGGCGGCAGTATGGCCAGCGCGCAACTCAACCAGTCTTCGCTTTCCATGTATTGAGCCGGATCAGCCGCAGGATCACCGATGGATTCCATCAGGTCGTCAACATTAACATCGTTACTGCGACCCGCTTTTTTAGATATCAACTTAAGCGTTTTATTATAGGCAATACCGAAAACCCAAG